>NZ_JAMYTN010000024.1:0-62026 GCF_040322455.1 Mesorhizobium sp. M0139
TCGGTCGAGGTCGCCGTGATGCCGACCGTCGCCCCGTTGGCGACGCCTTCCGAAACCGTGTTGGCCGCGCCATTGCCGTCGGTCGGCTGCGTCGGCGCAACGTCGGTCACATTGATGGTGAAGGTCTGCGAGCTGGTCAGGGTCCCGTCACTGGCAACCGCCTTGATTGTGTAACTGCCGCCACTGCTCTCGAAATCGATCGTGCCGGCGCCCGCGGCGCTCACGCTCACCACGCCGGTGGTCGAGTTGATTTGGAACCGCCCGCCGGCATCGTCGCTCAGCGAGTACGTCACCGTGCCGCCATGGACGTCGCTTGACGAGGCCGTCACCCCGACCAGCGTGCCTGCGGTCGCACCCTCTGCAACGGTGTTGGCCCCGGCGTTGCCGTCCGTCGGCGTCGAGGGTGCCACGTCGGTCACCGCAATGGTGAAGCTCTGGGTAGTTATCCCGCCGTGGCCATCGTTCGCCTGTACCGTAATCGTATGGCTGGTCGCCGTCTCGTAGTTGAGTAGCGAGGCGTTGGCCACCGTCACCACGCCGGTGGTGGCATTGATCCCAAACCGGCCGCCGGCATTGTCGGTTAGGCTGTAGGTGACCGTGTCGCCGTCAGCATCGGTTGCAATCGCCGTGATCCCGACCGTGGTGCCATTGGCAGCGCCTTCCGAAACACTGCCGCCGACGGCACCGTCGCTGTCAGTCGGCGTCGAGGGTGCGTGATTTGTTGTTCCTTGCTCGTTGAGAACTACAATCTGCTCAATACCGGTGATTTTAAGATCGAGCGTCTTGAAGGTGTAGACAGAGCTATCAGCCTGGCCAGTTTGCGCGCTGATGTGTGCGGGAAGCCAAACGTTTTTGACGTAAGCGATCTCTGCCGCAATGGCCGAGTCGCTGAACTGAGCTGCGCTCAGCCAAATCTGCATAGTGTCGACGTCGGGTGTGGATCCAGTCTTACCGAGCTGCGCCGCGCCGTTTCCGCCGTCATACGAATCATAACCCGAAAAAGTGGTCCCGCCCAGCAACGTTTGAGTAGGCACGATGCCATTGGTGGTCTGGTCTGTTCCAGAATACAGCGTCCCGCCTGTCACCGTCTGGGTGGAACTTGTGAATGTGCTGCCAAGGCGGTACTGATTTTCATAGGCCTTATAGATCAGCGTGTCCGTCCCTGATCCGCCGAGAACAGTATCGAAACCGCTACCGCCATTGAGGATGTCATCACCCGATCCGCCATTCAGGCGATCGTCTCCAGCGCCCCCCGACAGTATGTCTACACCGCTACCGCCGACCAGATTGTCGTTGCCGCTTGTACCAGTTGCCGTTGCCATACCCCGTCCCCTATCTCGCTAGTTGTTCTTGTCGATCGAGAAGTGCCGACATTGACCTGCCGCTTGCAGCGGCGTCGCTCAAAAATTGTGAACCTATGAGGGCAAGTTCGCCTTCGCCAACAAACGGCTTGATCCTGGGCGAGAGCGCCGGACCAAATGAGTTCGCATCCAGACCAATGGCATGTGTACCAATGCCAAACGCCCACGCTCGCGAGTCCGGCAAACACAGCTTGATGCCTGCTGAATCTGCGCAGGCAACAGCGGGCTTCTTCGGATCGGTCGAGGCGGAAAACTCATCATTTGGAGAGCAAGTGTGATTTCGGCCAGATCGCAACTCGACCCATCGAGAGATATAATGGTCAGAACGGTGGAAATGGGGACGGGCGCATTTTCGGCTAAGCGGTAGGTATAGTCTCCGCCCTGTGGCGTATCGGGAAGCAACGTCGACATTCCGTCGGCGTTTATGATTTGAGAAGCAGCCATTATAACCCCCTTACTCATACACAGATGCCCCCACATCCGTTTACCGACCGCACTGAAAAGACAAAGCACTCGCTATCAAAACTCGTAGACTTCGTCAGCCCACCAAACCGCCGCTATGTTACGCCTTGCGAACGGCTGACTCAGCAGTACCGTTTACGGATGGCGGCTCGATGTTGATGATGATGATGATGTTGCGACGAGATTGGTCGTCGCGCTGCGTCTCCCCATTGCGTCGGCAAACTCGTCGGCTGCCGATCATGTTTTTAAGAAAATGCTTATATTAGGCGATTATTAACTCTTCCGAGGGGGAGTCGTCAACATTCGACTAGCGTGACAGTTAACAGTCAAAATAAAACGTGCACGGAACCGGCTGCGGACCGCCTTCCAGAAACGCATGCCTCAGCGAGGGGAATGTGTAGCAGCAACGGCCGATCTCATGGACAATTGCGTTTCACTGTGTCGGTTGCTGTAACCTGAGAAGGTCCCAAGAGTCCGAATTTCCGCACCTTGGCCTTGTCTTTCGATCAGGAAGGGCAGGGATGGTCTGATTTCGATGCATCGTCTCCGGTAGGAGAGGTAATTAGGCGCGAGCAATATCCGGTTTCGATCATTCTCAGGCCGGCTCGAATTGTCCTGGAAGTCTTAATTGGCATCGAGAAGGTGATGAGGCTGCCCGTCAAGGATCTGCTCCAAGCAGTTATCCAAAACCTCACGAATCTTTTGGAAAACGCGGCGGCTGAAAAGGCGGGAGCAATCCAAAATGGCCGGCACACTGATCTCCTTCAAAATTGCCGATATTGCGCGCGGATCAAGAGCGCACGCTAAGGCAACATGGAGCCTGGCAGGGTAGAAATAGATCCGGCGACGGGCAAGATCGTGGTCATCGCCGCTACACATACGAGCGAACCGGAAAACCCCGTCGACCAGTATATAAAAAATCATGCGCGTTCGTCTTAAGGGGCTGAACAGCCGCGCCAAACAACTCGCCGACGGCAGCCTCGTCACCTACTAGTGGGCTTGGAAGGGCGGGCCACCTTGCCTGGCAAGCCTGGAGATCCCGAATTCATCGCAGCCTACAAAGCTGCCGCCGCGACCAAGGCCAAGCCGCGCCAGGGCGTGCTGCTGTCCGTGCTGAATGAATTTCAGGCCAGCTCGGATTTGGATGACCTGGCGCCGCGCACGCAAGCCGACTATGTCAAGCTGATCAAGGTTATCGGAAAGAAATTCGGTGACTTCCCGCTGTCGGGCATGAGCGACCGCCGCACGCGCGGCATCTTCATGGAGTGGCGCGACGAGCGCGCCAAGGCATCGCGCCAACAGGCAGACTATGGCTGGCAGGTGCTGGCGAGGATCCTGTCCTGGGGACACGGTCGCGGCCTTGTGTCAGCCAATCCTTGCGAGAAGGGCGGGCGCCTCTATCGCGGCACCAGGGTGGCTAACGTCTGGTCTGCCGCCTACGAGGCCGCATTCTATGCCAGCGCTCCCGCGCACCTGCATCTGCCGCTCACACTGGCCTTGTGGACCGGCCGGCGCCAGGGCGACCTGCTGCGGCTCACTTGACAGCAGTATGACGGCAAGGTGATCCGCCTGCAGCAATCCAAGACCGGAACTCGTGTGGTCATTCCCGTCGGAGGGCCGCTCAAGGCTGCGCTCGAGGCGTTGCGCGACAAGGTCGGGCAGATACTTTTGAACAGCGACGGCGTGCCATGGACCTCAGATGGCTTTCGATCATCGTGGCGCAAGGCCTGCGCCTCGGCCGGGGTGGTCGGAGTGACCCTAAATACATTCGCGGGACTGCTGTAACGCGCCTGGCGCTCGTCGAGGCCTGGGTGCCGGAAATCGCAACGATCACCGGCCACAGCCTTCCTCAACCGAGATCCGGCGCTCGGCGAAAGCGCCATCCGCAAGCTCGAAACGGGAACAAAAATTACCGACCGTGCGTCCGACTGACACGAAATGTTCTAATGATCAAACGGAAAAATCGCTTTCTGGGGAACCTGGATTCGAATCATAGCTGCAGGTCACGTCGCACCTTTACCGGATAGCCGTCGGCATCCTTGCGCTTGTCGAACTGCTTGGCGCGGCGATTGCAGCGGCATCGAAGTAGTCTGCCGGCCAGCGAACTTCACCGGAGGGCAGGGTGCGCTTGCGGACTTTAGCCATTCCTATTCCTCGCGGTACTTTGGATTAGGTTGCGTGGTGTGGGAGCGAGCTTGCCAGACCGGATAGCGTTCCGCCTCTTTCGCCAACTCTCTATCATTTCTTTCCGCGACGCTCCGATGGCCTCAAAACCTCTTGGCCGATGGGGACGTCTCCGGAGGCGTATTCATTCGCAAGCTTGATTGCTTCGCCCAACTTTGGATTGTTGGCGAATGGCGCAAGTTCAACCAAAAGATTGAACAGGTTATCCAGACCGGAACATTAGCGGCGACTAACGGTTAATGTCCGGCAGTGTCCGAGAGCGATGGCGGTACTGGCGCTCGATCTTGTCTATTTTTTCGGCCCGACCCTAGGCGACCTGCTGGGCAGCGTCATTTCGTTGCTGGCGTGTTTGGTGCTTTACAACGCTTTGGCTACGGACCGCCCGAACCGATAGGTCGGGTATAACCCGCGATCGCCAATTCCGAAGCCAAGGTCCAGGGCGACGCCAAGGAACAGCTTGCCGGCCATGTCGATGCGCGAAGGCGCATACAGGGCGCCATGCGTCTGTGCGGGCGCTCTGAGGCCGTTGCCGACGTCATCGAAGATCGTTTCCATCGGTCGAGTCTCCGAATCTGTGAATCCTCTGTTTGATCCGTCAAAGTCTAACGATCAGGGAAGCGCCATGAAAGCACGTGCAGTAACGGTTGATTCAACCATTGCTGGTATAAGTGTGGGGTGGGTGGCGGCTCCGACAGCTCGGGGGTGGAACTGAGTGCCGAAGCCGCCTGCGCAGCCAAGGTTGGGGTTTGACCGCGCCGTCCTATTCTGGGACAGCGCGGTCAACGATTCGTTAAAATTTTCCGGACCTAATTAAGTCGGTGCTAATTGCGCCCTTTGGCCTTTTTGGGTCAGCCGGGAACATCCCCGCTCCGAGGCTGTTCGGTCACACCCGGCTCGTTCTCAGCGGTCCCTGCCGGTGACCAAGATGGCCCCTCACTCATCATGGTCGGCCCGCGCTCGGAAGCAGGCGCGGGCCATCCCTGCACAAACCCGGCGTCTCCAGATGTCAGCGCCCTGGCGCGAGCCGGACTGCATAACGATTGCGGATGTGCCTGTTAAAATAGACGCCCTTGGCAAAGGCAACTTTGAACGCAGCAACGGCATCAGCAGGTACGTCCAAAACCTCGTAATGCTTCCCGCACCACTGCGGCCGTTCTAGAGCATGCCTCAGAACGTTCTCAAACGAGGTTAGCTGGAGTGGACTTCATAGCGTCACGGGAAACATACGGAACGATACGGGAAGATTTCTGATTTTGGCCCAAGAAAAAACTAACAAAATCAAGGATTTTTAGACACCCTCCGGGCCACCAGTCGCCTTCATGCACAAGGCTTTGCGTCGAGGGTAGACAACCTGGTTAGACAGTGGGTTAGACAAACCGCTTCAGAAGCTTCGCCATGCCATCCACGGCGAGCCGCTCCTGCTCCGTCCTTGCTGTAAAGCTCTACGTGGTCCAGGACGTCGTGGCCGAGAATGCCTGCCGATTGTTTCGAGGTCGCGCCCTCCTTGGCCAGGTACTTCCCCAGCGTCTTCCGAAGTCCATGCAGCTTGCAGCCGGGCCCCATGCCCGCCATCTTGGTTCAGTGCGCCATCATGCCGGTCAGCGACTTTCTCAGAGAAGGAATTGCCGTAGGCGTTCAAAATCACCGTGTCGGCCGAACCCCAATGCTTCGGTGAGCACATAGGTGATCGTTAGCGCACTTCAAATGCGATCCGCTGCTCACTAATTACTTGATCCCGTAAATTACATGATCACGTATCGACTTTTGCATTGAAATCCCGAATTCGGTGGCCTTACAAGACCGATGTTGCCATTGCTCGTAGGTCGGCTGTGATGGATAACGTGGTTCCATTCCGCAAGGCCGTGCCTTGCGTCGAAGTGACAGAAACCTGCGGCGAATGGTTCGTCCGCGTGGTTGAGAAAGATCAGGAAATTGCCAGGTCATTCAATCAGGAATCGTTCGCGTTGTCCTTTGCAGAAGGCCAGCGGATACGCCTAGGGCTAGCGAAGGTCGTGCGCCTGTAGGGCGCTGTGGGGCGGCATTGTAGGCATTCAAGCATGAGCGGAACCTAATTTGCAGCCGCAAATTAATGTCCAATGAATGAACTCCCAAACCGGAAAAAACTCGTGCCTGACCCTCAACCTCGGCGCGGCTCCAACAAAGGTGTGTTGCTAGCGGCTGCAGCGCTGCTGTTTGCCTTTCTCGCTCTTATTCTGTTTGGGTTTTTTCAGTAAGTGCGCGCGGCGCCGGCTTCCTAGAGAGGGCAGAGCACCTGCCGACGTGATCTTCGATCGCTCGCGTCCTTGCGGCGGGGCGACTATCCAAGCCGGCTCGGTTCGTCGCTCCTGACGGGTTCGGCGGTCCCACCACAGCAGGATGATCATTCGGCAATTTTTGGCAGCGCCGGTATTCAACTCACGCCCAAAGCGATTGAACTGAAGCTGGCCGTCGATGTCGTGACTGACGCAGCATGAGCCGAACAGGCGAGGCAAGCGCAAGCCTTGGGGCCCAACCTCAGACAGACGAAGCACGCTCGTGCAGTCTGGAGACAGCGCAACGAGTTATTCATTCGGGCGCCTTCGCATCACCAGCGGAACGAAAGAGTTAACTGGCGGTTTACTAGGGAAGGATTGCAGGACGAAAAACATTGAGGATTTCTGCCATGACAATGTTGTTCGAACCACTCGACTCTGAAGGTTACAAGCGCAGCGTGGTCTACCATGCGGCACGCTTGTCCATGCTCCACAATCGAATGCTGAAGCGTTTCGACAAGGTCGATAAAGCGGCTGAAAAGGTTGAAGCCGAGGTGGAGTTGTTTGATGAAGCTGTTCGCACTCTCTACGAATGAGCGGCATGTTGACCGCCGACGTTCCTGCTAGCGCGTATACGGGCGCGGGGTTCACCGTTGCGTCACCAGGCGATGTCGCGCCGCGTATTTGGGCTTGATAAGCACGATCTAATATATACGATTCACCCAGCCGGCCTGGCTCCCCCGCCATCGGGCCGGTCAGGCCCGACGGTTCAACGCACCACCCCAAACGACTGTCGGGCCGCTAGGACTCTCACTGCGCAGCCGGGTTCATGCTTTGCCTTTTTTTCTCGAAAAGCGCGAGCTTGGTCATATAACCAATTCTGATTTTTGCATGGCATTGGGTGCAGTTGAAGTTGGATATCACCTTCAACCACGATCCCTTTTTTATGATGACATGAGAACAGTTTGGACATTCCAGTTCCAGGTACTCGTCCCCCATATCGTTTGAAATCGGCACTACGACACTCCCCAACAGTTGCCCGTGAAACTTGCGCTTCGAGATCGGCCGGCACCTCCGTGCTCAAACCCCGAACGTGGGTCCTTGGCAGATGTTCCGCAATCCGACCTCTGGCGACCGGGATCGGACCTAAGTCCAAATCGCCGCCAACAGGCCGAGAAGTGGAACCCCGGCGGATGCTTTTTGAACGCTGAATTTCCGTCCTCGCCGGTCGTAGTCCGCCGTCCTCATGGCCAAAGCGCCAATGTTGCCCTTTGTGAGACTGACCTCGTCCGGCCTACCAGGTCGCCAGGGCGCAACTCCGGTAATAATGCGGCGGAGCGAATGTCAGCGCGAAGCTGTGCGCAGGGACGCCAACTCGCTGACAGCAGCAAGGATGACAGCATCGGTTGCCGGCTTCGGCAGGAATCTGCAGTCGCGGAAAGCCGCGGGAACGTCGGCGGGGCCAAATCCCGACAAGAAGGCAAAGGGGATGCCTCGCGCCTGCAATATCCTCGCCACCGGCAGACCCGTTTCACCGTTCAGCTGGATGTCTAGCAACGCCACGTCAATCTTGTCCGATTCGACAAGACGCAGAGCGGCGGATACCGACGGCACAGGTCCGACCACCTGATAACCGGCGCGACGCAGCCGCGCGGCAGTGTCCTGCGCGACTAGCCATTGATCCTCAACAATCAGAACACTCACGCTTTCGCTCACGGCCCCTCTCTGCGATTGACCGGAAATGAGATGTCGATCCGAGACCTTCGGACAGTTGTTTCGACATGTCCGCAAACCTATAGGTAACCTCTCCATGCAGCAAGGTGAGGCTGATGCTGGAGCGGAGGCGCTTCCACCGACCACTTGCTGAATTACCGGAGCCGAAGATTAGCGCGTCAATGGAGCTGCGGTCCGCGCCTCCGCTCCATCAGAGTTGGATAGGCGTTTACCCCTCTCCACGATCCACAAAATCTAAAAGCCGCCGTACCGCGCCATTGGCTCTTCAAAGCATGAGCAGCACCTCTCTCTCCATCTTTGGCGACCTGAGATTGCAATCGGTCAATGAGCGTCAGAAGTGCGATGCACCGAGTTTGTGCCTGCAGTTTTTCGAAGGAAAGGCTTGAGAATTCATGATTTCGGAGCAGGTTTGGCTGGCGCATGAGCGCCGCAGATCTATACTGGGGAGATCAAGCGATGGGGTCGGCCATGAGCAAAGAGTTCAGTGTAGCTGATGCCTATGGCGCCGGCCGCGCCATGTTCATGGGACTTGAACTGCTGGTTTCGCCCGGTGCGCTCGTCCCCAGACCTGAGACCGAGTTGCTCGGCAAGACCGCGCTTGGTGTGTTGCATCAGATGAACCTGCCGGCTCCGCGCATAGTTGATATGTGCTGCGGCACTGGGAATCTGGCGTGCGCGATCGCCTACCATGTGCCCAGCGCCCTTGTCTGGGCAAGCGATCTCACCGATGAATGCGTCGAAACGGCACGCCGCAACACCTCACATCACGGCATGGCTGAGCGTCTTTCGGTGCTTCAGGGCGACTTGTTCGACTCTCTCATCGGCCTTGGGTTAGACGGAACTATCGACGTAATCGTCTGCAATCCGCCTTACATTTCTGAAAAGCGGCTCGAGGGCGACCGCGCCCATCTGATCGAGCTTGAGCCGCGCGAGGCGTTTGCAGCCGGCCCTTACGGCCTGAGCATTCATATGCGCGTACTGAAAGACGCACCGCGATACCTGCGGCGTGGCGGCATCCTGCTCTTCGAGGTCGGGCTTGGCCAAGACCGACAGGTAGCGGGTCTGCTGGAACGCAGCAAGGCATTCGAGAACATCCGTTCGGTCTCGAACGAAGCGGGCGAGGGCCGGGTGGTTCTGGGGCAAGTCAAGACGCAGGCATGAATCCTGCGACAATCAGACCAAATACGGGGCTGCTCTGGGCGTTACGCTTACCCATCAGTTCATTTTGCGGATGATGTATTGCTCGATCCCCTGGATGGAATCGAGGTTTTCAGGCAGAAGTTCGCTATCCTCGACGGTAATGCCAAAGGTCTCCTCGATGAAGCCGATAATCTCAAGCACACCCGTCGAGTCGACAATGCCTTGATCGAGCAAGGATGCGTCATCCAGCAATGCCTTGACGTCGCTGACGTAGAAATTCGAAACCAAGAAACTACGAATCTGCTCGCTGTAGATTCCGGTGCGTTCCTTGATGGTCAACATGAATTCGTCCTCCGTGGCGTCACCATTAAATCAGCGACTTGGTTCTGGCCCCGTATCATGACAGCGCCGTTTTCTTGAGTTTTCCCGTGTCCGTCATCGGCAGGTTCGCCACAACGACGATGGATTTCGGGACCATGAAGTTTTCCAGACGCTTCTGGCACTCCTTCTGCAGTTCCCTTTCGCCAATGGCTCTTCCATGCTCCATCACCACAAAAGCTTTCACCGCTTGCCCGAGGAGCTCGTCGGGAACACCTATGACAGCCGCTTCTCGGACTCCTGGAATGTCCATCAGTACATTTTCCACTTCCCTTGGCGCAACCTTCTCGCCTCGCGACTTTATGATCTCATCCCCACGGCCAACGAAGTAGAGGTAACCCTCCGTATCCATCCGGCAGTAGTCGCCGGTGTATAGGACCTGCTCGCCGGGCAGCGGGCCGGGTTTGAGTTTCCTGGCCGTTGCCTCGGGCTTGCCCCAATACCCGTTCATCACCGTTGCGCCGCGAATGACGAGTTGGCCGACAACGCCTGGGCCTATCCGCCTGTCATGCTCGTCAACGATCCACATCTCCGTATTCGGGATTGCGATCCCTACGCTCAATGGCTTTCGCTCGAGGTCCTCTGGCGGCAAATAGGTGCAACGTTTGCATTCGGTGAGACCGTACATCGAATAGATGCGTGCACCCGAAAACAGCTCGCGAAGCATGAAAATATGCTTGAGGGGTAGGGCTGCCGCAGTGTTTGTGACGTAGCGGATGCTCGAGAAATCCTGGTCTTTGAGGGACCTGAGTTCGGAGAGTGCGGCAAAGATTGTGGGCACGCCGGGAAAGCCCGTAACTCCCTCCTGCCTGATCAACCCGAGGATCTGTGCCGGGAAAGCGAACGAGCGTTCGAGCACCAGCCGGGCGCCGGTACGAAAAGCCATGATCATCTGGTACAGTCCATAATCGAAGGCGAGGGGTAGGACATTGAGGATCACCTCGTCCTCGGCAATCGCCAGGTAGGAAGCGACAGACGCGCACGCGGCCATCATGTTTCTGTGCGTCAGCATCACGCCCTTGGGTTCGCCCGTCGACCCGGACGTGTAGATGATGGCTGCCAGATCAACATCGATGCACTGCCGTGCCGGCGGCGTATCCGCGCCATTGGCGAGGGCGGCGTCCCAGCGCACGGCAAACGGCAGCTGGGCGAGTTCGACGTCGTCGATCGGTCCCGATACGATCACCCGCAGAAGTGACGGGCAGCCGCGCGCCGGCTCGCGGAAGATCGCTTGCAGATGGCCGTCCGTGATGAGCGCCGTCGGCCGGCAGTCGTTGAGCAGATAATCGAGCTTGTCGCTCTTGGTGAGCGGGTTGACGATGCACACCACCGCATTCGCCTTTAGCACCGCCCAGAAGCTAACCACCGTCTCGACGGTGTTGTCGGCGAAGATCATCACGCGATCACCGCGAACGACTCCGGATGCGGACAGGTCCCAGGCGATCGCGTTGGCTCGCGTTTCGAGTTCGAGGTAGGTGACACGCTGCCTGTTGCACACCAGCGCCACCTTACTTCCGTGTCGGACGGCGGAATGGGCGAGGTAGTCATGCAGCAATGGTACGGCATCATGCAACATACAGGCGCTCTTCCCGATGTTCGCAGTCGACGTCGACGCTGAGCGTGCATTCGAGCGTTGCACTGGGACAACCCGCGACGAACTGCTGATGAAGAAGTTGGGTCGACAACACGCCGACCAGCGCCATGTTGTCGGCATTGGACAGGTCGCCATCGCCAGTTCTGGCCTGGCATTTGGCAAGCAGGTGCGTGACCCCCTTTGGATCGAAGACATTCGCCTCGCGCAGGGCCTTCTGCGAAACCGCCTCGCGAGCGTAATCCGGAGCGTCTGCGCCGACGAAGCAAAGCGCGTTGGGCGCGCGGAAGGGCTGCTTCTTGCGGGCTACGATCTCGGAGGGCAGGATGGGTGCCGCCATGCGCTTCAGCACGTGCTTTTCGTCGAGGCCGCGGAGTTTGAAGGAGGGCGGCAGCGAATTCGCGAGCCTCACAAGTTCATCGTCCAGGAACGGGAAGCGCCCCTCGACGGAGTGAGCCATCAGCATCCTGTCGCCTTGCGAGGAGAGCAGATAGCCCGACATCAGTGTTTGCACCTCGAGATACTGGTCCTGCGCAAGGGGACTCCAACGGGCAAACTGCGCGGGCAGACGGGCGAGCAACTCGGACACGGCGTCGCGGCCCTGCGTTCGAGCCCGCATATCGGCCGTAAACAAGCGCTTGATGGCCCTGGTGGTTTGCCAGCGGGTTTCATGAGCAAAGCCCGGCGCGTCGTAAGCCTGAATATTTCGCCCGAAGAACTGACGCGCCATCGCCTGCTGTTGCACCGGCGAGCGGGTGAGATAGGGGTAAAGGCGTTCCAGGAGCCGAGAGCGTCGTGTCGAAGTCGGGTGGCGCCCCCAGAAGCGGCGGACCTTGCCTTCGCGGAACAGGTCGTAGCCGGCGAACATTTCGTCAGCGCCTTCGCCGGTCAGCACGACCTTGATTCCACGCTCGCGCACTAGGCGCGAGAGCAGGAAGAGTGGCGCCGGGGCAGTCCTCAGTATCGGGCGTTCGGTGTGTCGGATTACCTCCGGAAAGATTCCGGCTATATCTCTGCGCGAAACGACCACTTCATGGTGCTCACTGCCGGTCGCCTCGGCAACCATTCGCTGGAAGCGGGTCTCGTCATATTCGGCGTCGGCAAAACGCAAGGAGAAGGTTTGGAAGCGATCGCCCGCGAAGCGCCTCGCGAGCGAGGCCACAAGCGAACTGTCCAGCCCTCCGGAGAGGTAGCACCCGACAGGCACGTCGGCGCGCACCATTCTGAGCGCCGTCGCGGCCTCAAGAGCGCTAGACACGCGGTCCACCGCGTCGTTGGAGGACCCGGGGAACTCGCCCTGCCGCGATCCGAAATTGTCGGGATAGGAAGGCTGCCAAAAAATCCGCTCACGAACGGTGCCATCCTGATAGATGCGGACACGACCCGGCTCGAGTTCGTTGATTCCGTGGAAAACTCCTTGCGGCGGAACGACCGTCCAGAGCGTGAACGTCTGATCGATGCCGGCTGGATCAAGGGCGCGAGGTATGGTTCGATCGGCCGCGAAAATGGCTTTCACTTCGCTGGCGAAATAAAGCCGGTGCGCATGCTCGCTGAAATACAGCGGGCAAATGCCGAAGCGGTCGCGCGACAATATAAGACGATTGGCCACTGAATCCCAGATCGCAATTGCCCATTGGCCGTTCATCCGCTCGAAGGCCGTTTCTCCCCACTCACGATAGGCGTGTAGCGCGACCTCCGTGTCGCTGCGGGTTCGGAAGCGGTGGCCGAGCGCCGTGAGTTTTTCACGCAATTCGACGTAGTTGAATATCTCGCCGTTGAACACGATCCACGTCGTATCGCCTGTGTCCGCCATCGGTTGCTGGCCACTGGAAAGATCGACGATGGACAGGCGCACATGCGCCAGCCCCGCGCGTCTGTCCCGGTAGAGACCGCGCCCGTCGGGGCCGCGATGCGCCAGCGCGCCCATCATCTGCATCAGCGCCTGCCGCGAAGGAGAAGCCGCTGTGGCATTCAGCGCCACGATTCCAGCGATGCCGCACATGCTCGGTCAATCTCCGCCTTCCGCGGACAGCAAAGGCCGCGCGTGAAGATAGTGGGCCGCCCTTCGTTTCGCTTCGATGTCCTTGAACACTTTCTGAAGCTGGGGCTCGGTGAGGCCAGCAACCGCCGCGAGCTCATTGCTGGCGACCCCGTGGTTCAGGCCGTAGAGGCATAGATCCATCAGGTGATAGGGCAGCGCGAAATAGAATTCTTCCTGGCTTTGGGTCATGGAAAAGGTGTCGGTGGTCGGTGGCCGCTGCCGGATTTCATCATCCACCTCGAGATATTCCGCGAGTTGATAAACCTGGGTTTTGTAAAGGTGAACGATCGGCATCACGTCGGCGGCTCCGTCGCCCTGCTTGACGAAAAAGCCCTGGTCGTACTCGAGGCGATTTGGAGTGCCGACAACCGCGTATTTGAGGCGGTCGGCGTGATAGTATTCCGTCATCTTGCGCAGGCGCTGCTTGTAGTTTGTCGCAGCAACGATCTGCAGATAGGCAGCTGGCGGCAGACGCACGGTATCTACTTTACCCTGCGGATCCTGGACCGTGAGGCGGGTTATATTGAGCCCGCTGCTCTCCAGAACCGACGCGATCACCAGCTTGCATTTCCACCCTTCCCCATAGTCGGGAACGACGGTCTGGATCGCATCGATCTGCCGGCGGTAGGCCCCAATGGCCTCCAGTGCCGGTGCTATGTCCTCAAGGACGCTTTCAATGCCAAGCTGTGCCGCGACGCGGCGGCCAAGTCTCAGGGAGTCGCCGGAAGAATCCCGCTCCGGCATGAACAGTCCCAGGACCTTGTCTTTCCCGAACGCGCGCATGCACAAGGTCGCGACGACGGAGCTGTCGATACCGCCGGAAAGACCGACAACCACGCCGCGACGATGCAGGGTGCCGAGAACCTGAGTGCGCAAGGTGTCAACGATGCGATCGACCTCCGCGCGGGCATCGAGCGTCAGCATGTCCTTGCTGAATTCCGGAATTATGTCGATGACAAGTCCTCCCTTTTGCGAGATTCGGCGGGGGAATAGGTCTGCACGATGGCCGTCTCGATAAGCGGACGGTTGGTGGCAAGGTTTGGTTCGACGACAAGGTCGATGTGGCTGCCCGTGATCGAAATGACGTCCAGGTGTGCCAAGACGCTGTCCCAGCCCAAGGCCCGCGGCATTCCCTCCCTGCGACATCGGAACAAGGTACCGGAGAGGGGCAGAGCCGGTTTCGGTGCCTCAAGCCATTGGAAGAATGACTTCGCCCTTAAAACCTCCTGCAGTTCCAGTTTGGTCCTGAAGATCGTCGGGTTGAACTCTCCATTGGCAAATCTGTCCAGAATCCTGGCCAGACGCGCTTCGCCGCCCACGGCGACGGTGATCTTCGCAAGGGCTCTGCAAGCCATCCGATGCGCGGATATGCGGTTGGTGCGAATACGATAGAACGTACGGGTAAGTGTCTCCCAATGGTTGCTCGGCTCGTCCAGAAGGCTCGTGTCGAGGATGCCCAGGAACCGCACCGTTCGCCCGGCCTTCATGAGCCGTGCGGCAACCTCGAATGCAACCGCGCCACCCAGAGAATGGCCGAGAAGTCGCACGGGGCCCGCAGGTTGGATGCGGCTTATCTGCTCGAGTGCGGCGCCAGCCATGGCGCTGAGGGTGTTGTGTCCGTCCAGTATCGCCGCAAGGCTCGGATATCGGATCGGGTTTACACGGGCGACTTTCCCTATGGCGGCTGCGAACGCAGCCAGGCTCGGACCATAGCCAACGGACCCTGGAAACAGGAAAAGAACCGGGGGGTGGTGCTTCTTTTCGCGCCCTTCGCCCGACCGTGCAGAGACGACCGCCTCAACCATCTCGTCCAAGCTCATGCCGACGGTGAATGCTTCGAGGCCCAGCTCTTGCCCGATGGCGTTTTCGATCGCCATCACGCAGTGCAGCAGCTGCAGCGAATCTCCTCCAGCATCATCCCAGTTTCCCGTGGCAGTGCCTGTGTTGAGAACCTGCGTCCACGCGTGCTGCACTATTTGACGTGTGTCCTTTGCTCCTCCGGCGGGCGGAGCATCGAGAGTGGACGACCGGGCGACTCGCGCCCTCCTTCCGTGCGAACGATCTATCTCGGCCAGTGTTGCCAAATCGACCTTACCTCCCGACAGGCGTGGGATTGCGTCAACGGGGTGCAATCGCAAGGGACGCAATGGTGCCGGCAAGGTCATTCTGAGGAGCTGGCGAAGGTCGTCTGCAAAAGCGCCGCCTGCGAAGCGCTGGGGAACCGCGAAGGCGATGAGTTCCTGCGCGGCCGTTACCATCACCACGGCATCCGCCACCGAAGGCGCGCAACGCAAGACCCGTTCGAGTTCGGCGGGCTCGATGCGTCGACCATTGATCTTGATCTGGCGCCCTTTGCGGCCGACGATCCTCAAGATGCCATCATCGTCGAGCCGAACGAGGTCCCCGGTCGAAAAAAGCCGAGCCTCGGGATCGTCGGGGTCCGGCTGCGCGGGAACGACCACACCGTTCTCCCAATGACCAAGCAGGACATAGCGGCTTTTGATCAGAAGCTCTCCACTTTCGCCTGGCCCTACATTGCGCTCCGCTTCGTCGACGATAGCGAATGTCATACCAGGGAGCAGCCTGCCGACGGGAACCGACGCGTCTTGCTCGGGCCAGTCAGGCGGCAAGAACCATTGCGAACCGATGGTTTCAGTCGATGAGTAGCCGATCTGGATCAGACACTGGTCCGAAACGGCTTTGCGCAGCAAAGCGATGTCCATCCATGACACTTTCTCCCCACCGATCCGGGCCACTCTGAGCGGCCAGGAAGCGTCGGCGGGCGCCTCAGCCAGGAGGGCTCGAAGCAGTGCCGGCACAAGATAGGCGATCGTCACACCTTCGGACTGCAATCGAGCGCGCGTAGCGCGCAGGCCGACAGCCTCCACTTCGAGAAGATGCAACGTGGCGCCCGTCAGCAGCGCCGCAAAGATCTCCCGGCAACCGGCGATCGTGGCTGGCCCGGTCAGCGGCAGGAAAACGTCATCCGCGCTGATATGGCACGCATCGACATATTGCCGGACCCGCCATAGCAGGCTGCGTTGGCTGTTGACGATTCCCTTGGGGCGCCCGGTGCTGCCCGAAGTGTAAAGCACCAATGCGGGCGCATCGACCGAAACCATAGGGGGCTTATGCTGCTGTTCTGGGTGTTGATCGTTGGACGCCACGGCGGCCGCAATTTCGATCCAGACGATCTCTTGGGCCAATTCGACCGGGCGAACATTTTCGGCGCCTATAATCGCGCCGAGCCCCGCGGCACTGACTATATCGAAAATGCGAGAGGCGGGATCTCTTGTGTTGAGCGGGACCGAAGGCCGTCCCGCCGCCATGGTCGCCAACATCGCCACAGGATACCAAGCGGAGTTTGCTTGCAGGATGCCGATGGCCTGCCCTTCGGGGACGACGGCAGCGATATGAGTTGCCAGCGTCTCGACCGCCCGGAAAAGCTCAGAAAAAGTCAGGCGGTTCGCGCCGTCGCTGATTGCGAGCTTGTCAGGATACCGCCTGGCGACATCTCCAAGGTGGTCGAAGATTGGAGTGTCCGCAAATTTGGCACCCATCTGTCGGTAACGGCGCCAGACTGGCCCCCCTTGGTCAAGATCATATTCGGGAACGACTGACCACTTTCGGGTGGGTCGCAGATCCACCTGTAGGTTTTGATTTGCCACTTCCGAATGCAAACACACTGAGGACATTCAGGGCCCCGCCAAGCTGACGGTCGAACATCGCTCGCCGCGGAGATCTTTTCATCAATCATTCGGATGATGCCTCGATCTTGCCTAGCCAGCGCTTCCCGAGCGTCCTTCAGAAGTTTTGCCATCTGTGTCCAGCACCGGTCGTTTTTCCTTGCAAGCTCCGTCGAGCGCAAGACGGCTTGCCCAGGCGAACGGAGCGATCGGCATCTCCGCTAGAATCCGGGCTCGGTGCCCAGATTCACTGACTGGAACAATCATTCAAATGAACGTTGGTGTGATCTGAAATCCGGCTAAGCTTGATCCGTAGGGGAATGACTGCTCGTTCGGAGACGCTTGAGCATATGATCATCGAGTTGTTTGGGCCGCCTGGCGCGGGTAAAACCACGCTGCTTCGCGGCCTCTGCCAAGGGCTGGCGAGACACGGCATCAATGTGAAGACAGTAAATGGGTATCGCCTGATTGAACCTGGATCGGCTCAGGATGACGCTCCGGAAATCCGCCATGGCATAGGAAGAATTGGCAAAAAGATTGCCACATCCGGTCCTATCTTGCTGTCGACCTTGCCAAAGGACAGTGTCGCGGCCCGGCTTCTGGCATCGATCCCTCTTCGAAGCCGCGTGTGGTCATGGCGAATGAAGGTCGACATCGCCCAACTGTGCCAGTCCTGGCGCCAAGCGCGGGAGTCGCCCGGTTGCTTCATCTTCGAAGAGGGCATGATTCAGGCTTTGTGTGCGCTGGGTGTGCTGGCTAGAACTCCAAGCCTCGACGCGGTCCGCGAGTGCCTGGCGTTCCTGCCGCGGCCGGATCTCGTTGTGCAACTCGACGCGCCCCAGGAAACGTTACGCCGCCGTCTTGTGGATAGGCATGCGCAGCAACCGCTCCTCGAGGTTATGCTGTTCGAACTTGGCGTGGACAAAGGATTAAGGCAGGCCGAAATCTCAAGAGAGGTCGGCGAGTGCCTGCGCCAGGACCGATGGCCGTTGATACAAGTCAATGGTGCTGAACCTCACGACGTGGACGGGGTCGTCGCGCGCGTTCTGGGAGAGCATGTTGGTCATGCTGCCTAGGCTGGCCCATGACCTATGATCCATGACACATTTATGCATTTGGCGCCAAGCCGGGCAGCATCTGCCGCCAAGCGCGCAATCATGTCGAATCGTGCTGATCGAGCACTTCGAGCATGGTCGTCAACATGCTTCCGACTTCCTCAGAGATTTCCTCGGGGCGGATTCCCGCTCTGATGGCATCCGCCGTTGCTTGGTCCGCAAGTTTCGCCGCAAGAGCCGGATCGGCCTTGGTGTAGAGTGGGATCTTATCCTCTACCCATTTCTGCAGGAATTCGATGCCGCGCGCGCTCATACCAAGTACAAGCTCGGCGGGGCTTCTTGGTTCCGTCAGCCATATTCAAGAACGTCAGACCATCTTGCTCAGGCTGACGTCCCACGGTCACGTCACGATGAACGAGGACGCCGTCAGAGCCAGATGTGGCGATAGAGTGGCAAATTGGATCTGATGTGCGCCGCCCGAGCCGTCGCTGTCAAAGGAAAGCGCGCCGGTCGTGCTGTTATAGACGATGTGATCGCCGCTGTCGTGCGCGGCCCTGCCGGCGTAAAACGCCGAAGAGGGAAGGGCGCCTGTATGCAGGCCGGCAAACACGGTGTGGTCGAGTTGGATCTTGTCGTGGCCCACTTTGAAATCGGTGACCTTGTCGATATTGCCGACCTTGAGAGCCGAATCGAAGACAAAGACGTCGTTGCCGCCATGTCCGGTCAGAACGTCTCTCCCGCCACCGCCGTTGATAGTGTTGCTCCCGGAATTGCCATCGATGGTTTGGGCGAATTCGTTTCCCGTGAGCTTGATGGCGGCAGTTCCCAATTTGCTGGTGGTCGCAAGATGCTCGACCTGCGAGCCGGCCGACAGCGCGTAGCTCACCGATGCCAGCACGCTGTCGTTGCCGCTGTGCCGCAGTTCCACCACCTTGTCGCCGGCGTTGTTGACATAGTAGGTGTCGTTGTAGCCGCGGCCCATCATCGTGTCCGCGCCAGCGGTGCCGCGAAGCACATCCGCGCTACCCGTGCCGTAGAAAATGTGATCGCCGGTGCTGGTCGGAGGGACACTTGTGGGCGGAGGCGCTGTGCTGGTAGGCGGCGGCGTCGGTTCGCTGGCCGAAGGACCGCTTGCGGTGCTCTGGTTGTGTTGAAGGAACAGAGCCTGCAGCGTCGGCGAGCTCTCAAGCGCCGTGTCGCCCTGTTGAGAACCCCAAGCATAGGCATAGTCGAAGGCCGGCGAAGGCGCTACCTTGGCCCAGTGGTCCAACATGGTCTTTTCCTGAGCAACGCTGGGCAGGACATAGCGACCGCCCGTGTCGGTCGTCCAGTCGCCGCCGCCGAAGGTCTGATACACGGGAACGACCTGACTGAGCGGGATGCCCGAGGCGACGGCCGCCGCCACAGTCCTGTCGATCATGTTGTAATCAATCGTGCTTGTTCCGGTCCGTACCGGGTAGGGATCCAAGCCGTAATAGTCGATATGCGTGTTGGCAGGATTGAAGGTGTTTGAAAAGTCGGGGTTAGCGGAAGACCCCATGTTCATCATTGTTATGAAGGTCTTGGCGCCGGGCAGGTGGCTGTGGATCCAGTCTGACTCCGCCTTCAGATCAGCGGCGGTGGCATAAGTTCCCCATTTGCCGGTCGGGTCCGGCTCATCGACGAGGAAGAAGCCAAACACTTTCGGATTGCCGATGAAGGGCGTGACCTTCTGGATAAAGGAGGAGGTTGCACCATCTGCTTCATTGAGCCACACCAGGCCTTTCTGGCCGGCCGGCAAGGCGTTGAGCTGGTCCAAGGAAGATACATCAACAAGATTGAATCCGGCTTTCGCGACCTCGGAGGCCGACCCGCCCGAGGCGTAATGGAGTGTTGTCATTGACATACCCTTCGTCCGATTCGGTAGGCGCCCCACACCTGCCTAGGGAAAGGATCCATTAGCGACAAATCAAATACCGGCGTCCCTTGATAGAATCTTTGATCATCGTCCGGAAAACACAACAGCCTCGATGCTACGCTTGCGTCAGAGGTTTGTAGATGATCCAAGTATGTCGGGCGCTCAAGCCTGCAACGAAAGCATTGCAGCGAAGTCTGCCGGAGCGCCTGCGCATTTGCAGTGGCGGCAATCGGCCAATGCGCGCTTCGGTTGCGCGAGCCACCGCCCAAATGCGCGCTTCCGCAGGATTTATTCGAGCTCAGACCGCAAAAGGAACCGCGTCCTGGCGAAGCCTCCCATTGCAGCCGCTCGATGCTCCTCAACGCGGTCGCCTAGCCGCGGGAAGATGCGGCTGGTGGGTCCGACCATATCCAGAGACCGGGTGAAAGCCTGTTTCCAGACGAAGCGATCGGGAGAACTGGCGGTGCGAGTCATCACACCGCCTGGTCGCGATGTTGATCCGGCGAGAGAAGGCGGGCGGAAGTTGCTTTGAACGCGGCGCGCGGACCTTTCGAACACAGCCCTTTTTTATATCCGGCCCGCCGTGTCGTACGCGAAGATGTCGTCCTTGCACCGTCAGACCGGATGATCCAACGCACTGACCGAGGCGACAGCGATTGTGGCTGCATTGCCGCATCGTTGATCAGCTTGCTTCATGCAAACAGACGAGGACAGCACGAAAGCCTCCTCCTAGCGTGGGACTGGCTGTTGTGTGTTCAGGGGCGATGAAACCGGCCATGGAAACCGCGGATAGGATCAGCTGTTTTAAGCGATTGGTATCGCATCCAGGAGCGACAGGATGAGTCCGCATCTGGTTTGCGTTGGCGGCGAGGATCATAGACTAAGAATCCCGTTTCTTTTGGCGCTTCGCGAAAGGGGTTTTCAAGTCACTGCCGTTTCGAGTGATCTCGGAGCCGCCTTTTCACCCCATGGCATTGCCCATCGCCGATTCGGGTTCGACCGCTTTGGCAGCGGCGGTGCAGAATGGGGTGCTGTCAGCGCGATCCGTGAACTGATGTCCGAACTGCGTCCGGACATCATTCAAAGTTTCGACACCAAGCCCAATCTCCTAACTCCACTGGCGGTGCGCGGGCACGTTCCCGTCGTTCGCACCATCAACGGGCTTGGTTGGACATTCTCGTCGCGGGAGCCGCGGGCCCTGGCATTGCGTCCTTTCTTTTGCGGCCTTCAGGGGGTGGCGTCTCGTTGGACAGCCATGACCGTCTTCCAGAATAGTGATGATCAGGCCTTCTTCGAGCGCTACCGGCTGGTGGCTCGCGGCAAAGGGCGACTGATCCGGAGTTCTGGCATCGACCCCGATGCATTCTCGATGGCAAGGTATCGTGGTCCTTCGGCTGCCACGATGCGCGAGGAACTTGGCCTACAATCGGCCCAGGTCATAATATTTGTCGGTCGGCTCACGCGGCAGAAGGGGATTCCAACCCTCATCGAGGCGGTTCCTCGCGTTATCCGCGAGAGGCCCAACGCGCGTTTCGTACTTGTCGGCCCGCAAGACTCCGAAGGTCCGTTTGCCGTCAGCAGAGCCGATATCGAGCGCCATGTTCCCCACGTTGTCGCATTGGGGCCAAGGCGCGACATTCCAGCCCTCCTGGGGATGGCGGATCTGTTTGCGTTTCCGACGCAATATCGCGAGGGAATTCCGCGTGTCCTGCTGGAGGCGGGATTGTCCGGATTACCGATCGTCGCCTCCAACATGCCGGGCTGCAACGATGTGGTTGAGGATGGCTGGAACGGCTATCTCGTGGCGCCGCGCGATGCGGATGGCTTGGCCTCCCGGATAGTCGATATTCTTTCCGACCCCGCCCGTGGCAAGACCATGGGGAGCCGTTCCGTCGGATTCGTGCGGGAGCGGTTCTCGTTGTCGTGGGTCATCGACCAGTATTGCGACCTGTACAAGACAATCCTGGGTGGCAGATATCGCAGCAGGCTTGTTCAAGCTGCGCAGGCGAATCCGAGGGAAGAGGCGGTGCCGAGCCCCCATCGACTGGGCGAGGCGCGGCAATGATGCGTGATGCGCTTCTGGCCTTCGGCGTCGCGATGTCCTACGCGGCGCAACTCAGCATCCCAGGGCTGCCCTTCGGCTACAGCGAACTGTGCCTCACGCTCTGGATAATGCTGTCGATGACGCGAATCCTTGCTGGCGGCCAACTGGAGGTTACGCCGGCACTGGCCAAGCTTGGGCTTTTCTGGCTGATCCTGGCGCTTGCCATGGGCGTGGGTTACATCATCGGTTTTCTGACAACCACGTTGTTCCTGGATCCGTTGTTGCACGACACGCTGGCCTATGTGCTGTTGGCGTGCGTCACCTGTCTGGCCGCTGCGGAGCCCAACGCGTCTTTCCGTTTGCGTCGTATCGCCTGGTGGATGGTTGCTGTCGCGAATGCGGGCTTCATCATTCAGGTAGGGCTTGGTTTCGGCTGGCTCCATCAGGCTGGGGTCGAACCCTGGTACTGGGACCGCTTCTGCGGGTGGTCCGACAATCCGAACCAGCTTGCGCTCTACTGCGCCCTACTCGGTCCACTGGCCTTGCATCTTGCCACAACCACCAGCAATAAATGGGGAAGATGCCTTGCCCTATGCAGCCTCATATTCACCGTTTACGTCGGAAGGCTGACAAAAAGCGATACCTACCTTTATACCACGGTCCTGGCTTGTCTGATCCTTCTCGGGCTGCGGGTCCGGGCCTGGCTGGCGAGCGACGGCAATAAGGCGAGCCTTTCAAGGCAGCTTGCCGTCCTGATGGCCGTTGGCTTCCTGCCGCTGGCCCTGTCTATAGCGCCCTATGCCCTCAGCGAGGCCTCCAGCGCCGAAGACTTCGCCAAGAGCCTGACCAAAGACAAGGGCGGGGAAGCGACTGCCCAAACCGCGGCGCTTCGCCTCTACCTCTGGAATGCAGCCTTGGAGAAGGGGGCACGATCGGGATCGCTTGGACTGGGTCCGGGCCCGCATCTAGATAGTCCGCCCGTGGTCAATCAACAGTTTTTGCCGCGGCCCTTCGAGGCGCACAGCACCATCCTGGATCTCTACACTCAGGGCGGCCTGATTTCGGTTCTAGCCCTGATGTGGATCTTCGGCTCGGCTGCGTTGTCCGCCTGGCGGGCGAAGCTGGACGCTCTCGTGGCGCTCGTGGCATCGATCGCCGTTTTCAGTGCTCCGCATTTGGTCATCCGCCATCCGATCGTGTGGTTCTGTCTGACCCTCTGCCTTGCCGCCGGGACGCCGGAAGCGATCCCCGCGATTGTTCGCCAGAGGAGATGCTAGAATGTGTGGGATCGCCGGAATTTTGTTGGCGCCCGATGCAGCCAACGCAAGTGCGCTCAGGGCCATCGAACCGATGGCGACGACGCTTCGTCATCGCGGACCTGACGGTGAGGCCTTCTGGGTGAGCCGTGAAGGGGGGGTAGCCTTCGGCCACCGGCGACTGGCCATCGTCGACCTGTCCGAAGCGGGTCGCCAGCCAATGCTCTCCGCGAGCGGTCGGTATGTCATCACGTTCAATGGCGAGATATACAATTTTCGCGATCTGCGCCGTGAACTGGAAGGGGCGGGCCATCATTTCCGCGGCGCCAGCGACACGGAGGTCATGCTGTGCGCGATCGAAAGCTGGGGCCTTGATGCAGCCCTCGCGCGCTTCGCTGGCATGTTTGCTTTCGGGCTGTGGGACCTGGAGAACCGAACGCTTCAGCTTGCCCGCGACCGAATGGGCAAGAAGCCACTCTATGTCGCCTTGACACGTGACGCGCTTGTCTTCGCCTCGGAGCTGAAGGCGATCACTTGCTTCCCAGGCTTCATCCCGGAACTCGATGTCGATGCGGCGACGACGATGGTTTCCAACGGCTGGGTGCCGGATGACCGTTGCATTTGGCAGGGCGTGTTCAAGTTGCCGCCTGGTTCAGTCCTGTCGGTCACTGCGGCGCAATTCGCCGACGCCCGAGGCACCGGTTCGCTTGCGCATCGCATTCACCCTTGGTGGTCGCTGGCCGATGTCGCCGGCAAGGGACAGCGCGATCCGATAGCCGCCAGCGACGAGGACCTCGCGACCGAGCTCGACAGCCTGCTCCGACTGGCCGTCAAGGAACGAATGGTTGCAGATGTGCCGCTGGGCGCCTTTCTGTCGGGCGGGATCGACAGCTCGACTGTCGTCGCCCTGATGCAGGCACAGTCCCGAAACCCCGTTCGGACGTTCACCATAGCGTTCGGGGAAGGTGGGTTTGATGAAGCTCCCCATGCGGCCGCGGTTGCTCGGCATCTGGGCACCGATCATACGGAACTTCATCTCTCGCCGGCTGCCGCGCTTGAGGTCATTCCGGAGCTGCCCCGGATTTGGGACGAGCCGTTTGCCGATGAATCGCAGATACCGACGCTGCTGGTGTCGCGCCTCGCGCGGCAACACGTAACCGTGGCGCTTTCAGGCGATGGCGGCGACGAGTGCTTCGCAGGCTATTCTCGACACTTCCTGGCAACCCGCCTCACAAAGCAGCATGAGCTGCCATTGTCATTTCGCCGGCTGTTGGCATCGGGGGCTGGGTTGCTGGCCCAAGCCTCTCAGAAAGATATCTTCGGCAATCTGCCGCTTTCGGCGAATATGCGGCATGGCTTGCGCGGTGACCGCCTGGCTCGCCTTGCCCGCCTGCTCGCGGCGCGAGATGAGGACGAACTCTTTCTGCAACTGACAAAATCTTCAGCCAACGACCTTGTTCATCGCAAGCCGTCGACAGCACCTACCGACACCACAAAGCTCGACGGCCTGCTCTCGCGTCTCCTATTCGCCGACATGACAGGCTATCTACCGGGCGACATTTTGGTGAAGCTCGATCGAGCCACCATGGCCAACAGCCTCGAGGGGCGATGCCCGATCCTGGACCATCGCGTCGTTGAATTCGCCTGGCGCTTGCCAGCCCGTGCCAAAGTCCGAAACGGGAAGGGCAAATGGTTGCTTCGCCGACTGCTTGATCGTTATGTACCACGCCGACTGGTCGACCGGCCCAAGCAAGGTTTCGACGTTCCGGTCGGGACTTGGTTGAAAGGGCCCTTGCGCGGCTGGGCAACCGATATCATTGCCACGATCGGCCGCTCCGGGGACGGGGTCATCGACCGTGAGAAGGTCGACGCATGCTGGCGCAATCATCTGCATGGAAGCCAAGATAATTTCCGCGACCTGTGGCCGGTGCTCATGTTTCAGGCGTGGCGCAACGAAGCCATGCGGCCATCGACGGTCGCCACGCACCCTTCTTACCATATCGAACTGACAGGGGATTGAGATGGAAGGTTCCATAGCCAACCGCGCCCGGCGTCCGCGCGCCAAGCAGATGGAAGTTGGGACACTTGAAACCAATCTGCGCTTGATGCGGCCGCCACGCGAGCCAACGCAATCGTCACCCTTCCACCAGCTCGTCATCATCCTGACGACGCGAAAATGGTTCTTGCTTGCCATGGCCCTTCTGGGCGGCATCCTGGCCGGACTGGCAGGCTTCACCCGCCCGGTGCTGTTCGAGGCAACGACCCAGGTCATTATCGATGCCCCGAGCAGCAGTGCTTCGGGCGGCGTGGCATCCGCCCAGGACTCGCTGGAATCGAACATCGATGATCATCTGACGATGCTCTCCTCGCAAGGCCACCTGCGTCGGGTCCTGGCAGCACTCCGCAAAGCCCAACCAGTCGACGGTAACGGAAAGACCGTCGTCAATGCCGTCCCGCCCGCGGCTGGCTCGTTCCTCATCGATCTCCTGAGCAGGGCCTGGAGACAGGATAACACGGTGGCGGAAAATCCGGACGCAGCGGACGCGCCCGAACTGAAGGCGCTACGCAACGGAATGAGGGTCGGACAAGAGCTGCGATCACGCGTCATCACCATCGGCTTCACCGATCCAAGTCCGGCGCGTGCGGCACTTGTCGCGAACACGTTTGCCCAGGTCTACATTCAAGATCTGGTACAAAAAAGCCGGGCATCGGATCAGGTTAATCTGGATTCGATAGTCGCCAGCCTTCCGCAAGTACAAAGGGATCTTGTCGAAGCGACAGATCGGCTGGAGACATACCGGCTCACGCATGGCGCCGTCGATCAGACTGCGGCCAACAACGCAGCCAGTGAGACAGCGGAACTCGGCCGGCAGATATTCCTATCGAAAGCCAGTCTTTCCGCGTCGGAAGCGCGCCTTCGCCGTATTGAGGACCTGCGCAAGGCGGGCGCCCCGGTCACGGCCATCGCTGAAGAAATCGGGTCGCCCGTGTTGACGGACCTGGTGACACGCCAGTCGGGTGCCGCCGCCGACGGCGATCTGCGCAACGCGATCGCCCGCGAAATGGAGCAAAGCGTTGCCCGAATCGCTGCCGAGGCAAATGTCTACCGGTCTCAGGCTACGGCTCTTGAAAGTCGCAAGGCGATGCTCGACGCGGCCGTGGCCGACACGGCGAGCCAACTTTCGGGGCTGCGTTCCCTTGAGCCTAGGGTAGCCATCGTGACGCAGCATTACAACGAACTCCTGAGCCGGCAGCAGGATCTGATACGTCGCATCGCCGCTCCTTCGCCAGGCGTAGCGGTCCTTTCGACCGCCTGGCCGCCGTCGACCCCCGTGACGTTGTCGCCGATTTTCCTGATTCCCCCCGGCATGGTCGTCTTTGGTCTCATGGGGGCGGTCATTGTCCTGGTCCGCAACGGTTTCAACCAAACCTTGCGCAGTGAAGCCGAAGCCGAGGCCGAGCTTGGGGTCCCGTGCGTAGGACTGCTTCCCAGGGTTGCGGGACTTAATGCCAGAAAGCTGCGGCATCTGGTTCTGAGCCAGCAGAACTTGCCGTTCAGCCGCGCCGTGACTTCGCTGCTCGTCACTGCGGCGCCAACTCAGGGGAAGCGGCAGCCGCCGCATATCATTCTCGTGACGTCCAGCATCCAGGACGATGCCAAGACCGAGTTGGCATGGAGCCTGGCGCTGGCGGCAACGCGGCTGGGAGGAAGAGTGCTTTTCCTCGATCTCGATCGCAAGGATGTACGGCTCACGAACGGGTTTCGTGGTGAATTCAGCACCGACAAGGCCCGGAACTCCTTCGGCGACTATGTGAATGAACGTTGCGTGCTGAAGGATGCAATCACGAGGATGCCGGAAATCGGTATCGACCTCATGGCCGCTCCAGCACCTTCCGATGATCTCCTGACGCTTCTGTCCACCGTCGACAAATGCCAGTTCACCGAGGAGCTGCGTTCGGCCTACGACGTGGTCATCATGAACGGTCCCCTGGGCCTCGGGGGGCCTGAAACCAGGCTGCTTAAGCGCTGGGCCGATTCGGTGCTTTTTGCCGTTCGCTGGGCAAGGACGAGGCGCAGCATTGCCCGTGGTGCTCTGGATGCAATAGGGGCCGGCGGATCCGCCACCGTTCCAGTAGGGAGTGTGCTCACCCGGGTGAACCTGAAGAGGCTAGCCGGCTCCAGGCTCGGAGACAACGCCGATCTTCTGTTGGAGAGGGTTTGAAGATGCGTGTGCGATCTTCAACAGAAGCTCCAGGGAGCGATCGCGCCCCTAAATCGAGCCAGCTACACGATGATCATTGAATTTTTCGGACCTCCAGGATCCGGCAAAACAACCTTCGCACATGCGCTTGCGCAGCAGCTGCGCGGGAAAGGCTATCACGCCAAGGTCGCTCTCAGCTACAAGCCAAGCACCAGGGCCGCCAAATATGACCTCGGAATCTTTCTATTCATATCACGGATCGTATCGGCGATATTTTCAACCTCCAGAATACTGCTTTTTTCGGCAGGGCGAGCCGATGATATTTCCAATTCCTTTGCAATGGTGAGGATGATACCGCCAAGAAACCGAATTTGGCGCGCGCGAATCTGGCGATACATCCTGCACCTTTCGCGTTGCTGGAAGTCTGCTGAGCAATCGCCCGAAATTATAATTTTCGATCAAGGATATGTTCAAGCGATTGGTTCGCTTGCGATGTTTAATGGGAGCACCAACCCCAGAGCGCTGGAAAAGGCGCTCAGCCTCGCACCGGCGGCCGATCTCACCGTCAGGCTCTTGGTGCCAGCTGCGGTCGTGGAAAGTCGCCTTCGTCGGCGGATGGAGCTTGAGCCGCCGGCGGAACGGATTTTCGAGGCCGACTTGAACGTGAACATGCGCTCGTTCGCCGTTTTTGAAGCGATGCATGACCTCCTGACAACATCTGGCCGGGAAATCATCTCCGTCGAAAACACCGATGGTCCATCGACCTTTAAAAGTATTTGTCGGATTGAGAGACAAATACTTTCTGCATTGTCGCGCTTCGATAGGGCGGTCGGCGAAAAGCAAATTGAGTTGCCGGCTCATCGCGCAGATGTAACTGGTTCAGCAACCGCACCGCCGCGCAACAAGGACATGGGCTCGCGGCTCGCTTGGGCAAGCATATTCGCCTTGCTGATCTATATTGGTGGCGCTGGTTTGACCAGTCTTGCCCAGTTGGCAATTGCACGCCTTATCGGACCTCACAACTACGGCATCTATTCCTACGTTCAGGCTTGGACGTCAGTGCTCGCCTATCTGGCAACGCTTGGTTTTAATGTATCATTGTTGCGTTTCCTCCCGGCCTATAGGGCCAGTGGCAGGCTTGATCTGGCCCGCGGCGTGATAAGATTCGCGCTGCAGAGATCGCTGATAGCGGCAACCTTGTTCGGGATGATCGGCGCTGCGTCCGTCCTGTTCCTTTCAGATCCAACGGAAAGAGGGCTTGAGACAAGCATCGTGCTCGGCATGATGGCTGTGCCCTTGGTTACGGCCTATGCTCTCGGAGCCACGCTTGTGCGTGCTTTCGGCGGCGTTGTCTCGGCGTTGTTGCCGGAGCGCATCATGCGAGACGGGCTCCTGCTCGTGTTGGTAGCGCTCCTGGCATTGTCGGGATTTCGAACAGTGGATGCGCCCTCGGTGACGCTGGCGGTGCTTGTGAGTTCCGCTTTCACAGCGGCGCTGGTGTTCATCATCGCTAGGAGGTTTGAACCACCCGGCCTGGGACACGCCAAGCCAAGTTATGCCTCGAGGGAATGGTGGCTTGCCGTCCCCCCGCTCATGCTCATCACTGGGCTCGATGTTTTCGTCAGTCGGGCAGGAGTCCTGGTTTTGGGCTGGACAAGCCATATTGCTGAAGCGGGTATTTTCGCGCTGGCCTTGAATGTCGCGATGCTCGTGGGCCTGTCCCGTATCGCCGTGGCAACCATGTTTTCGCCAACAGCAGCCGATCTCTACGTCAGAGGCGATCGCAGAGGCCTACAACAGCTGTTCGCGCGCGCAACCCTGCTTTCTGCTGGCGGTGCCATCCTGGTGGCCGTCCCAATGATGGTGATAGTCGAGCCGTTCTTGAGCTATTTCGGTGAGGGTTATAGCGCGGGAGCGCCGATCGCACGGGTTCTGATTTTGGGATATGTCTTTGTCGCGCTGTGCGGGCCCCAACAGAATCTCCTGACCATGACTGGAAATGAATGGGCTGCGGCAACGACGATGGTAGCGGGTGCTGTGGCCAATATAATTGCCTGTGCAGCCGGAGTTGCGGTGTACGGCCTGCTTGGCGCTGCGGTGGGTGTGGCACTTGCACTGAGCATCTGGAGCATTGCCATGGCCGTTTATATCCGCAAGCGACTGAAAATCATGCCAGGCTTGGTTTTTGCCTTGCTGTCGATGAGGCCGAGCGCGGTCGATGCCCGTCAATGGCATTGGTTCTTGAGGGCGAGCAAATGAGACCACTGTTTTCGCTACGGTGATCGCCGTCGTTCGGGCAGGAAGTCACGAAGCCCGGATCGCACAAAGGCCATAGGGCTGCGCAGACGCTTCGGCGTATACCTGTTCCGGACACCCGCTCCCCGCGGGCAGCCGATACTTTGCGGGCGGTGTCCGTCATTTGAAGGATGCATCAGTTTCGGAGGTGCACCACGGTGTGCTCACAATCTGCGGAGCATCCATGGAACAAGCCCGAATGGCGAGCGCCTCGGCGCCTGCAGTGCGCCGTCGCTCGGAGAGATCGACGCCTGTCGAGCGCAGCCAACGCGAAACCCTCACCCAGGTCCAGGTCCTGCGCGCCCTCGCGGCTAGTTCGGTCGCGCTGCGACACGCCCAGCATGATGCGGCCACCCTGGAATTACAGGCAGGCCGCACCTTTCAGAGCTGGAATCCGATACCATGGAGCGCTGGAGTCGATATTTTCTTCGTGATTTCCGGGCTTATCATGGTGCATACGTCGCGACAGCTGTTCGCAAAGCCCGGGGGCGCGCGTCTCTTCATTTCCCGCCGGATCGCGCGAATTGTCCCGCTATATTGGGCGCTCACCTCGCTCTACATTGCGGTAGCGGTGGCCGCCCCAAATCTTCTCAACCAGAGCTACGTCGATTTCAGGTTTGTAGTCGAATCCTACTTATTCGTTCCGGCCAGTCGCCCTGACGGCGTCGTTCAGCCGGTCTACGAGTTGGGTTGGACGCTCAATTATGAGATGCTGTTTTACGTGCTGTTCACGGCGACGATCGTGCTGCCCATGCGGTGGGCAGTTACGGTCCTGCTCGCGATCCTGGTTGGGATGGTGCTCTCGGGCGCTCTTGGGGCTCCTTTGCCTGAGCCCTGGGGTTTCTGGACCAATCCGATCATCCTCGAATTCGCTTTCGGCGCGATGATCGGGGTCATGTGCGCCTCAGGCCTGCGGCCTTCCGGCCCAATCAGGGCCTGTATGGCCGCAACGGGACTGGGTGCCCTGATGCTTGCGGCGGCGTTTCCCGATATCTCGGCCGGCTTTGGTCGCTCTGTTGTGTATGGCATTCCGGCGTCTCTAATTGTTTGGAGTGCTGCCTTGGCACCCCCGGGTAAACTGAGGCATGACAGCCTGGCGGCGAGGTGGGCCGCTGGCGTTGGCGATGCGTCATACGCTCTTTACCTCATGCATCCATTCGTGATCCGCGCCATGCGCATATTGTTCTGGCGTACAGGCTTGATCTTTGTGCTCGGCCCGTGGGCCTTCATCGGTTCCGCCTTGGCGATAACCGTGGGCGTGGCATTTATCATCCACCGTCTGTTCGAGAAGCCGCTCACCCGCCATGCGCGGCGCCTTTTGGGGGTCGGGCACGGCACAGGACGGCAGCTTGGGTCCCTTCCATTGCCGGCGTATCCCAAGACGGATTGAAGGCGAGCCGCGACCCTGCCACACCAAGGAAATGCCGCTGTTGTGCTCACAATGCCGTTGCCGGAAGGCCAGCTGGTCGCACCTGTCCGACAGGGCGTGCATGGAATTCCCGATACCATTCCACGAAACGTTGCACGCCGTCCTCCAGTGTTGTCGCCGGTGCGAAGCCAACGGCGCGGCGCAGGTCCCTGACATCGGCGCGGGTTTCCAGGACGTCACCTGGCGGTAAAGGTACGTTGACGCGAACGGCCCGGCGACCAAGCGCCGTCTCGATGAGCGCTATCAGATGGTTGATTTCTTCCGGCCGATCATTGCCGATATTGTACAGCCGATACGGCGCCGAGCTGGTGGCAGGATCGGCAGCGCGACCGTCCCAATCGGGATCCTGACACGGTGGTTTGGCGAGCACGCGAACAACCCCCTCTACGATGTCGTCGATATAGGTGAAATCCCGCCATACGCGCCCGGCATTGGCGATTTCGATCGTTCGGCCCTCGGCGATGGCATGGGTGAAAGTATAGACAGCCATGTCGGGCCTGCCCCAGGGACCATAGACGGTGAAGAAGCGCAGTCCGGTTGCGGGCAAGCCGAACAGATGGCTGTAGGAATGCGCCATGCACTCGTTGGCGGCCTTGGTGGCGGCGTAGAAGCTCACCGGATGATTGGCACCATGATGCTCGGAAAAGGGTATGCGTCGATTGGCACCATATACGGAGCTCGACGAGGCATAAACGAGATGGCTGACGCCGGCGTGTCGGCAGCCCTCCAGAACGTTGAGAAATGCGACTATGTTTGACTCCACATAGGCATGCGGGTCCACGAGCGAATGACGTACCCCGGCCTGGGCGGCCAGATGCACGAAGTGCGATGGCTGGAATTCGCAGAACAGCGCTTTCACCAGCGACCGGTCCGCCAGGTCGAAGCGCATCGGCGTGAACCTCGGCTCGGCGCAGAGCCGTGTAGATCGCGCCTCCTTCAGCTTCAGGTCGTAGTAAGGCGTGAAGTTGTCGACGCCGATGACCTCGGCGCCGAGCCGCAAAAGGCGTAACGCAACATGAAATCCGATGAACCCAGCGGCGCCCGTGACGATGATCGGCCCCGTGTGCGTAAGGGTCGACGCAGCACCATCCTGCAGCCCGTGAACGATATCCGCCAGCTTGTTGACCTTCGAATCTGCTTCGGCCATGGCAAGTCACTCCCGTTTCCAGGTTCCGCGTTCCGCGCCATCTCGGCAGCGCTTGAACGATCGGAAATGGCGCCGCCGGCCTTGTGATCTACGCGACAGCGCGCTCAATGCGGGCCGCCGCTGTCTGAATCAAAGCGGATGCAGACAGCAGTCGATTTCTCATGGCAAAACCGAAATGCGCCCCAAAAGAGCCACTAGTTCCGCCTGACGCCTCGTGTCGGTCTTGGCGAACAGCGAGGCGAGCTGAGAGCGAATAGTCGTGCGACTGAGATGCCAGCTACGGGCGATCTCCAAGGGCGCGTCGCCATGGGCGAGGCGTAGCGCCAACTGCGTTTCCGCGCTGGTCAAACCGAACATCCTTTGCAACGTGCGAGGGTTGGCCGCCGATTTGTTATCCCGGTCCAGCAATGCGACGACGGTTGTCCCGTCCGGTGTAACGACGCCCGTCTCGTTCATGGTCACCGGCCTGTCGCCTCTGCTGTGGATCACTACCCATGAGAGTGAGCCCGGCTGGAGGTGGACCGGAACATTCGCGACCAGCCGCCTCAACCCGGCAGCAAGCTCGACGGCTGTATCAGTTGCTTCGCCCTGGCGTGCGAGGGTGTCCCGAGCGGCAGCGTTCCATTCTATTACTTTCTTGTCTCGGTCCAGGACGAGATAGCCGCAACCCATACGATCAAGCATGCCGGTGATGGATTCCAGGCTGCGTCGTCGAGATCCGCCGACCCTTGCGTCCGGCCGGTCCACAAGGCTTATCGGCCTTTCGTGGCGGGTATCGTTCAATACAATGTATTGCCTGCCTGCAAGCGCATCGTTTCGCGTTTCAATCAGTGTCATCGCTTCCACCCAACCCATTGCTACTGACGCAAATCAAATCTGATGAAGTTGCTGCTTCAACTTGAATTTCCACATACTGCGAGAAATCTGCGAATGGTTTTTCCGCAGCGTCTCTTGGATATATCTTTCTGAAGAGCGCTCCTGACACCATGATTTTATTCGCCGGCAAAGTCATGGCAATCGGGCATTGGGATTAGGTGCCACCCCTTCGGCCTAGTCTCGACGGACTAGACCGAAAGTTGTAGTCTTTGCGCATGGGTTCGGACCTGCGCTGGCTCAAATCGAATGTGTCGAGCACTACGTGGGCTCATCTAGCTTCGCTTTTGGTGTTTGCAGCATCGATAGCATTCGAGGCGATAAGTACGGTATATGGCGGCCAGCCGTTGCCGCTTGTTGCGTTTATCCCCATAACCGTTGTCATCGTGTATCTTGAGGGCCGTTTTGTTGCCATCGCAGCAACGCTTCTGATGGCAGTCGCCGGCTTGTGGATGCGACACCTGTTGGACGGTCACCTCACTGGTGGAGACTGGACCGGGGCCGTCTTCCTTCTGGGTTCGGGTAGCCTGATCGCAGCTGTGTTCCACCGCCTGCGACAAGATCTGCATGGTGCGCTCAGGGTGGCAGAAGCGAGGCTCGGTGCCATCGACGCTGCCGCCTTGGGCTTTGCTAATACCAATCGCCATGGCGAACTGCTGCAGTCGAACAGACGGCTTTTGGAGATGACCGGCTACGCGCACAAGGAACTTGCCCAACTCGAGCTGGAGGAACTCATTGTCCCCGACGATCGAGGTACTGTGCGGAAACTTTTGCAAGATTTGGGCACTGGGACCGCGTCTGCTACGGATATCCGCGTTTTGCGCAAGGATGGCACGGCATTCTGGGCTCACCTGGCCCTGTCTTCGTCGCGGCCGGACGAGGCGCCAAATGAGAGCGTATTCGCGGTGGTTGACGACATTTCCGAGCGACAAGCGGCACGCGAGGCCCTTCGGGCTCAGAAGGAATGGCTCGATCTCGCCGTATCTGCCGGGCGCCTGGGCACATGGCAAATAGACATTGAGGATGGGACAGTCGCCGGCTCCGGCAAGTTCTGGGACATTCTTGGTCTGCCCCCGGCCCCAGTCCGCCGCTTGGAAGAACTCTCGGCCGTAATCCATCCGGTCGACTGGCCGAAGCTGTCCGCCTCGGCAAAGCCTTCATCGGCATTGAACTATGACGTCGAGATTCGTGTCCGGCAAGTGGATGGTCACACACGCTGGATTGCATTGCGTGGACGGCAGGAAGAGCACGGCGACCGCAAAATGCGCATCGGGGTGGCGGCGGATCTGACCGAACGTCGACAAACAACTTTGCTTCGCGCCGCCGTAAAGAGACGCGAGCGCATAATGCGCGAAGAGCGCCATCGGTTCAGCAATGTGTTTCCAGTGATTAGAGCTCTGGTCAACATGATCGATATTCCCGACAATGATGTTGCCAAATACAAGGAGATGTTGATCGATTGGATTCGAACACTGGAGGCGACCCATCGCATCCTTTCTCGTCATGCCAACCTGTCAGGGATGCTCCATGAACTCGTGGATCGGGAATTGCAGCCCTTCAAGGAGACACGCGACATTACGATCAGTGGACCTTCCCTCACTGTGCCAAGCGGCGCCGCCGAGGGCTTGGCGATGATCCTTCACGAGTTGACGACAAACTCGGTGAAACATGGTGCGCTGGGTGACCCGAATGGCAAGGTCGAAGTTAAGTGGCGATTTGCATCCGAGGACGAAGGTGACGACCTCGTGTTCGATTGGGTGGAATCGGGCCGACGGAAGAGTTCAAAAGTCGTACGCCGCGGGTTCGGGTCACTGATAATCGGTGTGGACAGCACGCCGCTTGTCGGGCATTCCCCGAATATGGAAATAACCGAAGATGGCCTTCGATATTCGCTGCGTGTATCGCGCAAAGAAATTGAGGAATTTGGATTGCAATAGAGCCCCTACAAGTCGAAGCCGAATTGGCCAATTAACCGATGGTGTGGGCCCTTTGCTGCGATTTCCTGCAAGCAAACTCGGGCCGGTTCGAGGGGCATACGTCAACTCGCCTGTCTCGTCAGCCAGCTTTGGAGCAACACAGCTGCTTCGGTACGGTTTCTAACCCCAAGCTCACGCAGCACGGCTGCGGCATGGATTTTCGTTGTCGCCTCGGCAATGTCCAGATTACGGGCAATCTCCTTATTCGAGTACCCCTCTGCCATCAGCTTGAGGACGTCCTTCTGTCTAGACGTCAGCCTAGCGACGTCGCCCGAGCCCTCGTGCCGGCGGCTGGGATTTTGAACCGGAGGTGGGGGGGCATGCGATCTCTGGTCGGCAGACGTTCGAGATAGCAGAGATGGCACATAGATCCGGCCAGCGAGGATTTCGTTTACAGCCAGCACGACTTCTTCGTCGCTCTGCGATTTGACGATATACCCGTGAAGTCCGATCGAAAGCGCGGTCAGTATCTCCGAGCGGGAATCATCCCCGGAAACGATCGCAAAGCGAGTGTCAGGATAGGCAGCCATAAAGTCGCTGAGCACTTCCTGATGGAACAGCCCAGGCATGTTCAGATCGAGGATCGCAAGATCGATGGACGCCTGCTCCTCTAAAAGATTGACCGCGGCATCGAAACACGAAGCTTCGAATATTTCGGCGCTTGGAATTCCAGCCATGAGTGCCAGCCGGAGACCACGCCGATATAAGCCGTGATCGTCGGCAATGACGATCCGAGCCATGCAACTACCCCAACGCGTTACTCGGTTCCCGACGAGAAAACCCGCTGGAACCTCCCATTCGCCTATGATCGACAATCCGTGGTGGTCCTAAAATGGCGGCCATCCACTGGTCAACGCATCACAGTGATGTCCGCAGCGTCCCATCCACGCACATCCAGAACGTCTAATATAATACTAAATTGCGAAGCTCATCCATAGATTTTTAACCCTGGCGTGCGGTGCCCGTCCGCAAAACGATGCCGGTTTCCCATTTCTGGGTCCAAAGCCAGCTGTTCAGGACCATCGTAATCATGTGACATCTGTATGTCGCCACCCGCTGTCGCCGGACCTGTAGGCCGGTCCGGCCCTGGCGGATCGCAGCTTTCTTGAAAGCAACTGCTTTCGTTTTTATCGGCGTCATGATCAGTGCCCAATCGCGCTTCTATCGGCTGTTGATCTCGTGGCCATCTAATACCTTGAACGTTTTGAATCCCTACCATTCGAATGCACGACGACAGCCGCCCCGGCTGTCACATACCTTTTCGCATATGATGTTCGGATTGCCGCCGAGGTTTGGCCGGATTTGAGGGTGTGCCCTGGCCGGACAATGGAACACCGATCCCGAACAAAGCCAACTGCAGATCAGGAGGATCGAATGAAAGCGGTGATTCAATGTGGTGGGATGGGTACGCGCCTTCGACCGTTTACATCGGTCCTGCCGAAACCATTAATGCCGATAGGGGCAAGGCCTGTTCTTGAGTTGCTTTTGAAGTGGCTGCGGCGCAACGGCATTGAAGAGGTATATATTACGACAGGGTATCTAGGACATTTGATCCGGAGCGTCTGCGGCGACGGATCGCAATGGAACTTGAAGATCAAATATACCCAGGAAATGGAGCCACTCGGCACCGTCGGACCTCTCTCTCTGATTAGGGATGAACTGAACGAAACATTTGTCGTTCTGAACGGCGATGTCCTCACAGATCTAAGCCTGAGCCGGTTTGTAGCCGCGCACCGCTTGCATAGGGATCCCGTTACGATCGCCACGGCGTGCCGTCATATCAAGATGGACTTCGGGGTCATCGACGAGATCGACAATACCGTCCAGCTCTTCCGGGAAAAGCCGACGCTTTCCCATCTCGTCAGCATGGGGATTTACTGCATGAACCCAGATGTCCTGCGGTTCATTCCGTCCGGGATCCCATTTGGGTTCGATGACCTGATGCTGCAGATGATGCAGGGCGGCACGACCGTGCATGTTTACAAGCATGACGGTCTTTGGCTCGACATCGGTCGTGTCGATGACTTCCAGAATGCACAGGCAATTGCCTGGGAAGATCAGTCGTCCTCAATCGAGGTCGCGGCTGCCGCTGCAGCCGCATGAAAGTCTGATGCAGAGGTCTAGCCACTAACAAGGCTTTCAGGAGGTCAAGATGCTCTTGGTGAGCGCCCCGATCCTAGGCGTGCCAGAGAAGGCAGCCCTGTCGCAGGTGATTGATAGCGGCTGGCTTACGATGGGGGACAGGGTACGAGAGTTCGAACAGGCCTTTGCCAGCATGCATGGCGCGCGAGATTGCGTCGCGGTTGGTTCCTGCACCGCAGCGCTCCATCTTCTCCTCCATGCTTTGGGCATCGGCCCTGGCGACGAAGTACTGGTTCCTTCGCTGACGTTCGTGGCGACGGCGAATGCGGTGCTGTATGTAGGGGCGACGCCGGTCTTCGTCGACATCGAGTCCGTCGACGTGCCGTTGATCTCGGTTGCGGAAGCCGAAGCGCGGTGCACGACGCGCACGAAAGCGGTCATTCTCGTTCACTTCGCCGGGTATCTCGCCGATCGGGAACAATGGCAGCGGTTCGCCCGGCTTCGCGGGCTGCATATCATCGAGGACGCTGCGCACGCGCCCGGGCTTAGGGAAGTCGGGACCTTCGGCGCCGCGGCCGCGTTCAGCTTCTATGGCAACAAGAACATGACAACGGCCGAAGGGGGCGCCGTGATTGCACGTGACCCCGATCTGCTCGACAGGGTTCGCCTGGCCCGCGGGCACGGAATGACCACGGGGACGCATCAGCGGCTGAACAGTCGTACGCCGCAATATGATGTCACGATGCTCGGGTTCAACTACCGAATGGACGAGATGCGAGCGGCAATAGGGCTGGTTCAGTTGCAGAACCTGCAAGAGTGGAACGAAATCAGGCGTATCATAGCTGTCTTGTACCGACGCCTGATCGCGGACCGTTGCCCCGCCATTGTCATTCCATTTAGCGAACCCCGGACGTCGGCTTACCACATCATGCCGATCGTCCTGCCGCGCTACGCGAGCCGGCAGGATGTCATCGACGAGCTGCGGACACAGGGCATACAGACCACCATCCACTACCCGCCGGTGCACCAAATGACGTTCTACCGCGAGCGCTTTCCCGGCGTGAGTTTGCCCCGAACAGAGGATTTCGCTGAGCGAGAGCTCACAATTCCGCTGCACCCCCAGATCACTTCCGCCGCCGTCGAATCAGTCGTGGCTGCCCTGGCAGCCGCGCTCAAAACAGGCGCGCTCAAAGCAGGCGCCCAAAGAGGAACTGCTGCATGAATGCGTTAGACCCTGCCTTTCACCGGATGTTCGTTCCAAATCCTGATCACGGCTTTGCGAGACGCGCAATCGATCTTGCGGTGGCGGGCATCGCTACCGTCGCATTGGCGCCATTGATGCTGCTGATCGCCGGAGCGCTTCTGCTCGAGGGGGGTGGCTCGATCTTGTTCGCTCAGACCCGCATCGGGGCCGGCGGCCGAACCTTCCGCATGTACAAATTTCGCAAATTCGGTGTGAACTGCGGCTCTCAAGGCCTTGCGCTGACGGTCGTGGGCGATACACGCATGACCACCGTTGGCCGCTTTCTCGCAGCGACGAAGCTGGACGAACTACCGCAGCTGTGGAATGTCCTCAAAGGCGAAATGGCGATCGTCGGTCCACGACCCGAGAGCCTGGCTTTCGCCGATTGTTTCCGGGGCGAGCTTAGGGCCGTGCTGCAATACAAGCCAGGCCTGCTGGGTCCAGCCCAGGTCGTTTTTCGGCACGAAGCACATTACTTCCCCCAATCCGTGGATCCGATCGTGTTCTACCGGGAGGTCATGTTCCCCGCCAAGGCAACACTGGACCTCTCGTATTATCCGCGACGCACCATCGTCTCCGACCTCGCGTGGATGGTGCGGGGAGTGCTGGCAGTGGTCGGTTGGGTTCCGGTACCGCCGATCGACGTTTGAATATCCAAGGGAAGCGTTCCAAACAGCCAAGGGAATGCGCAGTGATGAGCTACAATGGAAAGAAAGTCCTGGTGACCGGCGCGGACGGATTCATCGGTTCGCATGTCACGGAGGCGCTTGTTCGCAACGGGGCAGATGTCACAGCCCTTGCCCTTTACAATTCCTTCGACAGCCATGGATGGCTAGACGATCTGCCGGACACCATCCGCAGCCAGTTGAGGCTCGTCCGTGGTGACGTCCGCGACAGTGCGTTCCTTAACCGGATCATGCGCGGCCAAGCCGCGGTTTTTCATCTGGCGGCGCTTATTGCGATTCCATACTCCTACGCCGCTGCCCAGTCCTATGTGGAAACCAACATCCTGGGCACGGTGAATGTCCTCGAAGCGGCGCGCCTATGGGAGACGGAGCGGGTGATCCATACCTCGACGAGCGAGGTCTATGGAACTGCCCAAACCATGCCGATCGGCGAAACACACCCCCTGCAGGGACAGTCACCATATTCGGCATCCAAAATCGGCGCCGACATGATGGCGGAGTCCTACGCCAGGTCGTTCGATGTCCCTGTGGTCATCATGCGACCCTTCAACACGTATGGCCCGCGCCAGAGTGAGCGCGCCATCGTGCCGACCATTATCCGGCAAGTCCTCGACCCGAAATGTCCTGCGATCATGGTCGGGGATACCAGCCCGATCCGCGACCTGACCTATGTCGAAGACACCGCGACAGCGTTCCTGACCGCAGGTCTCGCCCAGCTCGAGTTCGGCCACGCCTACAACGCTGGCAGCCAACGCGCCGCGACCGTCTCGGACGTATTGGCCATTGTTCTTGAGTTGACCGATTGCAAAAAGCCGGTCCGTCGTGATGAAAGCCGCCTGAGGCCGCAAAATTCCGAAGTTCGCGCCTTGCTCGCCGATTCCTCGCGCTTTGAACGCGAGACTGGATGGCGGACACAGACCAGCCTGCGCGATGGGCTGGAGCGAACAATCACGTGGTGGCGCGAGCGCCTTAGTGAAGGCCGGGTACGGCGCGAAGTGGGTTACATGACATGACCCTGGGCGGCCGTCATGCGTTGGCGCTGTTGCTGGCTGCCGGTGCCATATCTCCCAACATCTACGTTGCCGGCGGCCGTCAAAGCAAGGCAGCGGAGGCGGCGGCCACAGCGGTTGTGGACAACCTGCCGGGCTATGTGCACGAAACAAGGGATCCTTGGTCTGGCATGGTTTTCGCACGGATCACCAGACCGGGCGTTCTCGGCCGGGCGGGTGTATGCGGGAAGAAGTACTGCACCCACCGTTACTCAAGCGCACAGGCTTGGAATGCCGACCAGAGCCTGCTCCTGATCGCCAATGGCTGCGGTGGCCTGTGCTTTCTCGACGGACAAACCTACTTGCCTTTGTTCCACCGCAACCGCGCGACCGAATGCGAATGGCATCCCACCGATCCCGAGTTGATGATCTGCGTCGGGGGCCGGCAGATTGCGACATGGGCCCCACGTACCGATCATGAGGACGTCGTGTTCGCCTCCGGAGCGTACTCCAACCTCAAATTTGGACCCAACAAAGGCAATCCGAGCCGCGACGGCAGCCGGATTGCGGTGCGTGCAACGAACAATGACGGCCGAGCGGTGGTTTTTGGCTACGATCTCAAGCAACGGCGGAAATTCCCGGATATCGATCTTGCCGAATTCCCGGGAACGACCGGCTCCTGCTCGATCTCACCACTCGGAATCAACATAGTGTGTTCCCAGCAATTACCGGACGGAATCGAAGCGAGTTTCGTCTTCTCCATCGACGGCATATTGCGCCAGAAGTGGATGGAGCACCATCGACCGGGCCATGGCGACATGACGGTCGATTCCGACGGAAGCGAAATCTATGTCGGGGTCAGCAAATCGGATCCTGACAAATATCAGGTGATCAAGCGCCGCTTGGCTGATGGCAAGGCTACCTCGCTGATGAAATATGGCGAGGCCATGCATGCGTCACTCAGGTCGCTCGGCAGGCCCGGCTGGGTGTTTCTGAGTTATGGCGGCACGCCAGCCGAACTATCGCAGCACCCGGATTGGGCGCCTTACGCTCAGCAAGTCATTGCGCTGCGTCTAGACGGCAGTGGAGAGGTCCGCCGTGTCGCAGACACGCACAACGCGCCCTTCGACTACTGGAGCGAGACGCATGCCTCTCCGTCTCCAGACGGCTCCCAGGTGGTCTGGTCCAGCAACTGGGGCGTGCCCGGTGGCCCGGTATACGATTTCGTTACTCGTGTTGAATGGCCTTTGAAGCCGGTGCTCGACCGGAAGGAGATTGTCGCAAATGACCTTCAGTAGACGATACGTTCTTGGCGCAGTCGTGATGATGTCGCTAACCTCGATGGCTTGCGCAGGCGAGGTCGAGCCCTATCAACTCTCACCTGGCGATACTGTCGAGATAGGAATAGCGCCGATCCCTGATCGGACGCAGCGCGCCGTAGTCCAGATGGATGGCAACATCGCCCTTCCGGAGGCTGGGATGATCATGGTCGCAGGCCTGACGGCGTCCCAACTGCAAAGGCGCATGCAAGAGCTCTTGCCAAGCAAGATTTTTCACGTGCGTCTGACTGACGGGCGGGAGCAGACAGTTACTGTCGAGCCCGACGATGTGACAGCAATCATCGCGGACTATCGCCCGATCTACGTAACGGGCGATGTGCTCACCCCGGGACAACAGGTCTACCGTCCGCTCATGACTGTACGGCAGGCGCTGGCCGTTTCCGGCGGCTTCAGTCTTTTGCGATCACGGGCAAGCCAGGCCGGGCCTGATCCGGTTGATCTCAAGCGCGATTACGAAATGCTCTGGGGAGATTACACGAAAGAATACCTTCACGCCTCCCGCATTCGCGCCGAGCTTCAGGGCCAGGCGGATTTCGACAAGAAGACACCACAGGGATCACCTCTTTCGCCGAGCGTTGTAGCCGCGATGGCACAGGCTGAAGCAGAGGCGCTGAAGGTTGCGCTGAGTGATTTCCGGCAGGAACAGGATTTTCTGGAGAAGGGCCGGACGGACGCTGCCGAGCAAATTGACGTTTTGCAGAAACGCGAGCAAGTCGAGGGCGAGAGCGTGAAGGCGGATGAGCAAGATTTGGCGCGAGTGACGAAGGCATTCGATGCAGGCAATCTGACCAACACCCGGCTCGCGGATGTCAGGCGCGCGTTGCTTCTGTCTTCAAGCGGCGCGCTTCAAACCTCGGTCGAGCTGATGAGGGCGCGGCGCCAGCAGGAGGACTTTGTCAGACAGCACGAACGCAACGACAATCAAAGAAGGATTGGCTTGCTGACGGATCTGAAGGACACCAACGCTCGGCTGGCGGATGTCACCGCCAGGCTCCATGCCGCCAGCGAGAAGCTGCAGCCGACCGGAGCATCCACACAGCCATTGCCGATTGCCGGCGAAACGGTACGGGCCCAGGTGACCATCGTGCGCAAGATCGGCAATGAATGGCGCAAGCTGTTGGTTGACGAAGATGCGATTGTGCTGCCGGGGGATACTGTCGAAGCCAGATTCAGCAGTGAACTGCAAAGTGTGGCAGTCCAATAGGGCGTCAGCCGCAGTCCGTGCGGAGCTTACTGTTCTATCGGGGGGCGAACCCAACTGAACGGAGATCCAAGGTGAGGCGCATTTTCAACCAGGGAGCGACCCTGACACCCTCAACGAACGCGGATCAGATGACGCAGTCGTCAAGTTATGCTTCCCATATGCCGTCAGCGCGAATTGTGCGGTCCAGGTCGCGCGCCGGTGAGTCCGGAAATTGGCAGGAATTTACGTCCAGCAAGGAGAGCAATGCGCAGGGCGGCTGGGTGTCGGACGGCTATAGGACCAGCCATTGCGCGCCGGGCTACGGCCTACATTACAACAAAACGCACAGTTCCGGCTATTATGGCGCGCTTTGGGAGAACATCGAAAAGCCCCTGATCCTCAGCGTTCTTCGCCCCTTGAGCGGAGCGAGCCGAAACTGCCTCGATTTCGCATGCGGAACAGGTCGCATCGCCGAGGTAGCCGCCGGCCTCTTCAGCGAGGTGGTTGGCGCCGACGTTTCCAGAACTATGCTCGACAGCGCTCAAGTACCGCCCAATGTGAGTTTGCGTCACGTCGACGTGACAAGGGAGAAGTTGGGTATGACGTTCGATGTGGTAACCGCATTTCGTTTTTTCCTGAACGCAGAGGATGAACTGAAATGGCATGCACTGAAAGCGATCAATGAGCACCTGAAAGATGGCGGGCGGCTTGTGTGCAACGTTCACATGAATGCGACGTCGCCCGTCGGCCTGACGTGCCGGCTGCTCAATCGAGTGTCTGGACGCACAATTCGCCACACGCTGAGCGTAGCGAGGTTCAAGGCCCTCCTGACTGCCTCGGGATTCACCGTCGAGCAGACGATACCGTACGGTTACCTGCCTCGGCCGGGAAACCTGTTGCCAGGGTTCTGTGAAATGATGATGCAGCCTGTCGAGAAGGCCTGCAGAAGGCTTTGCGTTCCTGGCCAGCTGGCGCAACACTTCCTGGTTGTTGCGAGGAAGCGCTAAAGCGCGAAAATGCCCCGAAAAAGGGCAGGGGGTGGTTTTCTTGGGCCGCTCCGCCCGGCATGAAGCCCCGCCCAAATACCATGGAACGGCAGTTTTCCCCCGATTTAACATGTGGGTTCCGGGTTTCTGAGGGCAGCGCCACGATTTTGCTACATTTTGACTAAAATCCAAGCATGTTAGTGGGGCGTAATATTAGAAGGCTAAGGGGATACGCTCCTGAACAGCAAGAGATTGTCGGTGCCCAGTGGGGCCAGTGAGCTTGCGCAACGATCTCTCACGGGAGGTCGAAACCCATGAACCCTGGTGGAAGGAGTTCGTCGGATTTGCGAGGCGCAATGCTTGGGACCGTGCCTGGCCTGGTAGGCGTCGGCATCTTCTCGGCAGTCATAAACCTTCTCGCCCTGACCGGCTCGGTCTATATGCTGCAAATTTACGATCGCGTTTTACCTTCGCAGAGCGTTCCGACGCTTGTCGGGTTCACCATCGGAATGCTGGGTCTTTACGCTGTCTACGGGCTGCTGGATTTCGTGCGGCTGCGCCTGCTGGTTCGAGTGGGCAATCGTGTCCATAGGAATTTGAAGCAGAGGGTGTTCGGCCTCTCGCTGTCCTTGCCGCTCATTGGCGGGCAGGATGCGAACCGGATACAGCCCCTCCGTGATCTCGATCAGCTACGCGGCTTCCTTTCCGGAATGGGGCCGACTGTTATATTCGACGCTCCGTGGATTCCATTTTACCTGCTGATCATCTATTTCCTGCATCCTGCGCTCGGTCTGTTGTCCACAAGCGGTGCGATCATTGTCGTGCTGCTCACGGTCATGGCGGAAGTTCTTGGCCGCACATCGGTGACACGCGCGTCCGAGACGCTGGTGTCGCAACGCAATCTCGCCGAATCCGGACGCCGCAACGCGGAGGTCGTACGCGCGATGGGCCTTTCCGCACGGCTTGCCCACCGCTGGGGCGAGATCAATAACGCATATCTGAGGCACCAAGAGAAGCTTTCCGACGTCGTCGGCGCCACCGGGGCACTCTCTAGGGCACTGCGTTTGGCCTTGCAGTCCTGCGTTCTTGGACTGGGTGCCTACCTGGTGATAGGAGGCGAAGCCTCGCCAGGCGTGATCATCGCATCCTCCATCTTGCTGGGCCGCTCATTGGCTCCTGTTGACGCCGCTATCGCGAACTGGCGAGGCTTCGCCGCGTTCCGGCAAAGCTATTCGCAACTGGCAACGGCCCTGGCCGCTTTTCCTGACCGGGACGAACATATGGAACTTCCGCGCCCCCAAGCGGAGCTTGCGGTCGAGGACCTGACTATAGCGCCACCGGGCCAGCAAAAACCGACGGTAGCCAATGTCAGCTTCCGCCTGGCTGCAGGGACGGGAATGGCCGTTGTCGGCCCGAGCGGTTCTGGCAAAAGCACGCTTGTGCGCGCGCTGGTGGGCGTCTGGCAGCCACTTCGCGGCACGGTGAGGCTGGACGATGCCTCGCTTGACCAATGGGACCAAGAACGTCTTGGCGCACATATTGGCTACCTGCCCCAGGACGTCGAACTGTTTGATGGAACGGTTGCCGATAACATTTCGCGATTTGGCGGGAAGGGCGACGCCAAGGGCGTGCTGGCAGCTGCCAAGGCAGCGGGCGTCGACAAAATGATCCTGCGATTGCCGAACGGTTTTCAAACTCGCATGGGCGAGGGAGGAACAGCGTTGTCGGCTGGACAGCGGCAACTCGTAGGGCTTGCCAGGGCACTTTACGGCGATCCGTTTCTCGTCGTTCTGGACGAGCCGAATTCAAATCTGGACGTCGATGGTGATACCGCCTTGGCCGGCGCGATCCTGGCAGTGCGCAGACGTGGAGGCATCGTCATCGTAGTTGCGCACCGTCCTTCTGCCCTTACCAACATCGACAGGGTACTCGTAATGTCCAATGGGATGCTTCACGCCTTCGGCTCACGCGAGGAGGTCCTGGCCAACGTCATCCGCCCCTTTGCTGCGCCTGTTGAACGCCCGGCAGCGGCCGTCGCGATGCACAAAGGGCTGAGCGGTCATGCATGAGGGATATTTTTTTGTCTGAGGCGACGATGGCTCCATCGGCCCCGATCGGCAATGGGAGCCGGCGCAACGCGATGATTTCGGGCACGCGCGATGGAATCAGGGCCAACCTGATCCTGGGGGCGGCGGTCACGGTTACGTTAATTGCCGGCGGCGGGCTTTGGCTCGGTCTGACCAAGATTGCTGGCGCGGTAATTGCGCCTGCGACCGTGGTGGTCGAGAGCAACATAAAGAAGGTCCAGCATCTGACGGGCGGCACGATAGGTGGCATCTTCGCGCAAGACGGGGATCATGTACGGGCCGGCGATGTGATGGCACGGTTGGACGACACACTGACACGGGCCAATCTGCAGATAATTAGCAAGGATCTTGATCGGGCAACGGTTCGGCTTGTGCGGCTGGAGGCAGAGCGGCAAGGCCTGTCGGAGATGCAGCTTCCGTTCAGCCTTCAAGCGCGAATGAGCGAGCCGGAACTGGCTGCGCTGGTGAACGGTGAGCGCACGCTGTTCGAAAGCCGCGCTACGGCCCTCAACGGGCAGAAGGCACAGTTGCAAAGCCGCTCAAAGCAACTCGAACGCCAAGTTGAGGGCCTCAAGGCGCAACAGACCGCGGAAGAACAATCCGTGGTCCTGCTGGATGGCGATCTTGTCGATGTACAGGCGCTTTTTACAAAGAAGCTGGTGTCCAAAGAGCGACTTAGCAACATCAGACTGGATGCCACCCGGGCGCACGGAGAATCAGGGCGCCTCGCGGCGGCAGTTGCCGAGGCGCAGGCCCGGATCAGCGAGACCGAATTGCAGATTCTTCAGCTCGATGAACAAAGGCGTAGTGACGTAACGAGCGAACTTCGTGAAACGGAAGCCAAGCAGACCGAACTCAGCGAGCGCAAGGTTGTGGCACAGGACGAACTGGCCAAAACCACCATCCGCGCGCCGCAATCGGGAACCGTACAGGAATCTTCCATTCACACGATCGGCGGCGTGATTGCCGCGGGCGAGGTTCTGATGATGATTGTCCCTGACACCGGCAACCTTGTCGTCGACGCCCTGATTGCGCCGTCGCGCATAGATGACGTTCGTCCAGGTCAGCGGGTCTCGATCCGGTTTCCGGCTTTCGACGCCGGCACCACGCCTGCCTGCCAAGGGTCTGTCAAGCGCATCTCGGCGGACCTGATAAAAGATCAACAGCGCCAGCTTTCTTATTTCTCGGCGCGCATCAATGTCGAAGACAAGTCCACCTGTCTGACCGATGCCAAAGTGCTCAAACCCGGTATGCCAGCGGAGGTTCACATAAGTACGGACGAACACAGCGTCTGGTCTTATCTGCTGAAGCCGCTTACCGACCAGATGTCGAGGGCTTTCCGGCAATGACATGGCGGCTGTGAGCGGTCGACCGCGGGAACACGGCAGGCGTGCTTGCTGACATATTAGGGTAGGCGACGTGAGGCCGACAGGGGTGACGCCGGCGGCCGACGCGCGAGGCTCGTCTGGGATATTGTCATCGACAGGAGTGACTGCCTCGGGAGGAGAGGTTCTTTGCTCCTACAACGCGGCGAGGGCCCTGCGGCGGCCACGGCGCGCGGCATGCACCGTTCGGTCTGCAGTCACCGCTACATTTGCCACGTCAGATGTATGCGGCAAGGCGTTCGCGCTTCCATGCGACCTCTTGTAGGGCAGCAATTCCCTGACCCGAGCATTGACCGAGGCAATTTCGACCCGCAAGTCCTCGCATTCCTGCCGTCTCACATCGAGTTCGATCTGATCGGACGCCTGCTGCATGGACAGTTGCGCAAAATCTGCGGCGATCTTGGAAAGGTTCACCTTGTTGGTTTCGGCCTCCTCGGTGAGTGCGGCCAACCTTTCGTCGGTCACCTGTTTTTCCGCCAGGGCGTCGCTCCATTGTAGCTGGAGCCTGGCGATCTCGGCCGCGGCCTCGGTGTTTGCGATTGAGGCGAGTTCGAAGCGCGATTGGAGACTTTGAATTTCTGAGCGCAATCCTCGGTTCTCAGCCTGGCAGCGTTTAAGCTCGCCATCCATGTCCGCCTGCATAATCCTGGCTGCTTCGGTCACCTCCCATAGCTTCGCCTGCGCAACCTCGAGTGAGGTGTGCAATTTGATTGCCTCTTTTTCGCTCTTGCCGAGCGCACTCAGCATTTCGGAATTTCGCGCAGCTTCGTTGGCATGGATCGTCGAGAAGGCATCCAGCCTATGCCGTGCCTCTTCCTCCCGCTTCATGGCCTTTTCCAGGTCAATGGACAGGCTCACATTCTTTTCACGCAGCTGTTTGTTCTCTCGGGAGCGCCTGTCGGCCTCGACATTTGCGGCGGCAAGCATGTTCGTGAGGTCGCCAAATTCCGCTTCGTTCTTTGTGGTGGTGTTCGCCGCTTCGACCAGCTCCAGCCTTGCCGCGGCCAACGCGCCACGGAGCACTTCACACTCTTGAACAAGGCTTGCCTGGCGCTGCTGCAATGTCTCGATGGTGCCTTGACGCTCACAGTACCGTCTGTTCAGGTCATTGAGTGTTTCCGACAAGTTCCTTTGATCTGCGATCAGATTTTGATTCGCCAACTCCAGTTCGTTCGCACGGAGAATGTCCGCGTGAAGGATGTGAAAAAACTCGAACGTCAGTTGACATGTGCTTGTAATTTCGGAGATTTTTGCGTTGATCTCCTCGAAATGGAGCTTGGCATCGTGGAACAAGCCGTTAAACGAGCTCACGGCAGCAATTCGGCTCTGCGTATGTGAGGTCATCCGATGCGCTGGTATCGGCGAGCTATCATCGTCGTCGCCGGCACCGTCCTCGCTTGGTACGCTGTCATCCTGTTCGTTGTTGTCGCCTGCCATGTTTGGCACGTCGGCGACATCCTCCAAATCGAGGCACTGGTCGACAGCGTTAGCCAAGTCAGCTTCGAGATCGTCGAACGACCTCTCCACATTGTCCTCGGCGCGTCTGATCAAATCCCTGAACTTCATGACTTCATCCCCTGCAGCCGCATGCCCGGAACCATTGAGGCACGAGGACTGAGATGCTTTTGTATCGAGAGCTCAACTCAGCGTCTTCGTTCAATCAAACGATGCCAGGGCGCCGGCGCCGCGAGGAGCCGAGAGCTGCGATTGGAAGGCCCTACATCGGTCTAGGTGCCTGCTGACTTATTCTTGAGGACTGCGCGGCTCCCCTTCTTGCCATCGTCTTGGCGTCAATGGTGTGTTGCCTGGGCACATTAACGCTCAGGTGCAGAAGCCCCGACGAACGGCCCGGCACAGCCTCTTGTGGGGCGCATCAGGCGGCCGGGCCTAACCGGCGGTTGAGTGTTTTGGTTTGCCGGCTGACTCACCATGCGACATTGGCGAGGCAAGCGCATCATTCGAACGAATTGGGGACCGGCCGCCTGGCCGCTCAATCACACTAAGCTTCCGTTGCCGGAGCTGGCGACGAGGTGCTTTGCCTCGAGCCTTGGTATCTACATACGAAGCGGCAATACGCGCCGATGGAGCAGTGGTCCGACCCGTCAAACTATCGCTGCAAAATGCGCGGCGGAAGGCATCCGAGGATATTCTCCGTTCAGCGGTAGGAGATCGAACGCGGGCGATCTTGCTGAATTCCCCAAACAATCTCGGCGGATATGTGTTCGGCAAGGAGGATCATTGCCACATTTGCCGAGCGGCACAATCTACGGATCATCAGCGATGAGGTTTACCGCAGCACAGTGTTCGACGGCGAGTTCCCTCAATAGCATCCATTCCCGGAATGAGAGAGCGGACGATAATTGTGAACAGCCTGTCGAAGTCTCATGCAATGACCGGCTGGAGGCTAGGGTGGACGCTTGGGCCGGTCTCGGCATCAGGTCATTTGGAAAACCTTGCACAATGCATGCTCTTCGGATCGCCGACCTTTATTCAAGATGCCGCAGCGGTGACTCTCGATGAGGCGGTGACGCAGAGATGCGGTTCTTTTCGGACGCCCTTCTGCCGTTGATGTTGACCAATGCTGTGCGGATGTTCGCCGGGGATATGCGTGAACCTTATCGTCCGCTGCGGCGCTCAATTTGCTTGGGGTTCTTGGAACCGTTCCGAACTTTCTCCTTGCGCCTCCGATCGAGTTGCGCGTGCTCACGCGGGGCGCTGAGGTGTCTCGATCCGCAGTGGCGCGGCACTATGCGACGAAGCCTATCAGCTCAGTTGAAATTTGTCCCCAGCGGACGGGAACGACGCTTGGCCATGTTAGTTGATGTGAATGGAGCAGCTAAGAAAAGATCTGGCATTGCTTACGCGACCCGGCTTCTGGATAGCTTTCGGCATTTTGTTGCTGCTTTACGGGATTCAGGTCTTTTTTCTAATTCGGACATGCCAATGCCTTTAGCCTGGAACATCGATACCCTAGCTAGCTGAAACGCGGTCTGTCCATCTCCCGGCGGCTGCGCCGATAGCGTTGATCAACGACATATTCATTTATAAGCCTGCTACTGCCGGGGATGCCGAGGTTGGCAGCGCCTGCATCGTTGATTACGCACGTGGCGCTCCCCTCAAGGTAGGTGGTTACCATTCTCGCGCAGCCGGTGAGCATTGGAGCCCGCACTGTGTTGGACGTGCGCTCATGCGTCGGGAATTTCTTATAGACAGGGGAGAGTCTGTCAGGCTGGAAAATCACAAGCTATCCCGCGAATGAGGAAGCAAAAAAGGTGCAAGACCAGATCGATTTCTTCCAGGCAACTCGGTCCTCGCATCATCGCCGATCAGCGGCCGTACCGTCGAGAACCAAAATGCGTACGATCCCAGCCGGTCGGCTTCGACCAAAACATGCGGACTACCGGGCGGGGACAGTCGGTGCCGCGTCCCGTCCTGTGGCCGGCGCTATGCTGACGCTCCTACGGTATCCCGTTCACCGCCCGCGGCAGGAGGGCGAATTTCCTCCGTCCTGCGCGCGACAACCGTCCACTGTTGCGGCCGCACGCAGGACTGCGGCTTATACGCCGTTCTTCCTCTGAGCGGCGTCCAGTTCGCAGGGCCAATCACCATTGGTATGCAGACGAGCCTCTCGGCGTCTGACAGAGATCAATTGCGCTTTGCACCAGGGTTCCTGGATCGTAAGCTCCAAACACGCTGCAGTCGCCTGATATGGTCCACTACGTTGGCCGGCTCATACGGCTTCGCAAGGTGCGGGCCTTCCTGACAAAGGTCGCCCGCCGCGATCGCAGTTCGTTCTACTGCGGCAGAAAGCACTATTTTGACCTCGGGCTTGTTCTCGCGAACCCACTTCGACAATTGGAACCCGTTCATGTTGCCCGGCAGGTCAACGTCACACAAGACGGTGTCCACACCGAACTCCGCATAGTTCAACGCTTGTTGCGCCTCACGTGCGAAATGGGCCTCAATCACCCTGTAGCCACAGTGGCGGAGATAGTCCGCGATGACGCATCGGGCGATGACGTCGCCGTCAACCACGAGGATCGTTTGGCTCTGTTGGTTCGGGGCTTCCATTGACGGAGAACGGTCAGCAACCGGCAGGGTTCCACGCATCATGACCTGCGCGGGGATGCCGACCGAAGATCGCGGCGAGATCCTGCACGAAATGATCCCTGCCGGCGGGCGCATTCAATCAGCGGAGCGATGCCGCACTGGTGACGCCGTTTGCCACCTGGTCGACGAGACGGGCTAGAAGGCATGGTCTCGAAGCTCAAGGGCAGTCATATCGCAGCGGCAAACGAGCGCTTGGCGCAAGATCAAGTGCTTTGAGGAAAAGGAAATGCAAATCATCGGTGCACAGCGCGAGCGCGGCAAAGCTACCCAGGTGATCATGGCTGAAAAGGGCCTCTACAAAGGCGGCGCACTCGTCAACTTCAATGCCGATGAGCGGCAAGCGCTTTGGGATCGCGTCCAGGGCAAGGTTGGCCGCCCGGTCCCGAAGGGGCATAAAAAGGACAAGGCCGAGTGGCTGAAGCCCGGACTGGTTGGCTGGGTCAAGACCCTCAAAGGCGAAGAGAAGCTGCGGCACGCAAGGCTGCTGGATTTCCGGGAGGATGATGCAAATGGCCATGCCTAAGAAAGATCAGGAACGCGCCACCTACGCTTGGATGTACGGCGCCCAAGCGCGCAAGGATGGCAAGGAGCGTGAGGTGCCAGCTTACTGGCAGGAACATGCTGCAGGGCTTTGACGGTGTGGCGATGGACGGTTTTGGCAAGACCAAGACCGTCAACGACGAGATGGAGGCCGAGGTCGACGAAGCCGCCGTCGAGCGCCCCGACAAATAGCCATTTGGCGTATGAATCTGTACGGTCGTTTTTGATTGAAGAAAGGGTTTCGGCGGGCCTATAAAGATTGCGTTTACCATTGCCTTTTTGGGAGGATGCGATGGTTGCAACGCCCATAGATATCGCTCAAGCGGCCACTGCGACTACGGCTACCTTGCTGAAGTGGCAGAAGTCCATGGAGGAACGCGCCACGTTTCGCCAGAACATGGATCAATCGCGCAGGGCGATCCAAGCCTCACGCGAACTGCTGAAGCGCCTTCGCCAACGTCATCGCGACGAGATGTCGGAAAGTTCGGAAAATGCCGACCCGTCTACTGCGCCGATATCGCAACGCGCCGGCAGTTAGCGGGAGGCGACCAGAGCCGATGTGATGGGGAAAGTTTCAGTGGGCTGTTCCTGGGGTCGGCAACGAAGTTTAAGCCTTGTCAACCAGCGACTTTTTTCGCCCGCGTGGAAGTGCCACATGTCTTTCGACAAGGCGCACGTGCTCGGCCTCGACAGTCACCAATGGCCGGAGGCTGACGGTTACCTTGTCCCCCGTCGATGCGTGTGACAGGGCCGATCAATTCCATATGCTGGCCAATTACAGCCTTCGAAGTCGAATCGACAACAGAATGCGGGAAGTCGTAGGAGGGGATCGTCACGCTTATGCGATCGGGCGTCACCCGGCCGCGCACAATCGCCGTGACTGCGACCTCGTCGCCAACTTTGATACTTCCCCGAGCCATGCCCAAGACTTTGGAGCAGCCGGCACCGGCGTCAAGATGAGGGGGAGCTAATAAAACCCCTCCGCGCCGCGATTGTGACGCGGGGCGATCCGATCGCCGCCAGCGACTTAGCAGACCAATTGATGACAGCGGCCGAGAAGCCTGGCATCCCTGCCGACCAAATCAACGGCGAAATCGAAAGCGTCTTCGAACTGCTCTTAGAGGTGATGCGGCGCGAGAGTTGCGCGAGGAGAACCAGCCCGGAGGCTTCTCCGGGGCTGTGCCGGTCCTGTCCCGTTCCAGCGGATGAACTGCGCCTGCTGGCAGGTGACCGTCTCAATCGACTTCAACAGGGGTCCATGGGCCTCAGGTAGAGCTTGGCAGCGCTCCCTGTGGTACGCCAGGAGCGGCCCGGCGATGCTCTTGTGCAGCGCTTCGGCTGCCGCCAGGAAGCGCTTCGATTTCAGCCCGGGAAAGCTGTTCGGAAGGTTTGTTCTGGCCATTGGCGCTCTCCATTGAGGGCGTCGCCGCAACGAGGACCATAATCCTACATGCCAGGCCGTCTGACAAGCGCCTCGCCGGCCTTACCCGAAGGAAGACGCAGGGCCACGGCGCCAAGCGGAGCCATCAGGAGCAACCCGCAAAGATGAGCAACGGCAGGCCCGGCGACCTCCTTTGGCACATGGGACAAACAAGAAGGGCGCCGAGCCTTACCGGCGCTGCTTTGTGAGGGAGACGACGCCGGATGATGAGAGTATGCGATCATGCTAATGTCTGCGAACCATGCGAATGAAGGAAAGCCGCGTGGCAGTGCCAATCAACGACGTTGAGACCAAGGTCGGCGGGTGCGATCAGGTTCGGACCATGATGACGGGCTGGCGGGCCTGCACATGGTGGTGGCTACCGCGCTACCGCCTTGCTTTGCGCCAGCCGGCGGCCCATGCCTCTGCCTCGCTGCACAGCCAGCGCTCGCTGTACTGAAACTGATCGTCGTCTTCCAGTAATGCTCCTGCCCTGGAACGTGATAAATCGCTCATCGGTACTGGTGGAAATGTTGCCCTTGATATCGCAGCTCCCCGCGCCGGCCGTGCGGGTGCCACTCAGCCAGCCAGCTGGGATGAGCCGGTCAGGGAACCATCACCAGCGCCGGCAGACATTGCCGTCGCCACATCCACCGCCCCTTTGCGTTCTTGCGCCAGCGGTCGGCCTGATCCGCACCTTGATGACGCTGGACTTTGCCCACGCCCTCTCCCCCGAGTGCAGAATGCTTCCAAAGCGGTAGCGAGTCCAGACCGGAACATTAGCGCCGACTAACGGTTATTTCGGCAGTGTTCCGAACCGTGATTGGTAGAGCGTTGGTGGCGTTTCATCTTGTCTATTTTTCCGGCCTGACGGCAGACCAGCTGCTAGGCAGCGCCGTTTCTATGATAGTGTGTTTGCTGCTTTATCACGCTCTAGCTACGGACCCTTAACTGATGGTCCACTTCCCGGCTACCCGGCAATCGAAGGTCGCGCGACGTTCCCGACTTTTTCAGCATGATGAGAAGCGCCTCTAGGATTTGTTGTGCGCCCGTAGCCAGTGCCCATGCATTCGCGACGATCTCTTGCTCACGCTCTGTCATCCTGCCCTCCTAAAATATGTGGTTGGAGCGTGCTTTAGAAAGCTTCGCCCCAGCAGGGGCGTGCTTGACGATTTCGGCGAACAGAAAAAGTCGCCGGCTCCCGCCCGACCAGGCCGGGATGGTCGTTGGGAAATTTGTTGACGGCGCTCGTGTTCACCTCACGTCCAACGCGGTTGAACTGCAGCTGACCGTCGAAGTCGTGGCTGAGAATGTCTTGAGGCTGGTCCTTTGGTCCCCGGGTCCAGCCAGGCGTCATAGTATGCCTGGTAGAGAATGAGAGGCTGTTGATCATGTGATGATGGTGCAGCTGGTTATGTCGAGATTGGAATTGTAAGCCCAAAGCCCGGCGAACGAGAAAGGCGCGTGGGCTGGCTGGGGCAAAGCGCGCAGCTGAATGACCGGAAGCTGCAGACGGACGATTGGTCACCCTTCTCTACGAGCAATCCGGCCTGCTCGGAGTGTCAGGGATATCCGGTGATATGCGGACGCTAATCGACTCCGATGATCCTCTTGCCGCCGAAACAGTCGATCTCTTCGTCTATCGTATCGCACGCGAGATCGGGTCGCTGGCCGCTGCGATAGGCGGACTGGACACGCTGGTGTTCAAGGCAGGCCTAGGCCAAAACGCCCAATATATTCGAGAGAGGGCCGGGGCTGTGGCCGGCTGGCTTGCGGTTAATATCGACCACAAGCTGAATGGACGAGGCGACGAGGTCATCAGCCTTGCTGGTTCCGACGTCGACGTGCTTGTGATCCCCACGGATGAAGAGAGAGCCGTGGGGATCCAGCTGCTATCTGTGCGCCCTCAAGCTTTGTCGCTCGTGCCCTGAGCGCCGAACCTGATGCTACTCGCGCGGCGGGTGTCTCGACCTGTCAGGAGTTCGGCGGCAGCAGCATGGTCCGATAGCCGGCCATCAAGACGATCAAGGTTGCTGCAACCAGCGGCAGCCAGAACTTGGTCGGTCCGGCAAATACTGCCAGCGATGCGCGGCGATGCCGTCAGCACCGTCAGGAACCAGACCTCCCACGGGTTGAAACCGCCCATGGGTCAATCGTCCGGTTTGGCAACAAGGGCCAAGATGATCGCTGCCGCAGCCGTTCGGCAAGACATTTGCGGCGGTGTTCCTCCGGCAACGACTTGTTTCAGCTAGTTGTGGAGGTGCGACAATTGAAATCCGGGCTGGCGTTCGACGCCGGATAACAGCGATTCCGCCGATCGGAACATGTCCTCGAATTCCAACTCGTTTTCAAACACCACGCCGCCGACGCTGATGGTCAGCGTGTCCGCGGTTCCTTTTGGCGCGAAATAGGCTTGGGCCACGCGCGCCCGGATACGGTCGCCGATCTCCCTGGCGTCGTCTTCTGTCGCACCGGGCAGAAAGACCCCGAACATGGAGGTTCCGATCCGGCCCACCAGATCTTCCTTGCGTACCGATGACTGGATGGTCGAGGCTATGAGCCGCAAGGCTTCGTCACCCCAGCCAAGGCCGAAGCGCAGATTGATGGATCTGATGTGTTCGGGATGAATGACCAGGAAGGCGCCAGATCTTGGACCAGACGATTCCGGCCTGGTTGCTCTCCTTTCGACCATCGACGTGAAGACTGTCCGGTTGAGGCAGCCTGTCAGGCTGTCAAAGGTCGCCGACTTGTTGAGTTCTCTTCGATAACGGACGAGCTCGGTCCGCTGCAGTCCAATGAACAGGAAAAGTGGGCCACCGACGATGACCGGCAACAGGATCGCTGTGACCATGCTGCGGCCGAAGGGCGCCAAGGCTTCCGAGAACAGAAGCAGATAATTTAGGCCAACCGAGAGGAGCAGAATGCCCGCCGATCCCAGGGCAGTCAGCCATGCGATATCTTTCCATTGCCGGGGCGAGCTATTCGCCATTGGTGTCATCATTAGCCAATCTCCCGCCTGATCGGCTGTCATAAGGCCAAGGTGCTGCACTTTCAGTTTCGAGGAAACATACAATTTTAGTAATGGCGCAATCACCTACCATCGGCCCGAAATCAGCCCTTCAAAAGCAAGGCTACGGCGGCAAAAGCAACGACACCGAATTATCGGCTATTGCGGCGGGCCGAATATCCCCATCTGCGCGTCTCTGGCCACTGCCTCCGCCTTGCCATAGATGCCACTCGCCAAGGCCGTCGCCCAGCCATTGGAAACAAGCCACGCGCCGACATCCTGCTTGCCCAAGCTGCACGGTGCCGCAATGGCAAAACGATCGATTTCCGGCGGCACGACGCATTTCAGCGCCCGGCCGCGCAGCCAGGAATTGAACGTCGCGCGCGCACGCTGGCCGCAAGGCCAGGCGATGCCACGAAAGGAACAGGTCTCATCCAGGTCAATGCCTTGGATCCCGCTGATGGCTACCTTGCGCCCCATCGATTCGAAGGTTGCCGACGAGGTGGCAACCGGTTGGTACAGCAGGACCTCTTTCCAATCCTTTGGCATCCGCATCCCTGCAGGCGAAGCCAGACCAAGGTCGCTGAGCGGCAGGCGCGGCTCGACCCGTTCGATTTGCGCCGGATCAAGCTGTGGCGGCGCGATAAGGTCCTGAGCAATCTTGCGTGCCCGTCCCCGCCATGGCGTATTGGCGGCGCTCGGAGGTGGTCGCATTGCCTGGCTATGATCGATGGATTGACGTGGCGCTGGCCGATTGTTCGGAAGCAGATCTGCGGCCCGGATGATCAACAAGACCCCGGCCAGGAGGAGCAGGCTTCCGAGCGCTATCAAGCGATTGTGCCTCAGCCAGCCCATCAACTCAAGCAAGGTTCCTTGCCCCTCAATACCCCGATGTCGATTTGGCGACCAGCTTGAGTGCACCTTTTTGAACCTGATAGAAGGGCATGGATCGCTCACTGGAGCCATCCGCCCGAAACCGGAACAGGCCGGTCGATCCGCGAAATCCGCTCCGATTTTCGAGCACCTGCTTGCTGAAGCCGTCAGGCCCGGCCGAACTTGCAATTCCTGCTGTCAGGGCGACCATATCATAGGCGTAGGCGACATTGGCGTCGGCTGGATAATTGTAGGTCGTCTTGAAGCGGTCGGCGATCGGGCCGGTTTCCGTTGGGTCGAGCGTGGCGATGTAGGAGCCTTCAAACAGCGGCTCCATCGGATGTTCCAGCCAGCGGTTGGTTCCAACGACGGCAATTGCTTTTCCAGGAATGCCTTTCGTTTTGAGCGCCGCAAGGATCGGCGCCGGATTGTCGTCGCCGCTGGCGATGATGATGGCATCGGGAGCCTCGACCAGCGAGCCCACATCATTGACCACTTTGGTGCCGCCATCGCCGGCCGGATACGGAACGGTGACGGCGAGCGTCGCGCCATAGATGCTGAGACTGTTGGCGACCCGCTTTTCAACCACGCTGGCATTCGCGCCCGCCGGAACGAGCAACACGAACTTCTTGCTGCCTTTGGCCGCCAGGCCGGCTGCGCCCGCGGCCGCGCTGTCGGCCTCGTTGAGGCGCACCGCATAGACGCCCGGGCCGCCGGCGAAATTGTCGGCCAACGCCAGCACCGGCGGTCGCTTCGATCCCGACAGCTTGGCTATGTGCTGCGCGGCCGCGAGTTCGACCGGGCCGATGACGATCGCGGTTCCAGTGGTGATCGCCTTCACAGCCAATTCGCTGGCGTGCGCGCTGTCGCCCTTGGTGTCCTCGACCGTAATCGTGAGCAGGACATTTCCAAGGTCGGCCATCGCCAGCTTGGTCGCATCGAGCATCTTCCGGCCGTTTTCGCCGGCGTTGCCCGGGGCCGACAAAGGCAGCAGCATCGTGACCTTCGTCGACCCGGTGCCGAGCGATCGCGTGGCTTGGGCCGGGCTGGCAGCGGTGCCGGCGGCCGGCGCTCCGGGTGCGGCGATCGCCGCCGGATCGAGCGCGTCCGAGACGCTGCCTTTCGACTGGCAGCCCGACACCATGCCCGCGAACGCAAAGACGATCGCCCACGTCCACAAACCGTGTCGCTGCCGGCCAGAATCCATGATGCCTCCCTCATATCCCGCCGGGTATTTGTCCCGGTCTCATCCGTTCATCTTACGGCAGACTTGCCTCGCCGTCTTTGCAATTGCTGGATTATGGCTCAGCCGTCGAAAAGTCTTGCCCGGAGCGCCTTGATCATTCTGGCTTGCCCGGCGCTTCGATAGTCCGCGCATTTCATGTATCGCGGGCCCGGCACGAACAGTCGGCGCACACAAATCCGCCTCGCCGGGGCAGGGGCACCATCGTCTCCTGCTGTCGGGAATGCGGAGAATCCGAACGTCGCCACCGGCAATGGCCCGGCCACCGCAAAACCTTCTCTCGCCAGGATTGCACGCGCACGCCGGCAGTAGCGGACCGAAAGTTCGGAGAACCGGGTTTCGCCGTGCCCGGCACGATACTTCATGACGGTGGTGCAGAGATCGCCTGCGGCAAGGCTGTTTGCCTGCGCCAGATATCTGACGCCGAGCGCGATGTTGGTCGCCGGCGCGCCAAGCTCGTCGAGCGAGCCACGAAAGCCCAGCATTCGGGCCGTCGCGGGCATCACCTGCATCAACCCGACCTCACCATCGGCGCCGTGCACATCGGGATCGAATCCGCTTTCGATCTCCATCACCGCGTGCGCCAGCACCGGCTCCAGGCCGTAGAGCGATGCCTGGCACGTCGCGAACGCCTTGAATGTCTCGCGCGTCCATTCCGGAGCGACATCGCAGCGAACCGGCCGCGTCAAGCCGGACGGAGCTTGCTGCTCGAGGGCAGGTCGTTCCAGCCAGTTGGCACGGGCTTCAGGGGCAAAAACGGCCAGTGCGATCGCTCCGGCAATCGCTCTCGACAATCTTCCACGGGCGATCATCGTCAGCCTGTCGGCGCGACTTGATCCCTTTCGGTCAGTTGATGTACTCGACCATGCGGTCGTGGAAGCACTCGCATTTGTTGAGCGTGTCCTCGTCCTTGTAGTTCGTCTTGAGGTAGCCATAGGCCATGCCGCAGGCGACCTTGGCTTCCGATGCCCAGACGAAGGCGGGGCGGGACGAATTGATCCATTCCGAGCTGTTGGCGACGGCCACCGATTCGTCCATCAGCTTGACCACCTGAGCCTTGAGATCGATGATGTTGTCGTTCAACACCAAATTCGATGTGCCGACGGTCCGGCAATAGTCAGCCACCGGTCCTTCGATGATGTCGGCGGCCTGAAGTCCTGTCGCGCACATCGACAGCAGCCCAGCCCCGAAAGCCACCCGCAAAATTCTGTTCATGCTCTTCACCCCGTCCCTTTCGCCTCGTTTGTTCTGCCCCATTTATGCGAACGCCAAATGTTTCCATTTGGCTGCAAAATGCTAGGCCACGTCCGTCTTGGTACCATGGCTATCATCGTAGAGTATTTTGACCGCATCGGCGGCGCTGTGGAATGTGTAGTTCTCCAGCACGGCGACCGTATGATAGTTATCGCCGCCGCCGTTGGTATCGAGCTTGACCTCGGCATTGGCCGCATTGGCCGAAGACTGCGCTATCTCCACGAAACCGCCGCCTACGAGATCGGTGACGCCGGCAAGGCCCTTGAGCAACGCGGAAAGGTCGATCTTGTCGCCATCGTGGAAGTCCGCAATCAGGTCGGCGACCTCCAGCGAGCCGATGGCAAAGGTCTTGCTGCCATCGGAGGCGATGGGCGGCTGCGCCGGGGCGGCGAGCGAAGTGTCGAGCTCGACCTCGACGTAGTTGCCGGTCGTCCCGTCGGCCATCTGGAAGGTTCCATTGCCGGTCACGGTCTGCCCATCGATTTCGCCGACAGCGGAGGTCGTTGTCGTGCTGATCGAAGTAATACCGTTATGGGCGAGGTTCGACAACTCCCCGGCGTCGCTTATGCCGTTGGCGTTGGCGTCTTTCCAGATCAGCAGGCTGTCGAATACCGCGTCATTATGGTCGATGACGCCGTCATGGTTGCTGTCGAGCGAGGCAAGTGCCGCCGCGCCGCTGGCGAAGTGGCCACCGCCGAAGCTCGGCGTGAACAGTTCCGTGCCGTCGTCGACCTTGCCGTCATGGTTGAGATCCACCGCCAGCATGCCGTCGTTCGACGTGTTCCAGGCCACCTGGTCCTTCGTTCCGTCACCGTTGATGTCGAACTGGACACCGTGGTTGAGATCGGAGAACGCGAAGCCATCGTGGTTGAGGTCGAGGATGATCGGATCGGTGGCGCTGTTGTAGACAAAGATGTCCGAAGCTGTGATAGCGGCAATCCCCGCGAGCGCGGTGATGTTGTCGAAGGTCGCGACCTGCGTGCGGCCCGTGGTGTCGTGCCAATCCGTGTCGAACCAGAGCTCGCCGTGTCCGGTGGTCGAGTTGAAGACAAGGACATAGGTGTTGGCTGCCACTGCGACTGTTGCCGCCGCGATTTCGATCGACGTCTGTGCCGCACTGATTTGAACGACATGTGCCGAGTCGCCCGTGGTAAGAGCGGAGATCGATGCCCGGATCGCGAAGTCGGTTGCATTGAGAGCGGTGCCGGCCGAGGTGCCGACCGTGTTGGCGAAGTTGACGCTGCCGCCGCCGGTCGAGCCTGTGTCTAACAGGCCGATCTTGTCCGTGTTGTCCGTGTAGTCTTTGATTATGTCGGTTCCAGTGTTGGTCGCCAGCCGGAATTGATCGACACCGGTGCCACCAATAACGGTATCGTTACCACCACCGCCGCAGATCGTGTCGTTGGCGGAACCTCCGGTAATTATTTCATCGCTTGCCGTGCCTTGCAGCGTATAACCAGGACCTTCGCCGCCCTGCAGGAGGACGCTCAGCGTAGCTGGCGCACTTACGTCACCATCCCCATCCTGCGCCGCAATACCGAAGGTGAGCGGCTGATCTTCAGGAATGACCGTCGTAACGAGTTGTACGCCGTCAATTCTGGTGTTGCCACCTCCGTTCTGGTTGGTAAACCATACCTCCATCGTCGCGAAATCTCCAGGAGGGTTTATAGTGACAAACCCGGTGCCTGGCGATTTCACGACGGTAAAGGTTTGAGAACCCGATCCGGCGTTGAAGCCGGTGCCCCCGCTGATCAGATTTCCATCCGCATCGAACGCGCGCCAATTGACCACCATGGTGGTGGTGCCACCACCACCATTTCGATCTATTTCGAACGTCAACGCGTCCGCAACTGTGGGGTTTCCGTTTGATGTGACGTTGACAAAGAAACCTTCGTTGTTCTCGATCGTCGTTTGGGCTGTCGAGTCCCCTATGCCAAAACCGTTACCTGTCGGCTTGACGTCGTCATTGTCGTCACCTGGCTGTCCTTCGCCAAGGTCGACCAAAGTCGTTCCGTTGAAGATACCGCCATTGAACGTTAGTTCGTAATCACCCGCGGGCACCGTCAAAGTCTCTGCGCCTGCGCCCCCACTTGCCGAGCTGAAGTCAAGTGGAATGGAGACGACAGGGCGCTCAGTGTGGGTCAGGGTGTATGTGTTGTCGGTATCGTTCAGGCTGAGTTTGAAAAACTCCTGGGTTTCGCCCGCGTCATGGATGCCGTCATTGTTGGTATCGATGAAGCCCGTCAGCGTCTGACCGCCGTTTGACAGAACTTCGACGATTCCAGCCAGGTCATTGTAGCTGGTGATGACCAGTGCGGAACCGGCATTCGGACCGTCCGCCCCATACTGAACATCGATGTGGCCGGTAACAGTGCCAGTCGTATTGGCTACGATTGCATTCTGGATCGAATTCAGCGTCGGCACGTCGTCGGTGACGTTGACCTGAACCGTTGCACTCGCCTGGTCACCGTCCGTATCGGTGGCGACCACGTTGATGCCGGTCAGGTTGATGATGTTCTGCCCGCTTGCGTCGGGATGGGGGAAGTTGTCGAGCAGCGTCACATTGACGGTCGCGGATCCGTCCGTGCCCGCCAC
>NZ_JAMYTN010000025.1:0-58481 GCF_040322455.1 Mesorhizobium sp. M0139
GTTTTTTTTTAGGCGTGTGTGGCCCCCCACCCGCGCGGTGGGGGGGGGGGTGGCCCCGGTGGGGGGGGGGGGGGGGGCCTCCTCGTAGGGCGCTACCCCCACCCCGTCGATCGATCTCCGCTTCGCTCCGATCGCTCGCCGACCCTCCCCACAAGGGGGAGGGTAAAAATCGCCCTGATGCAAAATGCCGGTCGCTGTGCTTGCGCATCCCTCGCGGAGCGGGTTTGTTCGCTGCCATCAGAATCAGCAGGTGCGCGGATGGATACGGTCACGATCAAGGCAAAGGGCATTTCGGTCACGCTCGATCTCACTGTCGGCCATATCGCCGACATAACGGTCGACAGCGATGGCCGCCAGCTGAAGCCGCTGCACCGCGCGCCCTGGATCGATGCCGGCGAGACGCTGCCGCCGGACCTGCCTGAAGGCACGGTGCGGCTGTCGGGCGATTTCCTATGCGCACCGTTTTCGGCCAGCGACATCGAGGCCGCACCGCTGCATGGCTGGCCGGCCAACAGCCCCTGGGATGTCACCGTCAGCGAAGCGACATCCGACGGCTGGCGGGCCGTCTTCCGGTTGCGCCGCACGGTGATGGGCGCGACGGTCGACAAGATCTTCACGCTCCGCAACAGTCATCCCTTTCTCTATCAGGAGCATGTCTTTTCCGGCGGTTCCGGAGCGGTCTCCGCCGCCCACCATCCGATGGCGGCGATGCGCGATGGCGGCCGGCTGGCCTTTTCGTCGAAGCGCTTTGCCGGGACACTGGACGCACCGCTGGAGCCCGATCCGGCCCGCGGCCGCTTCAAGCTTTCCTATCCCGCCCGCTCGACCGATCTGACGCGCTTTCCAGCCACTGGCGGCGGCACGCTCGATCTCACCGACTACCGCATGGAGGATGAGCGCGAGGATTTCATCACCCTGGTCGAAGCCGATCATGACGGTCCGGGCTGGACGGCGCTGGCGCGCCGGGCCGAACAGGATCTGGTGCTGGTGCTGAAGAACCCGGCGGAGCTTCCGGTCACCATGCTGTGGTTCAGCAATGGCGGCCGCGACTACGCGCCGTGGAGCAGCCGCCATCGCGGCGTGCTCGGCATCGAGGACGGCCGCGCCGCCATCGGCCATGCCGCATCGATCGACGACAATTGGCTGAAGCGCGAAGGGGTCGCGACCGCTTTTACCCTCGGCGGCGAAGTCTCCTTCCGCCATGTCATCGGCACGCTGCCGCTGGCGAGCGGCGAGCCGCCGCGCGCTATCGGGACAGCCTCAGGTCACATGCATCTCACCGGAGCCGATGGTTCGACCCGCGATGTCGCATTCGACAGCGATTTCCTGCGGATCGGCCAGCCCGGCTGATTTTCGAACGCTGGCCCTGCCCCTCACCTGCCTGCCGGCATCCTCGACACACGGCACATGGAGCTTGTCCGCCGCACCGCCGCGCCAACCAATCTGCTTGGCGCTGCGGCGGACGCATAGGGGGAGAAGTGTTACCCATCTATCGGCTGCACACCGGCAGGGCGACGAGGGGCAGCGCTGACGTGGCGGATGTCGTGAGATTGCCCAAATCGCGGTTTGAAATTTCCTCAAACTGCCGACAAGATGCAAAGCATAACTGGAAGCGCCCAATGTCCGAAATCGCCCATCTCGCCGCCACCATCTTCAAGCGCGCCGGCAAGGCGAAACGCTTCATCGTCGCCATTGCCGGCCCGCCCGGCGCCGGCAAGTCGACGCTCTCGGCCGGCCTGCATGATCTGTTGCCGGAGGGCGCGGCTGAAGTCGTGCCGATGGACGGCTTCCACTATGATGACATCGTGCTCGACCAGCGCGGCCTGCGGTCAAGAAAGGGCGCGCCGGAGACTTTCGACTTCGCCGGCTTCGAGACGCTGTTGAAGCGCATCCGTTCGGGCGAGCCAGACATCGCCATTCCGGTGTTCGACCGCAGCATGGAATTGTCGCGCGCCGCCGCCTCCATCGTTGCCGCCGAGACCAAGTTCATCCTGGTCGAAGGCAATTACCTCCTGCTGGACGAGGAGCCGTGGTCGCGGCTGGCGCCGCTGTTCGACTTCACCATCTTTGTCGATGTGCCGCGTGCCGAACTCGAGCGCCGCCTTCTGGTGCGCTGGCACGAGCATGGCCGCTCCGACGAAGACGCCCGCGCTTGGATCGCTTCCAACGACATGCCCAACATCGATCGCGTGCTCGGCCGTCGCAGGTCCGCCGACCTGGTTGTTGGCGATCCCGCATAGTTCGCTGGACTTCGGAACGGGAACCTTAAGACTTTCAGGTCGTTATCTCTCATCGGCAATCGTGCCGCCGTGAGGGAACCGTCAGATGGCAACCAAGGCAAAAACACCCGCCAAGAGCAAGACCGCTCAACCCAAAGCCAGGCAGGCAAAGGCCACGCAGGCGAAGGCAGGCGCCGGCCCGGCGATCGCCGAGCGGTCCAAGGACGCAAAGCCGGCTTTCGGCAAAGCGGCGCCAAAGAAGGTAGAACCGGTGGCGACGGCAAAGGTGACGGCGAAAACCGCCAAACCCAAGAAGCCGGCAAGCAGCGGCTCGGTGGCCGGCGGCGCGATGCGCACCGTCAAGGCGACCGCCAATGTCGCCGCTGGTGCGGTGGCGGCGACAGCCAGGGGCGCTGCGTCGCTCGCTGCGTCCGTCATCGGCAAGGGCGGCTCGAAAAGCAAGGCCAAGGCGAAATAGACCCGGCTGCTTCGGCTGGCCGAGGTCAATTCCTGGCGGGAATGGTCAGGCCGCGCTGCACCGCGGGCCGCGCCAGCCCGCGCTCCAGCCATGCCGCGACGGTGGGGAAGTCGTCGAAGCCGACGAGTTCGCGCGCCTCGTAGAAGCCGATCAGATTGCGCACCCAGCCCAGCATCGAAATGTCGGCGATGGTATAGTCGTCGTCCATGATCCAGGTTCGACCCTTCAGCCGCGTCTCCAGCACCCCGATCAGCCGCCGCGATTCATTGCGGTAGCGATCCAGCGGCCGCTTGTCGGCGATCTCGCGTCCGGCGAATTTGTTGAAAAACCCGACCTGTCCGAAAATCGGCCCGATCGCCGCCATCTGGAAGAACACCCATTGGATGGTCTCGTAGCGCCGCGCCGGATCGGCAGGGATCAGCTTGCCGGTCTTGTCGGTGAGGTAGAGCAGGATGGCGCCGGATTCGAACAGGCCGAATGGCCTGCCGCCCGGCCCGTCGGGGTCGATGATCGCAGGTATCTTGCCGTTCGGGTTCAGCGACAGGAATTCCGGCGTCCAGCTCTGGTCCTTGCCGATATCCACCAGATGCGCCTCGTAGGGGAGGCCGAGTTCTTCCAGCGCGATCGAGACTTTCACCCCATTCGGCGTCGTCGCGGAATAGAGCTGCAGGCGGTCGGGGTGGCTGGCCGGCCAGCGCTTGGTGATCGGAAAGGCGGACAGGTCGGTCATCGAAAGCTCCGGTCGGGAATTTGGCGCGGTATCGCGCCGTCTGGCGAGTTGCGAAGGATTATCCTCGGCTTCTTTGCCGATCAACCGGTCGAAGGTGCACACACCGTCTTCGCAGTCATTCAGGGCCAGTCGCTCAGGCCAGTCGCTTGCCGTCAGACCGCCTTGAACGCCACCACGGCATTGGTGCCGCCGAAGGCAAAACCGTTGCTGATCGCCGCGCGCACCTTGCGCTCGCGCGCCACATTCGGCGTGATGTCGAGATCGCAGTCGGGGTCGGCCTGCCGGAAATTGGCCGTCGGTGGCACGATGCCTTCGCGGATCGCCATCACGCAGGCGATCATTTCCAGGCCGCCCGAGGCGCCGAGGCAATGGGCATGCATCGACTTGGTCGACGACACCGACAGCTTATAGGCATGGTCGCCGAAGACGCGCTTGATTGCCGCCGTCTCGATCTGGTCGTTGGCCTTGGTGCCGGTGCCGTGGGCGTTGAGATAGTCGACGTCCTCGGGATTGAGCCCGGCGTCCGCCAGGCAGGCGCGCATCGCCGCCGTCGGTCCCTCGACAGTCGGCGCGACGATATCGGAAGCGTCGGCGGAAAGGCCGGCTCCGGCAAATTCGGCCAGAATGGTCGCGCCGCGCGCCATGGCGTGTTCATACGTTTCCAGCACCGCCATTCCAGCACCTTCGCCGAGCGACAGGCCTTGGCGATCGGCCGAGAACGGCCGGCAGGTATCGGGCGCCAGCACCCGCAGGGCCTCCCAGCCCTTCAGGATGCCCCAAAGCAGCGGCGCGTCGGTGCCGCCGGCGACCATGACATCGGCGCGGCCGAGCCGGATCTGGTCGACCGCCGAGGCAAAGGCGTGATTGGACGAGGAGCAGGCCGAAGTGACGCCGAACACCGGCCCGCGCAGGCCGAGATTCATGCTGACATGGCCGGATGCCGCACTCGGCATCACTTTCGGCACGGTGAAGATGCCGGCCCGGTTCTTGCCGTCGACCAGGATGGCGCGATAGTTCTCCTCGATCGCCTCCCAGCCGCAGACGCCGACGCCGACAACCGCGCCCATCCGGTAGGTGGTTGCTTCAGTCGATGTCAGGCCGGCATGCTGCATGGCTTCGCGCGCGGCAATCGTCGCCAAAAGGCTGAAGCGGTCCATCGACACGGTCTGCTTGTGGCTGATGCCATGGTCGGGCAGCGTCTTGATTTCGCAGCCGACCTTGACCTTCAAATCATGCAAACCGGGATTGCTGATTTGACCGATGGCCGATCGGCCGGCCCGCATTTCGTTCCAGATTGCAGGCGCATTGGCGCCGAGCCCGCATATGCCGCCGATGCCGGTAATGACGACGCGCTTTTGCATTCAGCTCAGGCTTTTTTCGCAATCAGCGCGCGAACAGCCTCAACCATATCGCCGACATTCTTGAGATTGCTCCAGGCATCGACCGTGTTCATCTCGATCTCGATGCCGTACTGCTCCTCGAGATCGAAGATGATCTCGGTCAGTTCCAGGGAATGGATGCCAAGCGCGGTCAATTCCGTATTGGTGGTGATCTCTTCGCCACCGGGCTCCGCATGTGCCCTGATCTTGGCGATGATTTCCGTTGCCAGCTCGTCAGCCATTCGATTCCTTCCCCAATTTTATAACGTCGCGGTGCCGATTGGTTGGCGCCCCTGTTGCCCGGACTGAAATCGCCGTCGCCTTCAAAAACCCGCCAGGCGCAGCATGACCGTTCCAAAGAGGCTCCCTCTATAGAAACGGAAACGCTGTCAAGCAACAAGCTATATCAAGAAGCACCATATCGACAAAGCGCCGGGAGTGCTTAACGTTAGCGCCGTGGATACGTTGCAGCATGTCTTGATCCCAGCTCTTCCGGCCCAGCGCGCGGCCGGGGCGGCCCGGCTTGCGTGCGGCGTCAGGGATGGACGCACCCGGCTTTTGCGCCTCTATCAGGACGGCTCGGCCAAAATCCGCATGCCGGCCGTTGCGGCCGATCCGCTCGAAGCCGTGCTCATCAACACCGCCGGCGGTCTGACCGGCGGCGATCGGCTCGGCTGGGAAATCGATGTCGGGCCAGGTGCCTCCGCCTCGATAACCACCCAGGCCTGCGAAAAGATCTATCGTGCCGCTAGCGACCGCGCCGAAGTTCGGGTGAAGCTCAGCGTCGGCGCGGGCGGGCGTATCGCCTGGCTGCCCCAGGAAACCATCGTCTTCGACCGCTCGGCCTTTGCCCGCACGCTCGAGGTCGAGCTTGCCGCAGGCGCCGAGGCATTGCTGCTTGAAGCCACCATATTCGGCCGCCTCGCCATGGGCGAAGAGGCCGCGCACGGCCATTTCCACGACCGTTGGCGTGTCCGCCAGGATGGTGCGCTCGTTCATGCCGAGGATTTCCGCATCGGGCCGGCTATCGCGGCGGCACTTGGCCGCCCGGCGGTCGCCGGCGGCGCCATTGCCGCTGCGACGCTGCTGATGGTCTCGCCGCAGGCCGAAGCCTTGCTCGATCCGGCCCGCGACATCGTCGGCGCCGACGGCGATGCCAGCGCCTGGAGCGTCAAAAAATCTGGCAAGCTTCTTGCGAGGCTGTTTGCCGAGGACGGCTATCAGCTGCGCAAGCGGCTGGTTCCGCTCGTCGAACTGCTCAACGGGCGGGCGGGTCTGCCCAAATTATGGTCACTCTGAGCCAAATACAGGCCAAATCCAGGAAAGCGCATGAACCTGACGCCGCGTGAAAAGGACAAGCTGCTCATCGCCATGGCGGCGATCGTGGCGCGCAAGCGGCTGGAACGCGGCGTCAAGCTCAATCACCCCGAAGCGATCGCGCTGATCACCGATTTCGTCGTCGAGGGCGCCCGCGACGGCCGCCCGGTCGCCGAACTGATGGAGGCCGGCGCCCATGTCATCACCCGCGGGCAGGTGATGGAAGGCATCGCCGAGATGATCCACGACGTGCAGGTCGAGGCGACCTTTCCCGACGGCACCAAGCTGGTGACCGTTCACGAACCGATCAGGTGAGGAGAAAACGATGCTGGAGCTGCGACCGAATTGCGAATGCTGCGACAAGGACCTGCCGCCGGAAGCGGCGGACGCGCTGATCTGCACCTTTGAATGCACCTTCTGCGCTGACTGCGCTGAACATGTGCTGGGCGGCGTCTGCCCGAACTGCGGCGGCAATTTTTCCGCACGCCCGATCCGCCCAGTGGAGAAACTGGTGAAATATCCGGCCTCGACCCAACGCGTGCTCAAGGCCGAGGGCTGCGGCCCGCGCAAGGCTGCGTGATTGTTTTCGTGACTTCGAAGGGAAGACCGATGATCTCTGCTTCAACCAAACGCACCACGCTTGCAGCGATCCTGCTGCTGGCGGCGGCGATGCCCGCCTATGCCCATGTCGGCATCGGCACGACCTCGTCCTTCGCGGCGGGCTTCGCGCATCCGCTGTCCGGCCTCGACCATATGACCGTCATGGTAGCCGTCGGCCTGTGGGCGGCGCTCAAGGGCGGCAAGGCAATCTGGGCCTGGCCGCTGGCCTTTGTCGGCGTCATGCTGGTCGGCGGCGCGCTCGGCATGCTCCACGTGCCGGTGCCTTTCGTCGAACCGGGCATCCTTGCCTCCGTCGTCGCGCTTGGCTTGCTGGTGGCGTTGGCGGTCGATCTGCCGGTCTCGGCCGGAGTCGCCATCATCGGCCTGTTCGCGCTGTTCCATGGCCATGCCCACGGCACCGAAGTGCCGGAAAATGCCGGTGGACTTGACTATATGGCCGGCTTTGCCGTTGCCACCGCACTTCTCCATGCCATGGGCATCGCTGCCGGCCTTGGCCTCGGCATGCGCTTTCGCGGGCTTGCCCGCGCCGCTGGCGCCGCTTGTGCTGCAGTCGCCGTCGGCCTGGTCTTCGGCGTTTTGTGAGGCTAACGATGATTCCCGGCGAAATCATCACGGCAAGCGGCGACATCGAGCTCAACAAGGGGCTGCCGACGGTGACGCTGAAGGTGGCCAACAGCGGCGACCGGCCGATCCAGGTCGGCAGCCACTACCATTTCTTCGAGACCAATGAGGGGTTGAAATTCGATCGCGACAAAGCGCGCGGCATGCGTCTGGACATTGCCGCCGGCACCGCGATGCGCTTCGAACCGGGACAAGAGCGGGACGTCACGCTGGTGCCGTTCGGAGGAAAACGCGAGGTCTACGGTTTTCAGCAGAAGATCATGGGCAGGCTGTGAGATCGACGGGGTCGGGCGCCCTGAGGTCAGTTCGACGGCCTGGCCGCCGCGTAGATGACGATTCTTGCCGAGCCGTCGAATTCCACCGCAAGGACGTCTTCCGTAAGCACGCGCCGCGAATCGATGGCGTTGAACAGCAAGGCGTTGGCGTCGATCTCCTTGCGCAGTTCCGCAATGTCATCCTGATGCTGTTCGACCTTGCTCTCGACCGCCGGCGGCGGGCCGCCTTCGCTGCGCGCCGCGTCGGTGAGGAAGACGATATCCACAGTATCGAGCTTGGACGTCTTGCGCACGGCGCCGATGTTCTCACGCGTCCGCTCGATCGCGGTGATGATCTTGTTGGTCTGTGGTTCCGTCCGCGCCTCCTCCTGCCGGACATCGGAGCCGACGATCCTGTTGACGGTGTCGGCCCGGTTGACGGCGTCAGCGCTTTCAAGACCTTGCGCGGCTTGCGGGCCGAAAGCTGCGAGAAATGTGCAGGCAGCAAGGCTCTGGAGCCATCTGGTGTCGGCAAAGACAGGCATTGCTCGCTCCTGGTGGACTTTTCTGTGCAACGCCGTTCGGCGCCAAAGGAACGAAACGCCTCCTGTCGGGCGAAGGTTCCCTGTGGGCTGGCGGGCCGGGTGCCGGCCCGCCAAGCGCTTCTTTCAGCTTGCCTTCTTGGTGACAAGGGTCAGCGCGCCATCGGTGGTCATGCTGGCGGCGACCACCTGTGCCGAGGTGAGCCCCTTGGCTTCGAGCGCCGACTTGATCTGCGGCGTCGCGTCGATCGAAGAGCGCAGTTTCTGCAGCCCGGCATCGCCACGCTGGGCGATCACCTGATTGACCTGCGTCTGGGTGGCCTTGGGCAATTCGCTGATATCGACGATGTTGACCTTCTGGATCGCCGGCGCCGCCGGCTGAGCGCTGGGCGTCGCCGGCTTCGGTTGCGGCGTGGGCTGCTGCTGGGCGCCGGCTACGGTTGCGGAGGCCAGCGTGGCGGCGGCTGCAAGAACGATGATTTTGCGCATGTATTTTCCTTTCATCGATTTGGCCAAGGGTTTGGCAAACGGGCGGTTTGGGGTGGCACGGCCACCTCAACGGCCAAATGGGATCAGAAGGTGTCGCCAAGCGGGTCATTGCATGACCATTGGATGGCGACGATGTGGAGTTCGGCTGCGGCCGGACTCTCGTTTGGGGAGCATTGACTGATGGCTAGAATTACCCGCGCCGCCTACGCGCAGATGTATGGCCCGACGGTCGGCGACAGAGTGCGCCTGGCCGACACCGAACTGTTTATCGAGGTCGAAAAGGACCTCACCGTCCATGGCGAGGAGGTGAAATTCGGCGGCGGCAAGGTCATCCGCGACGGCATGGGCCAGAGCCAGGTGTCGCGCGCCGGCGGCGCGGTCGACACGGTCATCACCAACGCGCTGGTGGTCGATGCCACGGCCGGCATCTTCAAGGCCGATATAGGTCTCAGGGACGGCCGCATCGCGGCCATCGGCAAGGCCGGCAATCCCGACACGCAGGACGGCGTCACCATCATCATCGGCCCCGGTACAGAGATCATCGCCGGCGAGGGCAAGATCCTCACCGCCGGCGGCTTCGACGCGCACATCCACTTCATCTGTCCGCAGCAGATCGACGAAGCGCTGATGTCGGGCATCACCACCATGCTCGGCGGCGGCACCGGCCCGGCGCATGGCACGCTGGCCACCACCTGCACGCCCGGACCCTGGCACATGGCGCGCATGATCCAGTCCTTCGACGCTTTCCCGATGAACATCGGCCTGTCCGGAAAGGGCAACGCCTCGCTGACGGCAGCGCTGGAGGAAATGGTGCTGGGCGGGGCCTGCTCGCTGAAGCTGCACGAGGACTGGGGGACGACGCCGGCGGCCATCGATTGCTGCCTGTCGGTTGCCGACGATTACGACGTGCAGGTGATGATCCACACCGACACGCTGAACGAATCCGGCTTTGTGGAGAACACCGTCGCCGCCATCAAGGGCCGCACCATCCACGCCTTCCACACCGAAGGCGCCGGCGGCGGCCATGCGCCCGATATCATCAAGGTCTGCGGCCTGCCCAACGTCATTCCGTCTTCGACCAACCCGACGCGGCCCTACACCGTCAACACGCTGGCCGAGCATCTCGACATGCTGATGGTCTGCCACCATCTGTCGCCGTCGATCCCTGAAGACATCGCCTTTGCCGAAAGCCGTATCCGCAAGGAGACCATCGCGGCGGAAGACATTCTGCACGATATCGGCGCCTTCTCGATCATCTCGTCGGACTCGCAGGCCATGGGCCGTGTCGGCGAGGTGGCGATCCGCACCTGGCAGACCGCCGACAAGATGAAGCGCCAGCGCGGGTCATTGCCGCAGGAGACCGGCAACAACGACAATTTCCGCGTCCGCCGCTACATCGCCAAATACACCATCAACCCGGCCATCGCGCATGGGCTGTCCAGGGACATCGGGTCGATCGCGGTCGGCAAGCGCGCCGATCTGGTGCTGTGGAACCCAGCCTTCTTCGGCGTCAAACCGGACATGGTGCTGATCGGCGGCATGATAGCCGCAGCCCCGATGGGCGACCCCAACGCCTCTATCCCGACCCCCCAGCCCATGCACTACCGCCCGATGTTCGGCGCCTATGGCAAGGCCAGGACCAACTCGTCGGTGACCTTCGTTTCGAAGGCGGCGCTGGAGTCCGGCCTGCATGGCAGGCTCGGCGTCGACAAGCAGTTCGTCGCGGTCGAAAATACCCGCGGCGGCATCGGCAAGCACTCGATGATCCTCAACGACGCCACGCCGCATATCGAGGTCGATCCCGAAACCTATGAGGTTCGCGCCGATGGCGAACTCTTGACTTGCGAGCCGGCAACCGTGCTGCCGATGGCGCAGCGGTATTTCCTGTTTTGAGGCGAGGGGCGATTTGATCGACCCGGCAAATTCCATTGCGAGCCGGTCGGTGCCGCCGCAATATGCGGCTCAAAGAAACCGCGTAGCAGGTCATGGCCACCGAAATAGCCTCCGCCCACGACATCTTCCCGCATATCCGCATCGTCATGGGCATGGTGATCGGACTTGGCGTCGCTCGCCTGCTGTCGGGGGTGGCGCGAATCGTCCAGCATCCCGGCCAGTACAGGCTCTATCCCGTGCACCTCGGCTGGGTCGCCTCCATGCTGTTGCTGCTGGTGCATTTCTGGTGGTGGGAGTTCGGCCTCTACACCATAGAGGTCTGGACTTTCGGCAAGTACCTGTTCCTGATCTTCTACGCCATCACGCTGTTCCTGCTGTGCGCGCTGCTGTTTCCGGATTCGATGCTCGACTACACCAGCTACGAGGATTTCTTCTATTCACGCCGTGGCTGGTTCTTCGGCCTGCTGGCGACGACCTATCTGCTCGACGTCGTCGACACGCTGCTGAAGGGTCCCGAGCATTTCGCCCGCTACGGCAATGAATATCTGTTCCGAACGCCGGTTTTCGTGGTGTTGTGCATCGCCGCCATACTGGTGCGTGACCGCCGCTTCCACATCGCCTTCGTCGCCGGCACGCTGATCTATCAGATATCGTTCATCCTGCGGCTCTTCGACACCATCGTCTGAACAGTGGCTATGGTTTAGGGTCGCAGGAAAGAGGGTTCAACCATGTACAAGGCCATCGGATCGCGTGGATCCCGCGTCAGCCGCGTTCTGTGGATGCTCGAGGAACTCGGGCAGCCCTATGAATTCGTCGAGGTCAAATTGCGTTCGCCCGAAGCCTATGCGCTCAACCCGTCGGGCAAGGTGCCGATCCTGATCGATGGCGAACTGACGGTGACTGATTCGGCGGCAATCTGCGTCTATCTCGCCGACAAGCACGCCGACAAAGGCATGGGCGCCAATCCAGGTGTGGCCGGACGCGCCGAAATGGATTCCTGGATGCATTTTGCCCAGTCCGAGTTCGAAGCGCCGCTGTGGAACAAGCTGCGCCACCGCTTCCTGTTGCCGAAGGACGTGCGGGTCGATGTCGGCCCCGCCGCCGCCTACGATTTCGCCTCGGAGGCCAAGGCGCTCGACGGCCGGCTGGGGGATCGGGAGTTTGCGCTGGGCGACCGGTTTTCCGCCGTCGACGTGCTGTTGGGCGACATGGGCGGCTGGGCCCGCGCCGGAAAATTTCCGATCGAATCCGAGCGCGTCAACGCGTATTTCGACCGCGTCCTGGCGCGGCCTGCCCGTGCGAGAGCCCAGGCTAACGGTGGAGCCATGCGATGAAACTCAACCTGAACACCGACTTCACCAAGTTCCCCCGGGCCGTCTCGGTGGTGCCTGCCGGCACTGCCGGAACTACGCCGCCATCCGGCCGTGCCGTCCTGCCCCATGACGAGCGTCATTTGCGCCGCCGCGCCATCGAGCTTGCCGACGGCAGCAAGGTGCTGGTCGACCTGCCCGAACCCGTGACCTTGAACGATGGCGACCGGCTGGTGCTGGAGGATGGCGGCCAGGTCGAGATCACCGCGGCACCCGAAGAGGTCTACGACATCCGCGCCCGCCACGCAGTGCATCTGACCGAACTCGCCTGGCATATCGGCAACCGGCATCTGGCGGCTGCGATTGAGCCCAGCCGCATCCTGATTTTGCGCGACCATGTTATCAAGGCTATGCTGGAAGGGCTAGGCGCCACGGTGCGCGAAGTCTCCGAACCGTTCAAGCCGGTGCGCGGCGCCTATTCCGCCCAAGGTGCGCATGGTCATGATCATGGCCATGCGCATGCGCACGCCGAAGCGCATTCCCATGATGGACGTTCCCACGCACACAGCGAGTCGCATTCGCACAGCCATTCCCATGACGGGCATCATCACGATCATGACTGACCAGCCGTCCGGCATCGCTTTGCTGCGGCTCATGGCGTGGCTGTCGCCGGCCTTTCCGGTCGGCGGCTTTGCCTACAGCCATGGTCTCGAACGCGCCGGGCAAGACGGGCTGGTTGCCGATACCGCCAGCCTCGCCTTCTGGCTGGAGACGCTGGTCGAGATGGGCTCGGGCTGGAACGACGCCGTGCTCTTCGCGGAAAGCTGGCGCCGCGCCCGCGACGGCGGCGACCTCCATGAAGGCGACCTCCATGAAATTGCCGATCTCGCCGAAGCGCTGGCCGGCTCGCGTGAGCGCCACACCGAAACCATGCTGCAAGGCGCCGCCTTCCTGAAAGCGGCAGCGGCGTGGGCGAATCCGGTATTGGGCCGCCTGCCGGCCGAATGCGCCTACTGTGTCGCCGTCGGCGCCGTTGCCGGCGGCAACGGCATCGCGCTTCAGGACGCGATGTCGGCCTTCCTGCAGGCCTTCTTCTCCAACCTCGTTCAGGCGGCGATCCGACTCGGAATCGTCGGCCAGACGGACGCCATGGCCTTGCTCGCCGGCTTCGAGCCGTTGGCGCTGTCGACGGCCGCGCGCGCCGCCGGCTCGACATTGGACGATCTCGGCGGCTGCGCCTTCATCTCCGACATCATGGCGATGAAGCACGAGACGCAGTATTCCAGGCTGTTCCGCTCATGATCGTCCTCGCCTTCGCCCTCTCGGCCGTCCTGCTGCTGATCACCGCGCTGCATGTCTATTGGGGCCTTGGCGGCATCTGGCCGGGCAGGGACGGCGTCTCCTGCGCCCACGCCGTCGTCGGCTTTCGCGGCGTCGACGAGATGCCGACGCCGTTTGCCTTTTTCGCCGTTGCCGCGTGCCTGTGCCTCGCAACCCTGTGGCCGCTGGCGCTGACCGGGGTCTTCGCCACCCCCTTTCCAAGGGAAGGCCTTGCCGCCACAGCGCTGCTCATAGGGCTGGTCTTTCTCGGCCGCGGAATTGCCGGCTTCACGCCGTGGTGGCGCCGTCTGGCGCCGGAACAGCCTTTTGCGCGGCTCGATATCAGCTTCTATTCGCCGCTCTGCCTGTTGATCGGGCTCAGCTTCGCCATCCTCGCCATCACGGAGTTTTTCGGCATGACGGATTTTTCGCTATGACTCAGGCCAATGGTCCCCTGCGCATCGGCATCGGCGGTCCCGTCGGCTCCGGCAAGACGACGCTAACCGAAAAGCTCTGCAAGGCGCTGCGCGACGATTTCTCCATCGCCGTCGTCACCAACGACATCTACACCAAGGAAGACGCCATGATGCTGGCTCGCCTGCAGGCGCTGCCTGAGGACCGCATCGTCGGCGTGGAGACCGGCGGCTGCCCGCACACCGCCATCCGTGAGGACGCCTCGATCAATTTGCAGGCGATCGCCGGACTGAACAGGAAATTCCCCGATCTCGACATCGTCTTCATCGAATCCGGCGGCGACAATCTTGCCGCCACCTTCTCGCCGGACCTTGCCGACCTGACCCTCTATGTCATCTCGGTTTGCCAGGGCGAGGAAATCCCCAGGAAGGGCGGGCCGGCGATCACCCGTTCCGATTTCCTGGTCATCAACAAGAGCGATCTGGCGCCCTATGTGAACGTCAACCTCGATGTCATGGAGAGCGACGCCGCCCGAATGCGGGGCAAGCGCCCGTTCGGCTTCACCGACCTGTCGCGCGGCAAGGGACTGCAGGAAGTCATCGACTTCATCGTCGAACATGGCGGGCTGCAGTCGGCTCGCTCGGCGGCCTGACCCAGTACTTACCGGTTGCTGGTCGGCATTGGGCGCGGCATTCTCGGGGAAATGGAGGATTTTTTGATGAGCATCGCCCGTTTGCAGAAAGAGCCGCTGACCAACCTGCCCTATTATGAGGAGCGCGTCGACCTTGCCGCCGCCTTCCGCTGGACGGCGCGGCTCAACATGCATGAAGCCGTGGCCAACCACTTCTCGCTGTCGGTCAACGAGGCCGGCAGCAAATTCCTGATGAACCCCAACCAGGTGCATTTCTCGCGCATCAAGGCGAGCGACCTTTTGCTGATTGACGCCAACGATCCCGAGACATTGTCCGGCCCGAATGCGCCCGACCCGACCGCCTGGGGTCTGCACGGCGCCATTCACCGCAACGTGCCGCATGCGCGCTGCGCCATGCATGTGCATTCCATTCATGCCACTGTGCTTGCATCGCTGGCCGACTCGACTCTGCCGCCGATCGACCAGAACTCGGCCATGTTCTTCAACCGCCACGTCGTCGATGCCCACTATGGCGGGCTGGCCTTCGAGGAGGAAGGCGAGCGCTGCTCGCAACTGCTCACCGACCCGAAAGTCAAAGTGATGGTGATGGGCAATCACGGCGTCATGGTCATCGGCGACACCGTTGCCGACGCCTTCAACCGCATGTTCTATTTCGAGCGTGCCGCCGAGACCTACATCAAGGCGCTGTGGACCGGCCGTCCGCTGCGCACGCTCTCCGACGCCATTGCCGAAAAGGCCGCCAGCGAAATGGACGACTATCCCGGCCAGGCGGAGCGTCACCTTGCCGAGCTGAAGGCGATCCTCGACGAGGAGGAGCCGGTGTACCGCAGCTAAGCGGACCATCCGTGCTTCTCCCGTTTACGCTACGCACTCACTTTCTGTGATTTGTTATGACTGATCGGCGTAAGGCTTGCTTGCCAGGTGGTTCCCCCAATCCGTCGCTGCTTCGCAGCGCCACCTTTCCCTCCTCCGGAGGGAAAGGAAGGGAGCTTTCTGGACGAGCGTTTGACGGCAAAAAGCTTGGCTCGGCGAAGCCGAGACGGAGTGGGGGTCGACCAGCGCAACATTAGACAATGCATGGCCAAGCTGAAGGGAGGATGAGGGGCAGCGCCGACGTTCATAGGCTCACTCAGAGTCCCAACTGAGCCCGCAACTCTTCCGCACTGTTGATCACGACAGCGCCCTTCGGTCCTGCCATCGGCGCTTCCGGCCAGAAGATCGTCCGCATCCCCGCGGCCAGGCCTGATGTGGCGCCGGTAACGCTGTCGTCGACGGCCACCGCGTCTGCGGGATCGACGCCGGCCAGCCATGCGGCGCGCAGGAACGGTTCGGGATGCGGCTTGCCTTCGCGCACGTCGTTTCGGCTGATCGTGCGCATGCCGGGATAGATCAGGCCGACGGCGCTCAGATTTGCATCGACGATCACCCGGTCGGAATTGGACACCACCGCCTGCTGCACGCCGAGCGCGCGCAATTCGTTGAACACTTCGATCGCGCCGGGGCGCGGCTTCAGCGTCTCGGCCATCGGCATGTAGTGATCGTATTTGCGCACGATCCAGTCGTCGAAGGGCAGGTCGAGGCCGAACTCGCTGCGCAGCATCTCGTAGACCGGTGCGGCGGCGACGCCCAGCACCCGCTCATGCAGGTCGGCCGGCGGCGTGATACCGACGCTGCGCAGCGCCGCCACCAAGGCGGCCTCATGCAGCGGCTCGCTGTCGACCAGCGTGCCGTCCATATCCCAGAAAACCGCTTTCGGCGTCATGCGAGGCTCCTTTGCCGATCCCCTTAAAGCGTTTGTATCAGGAGATAAACCGCCGAGCCCGTCCGCTGGCGATTTTCGCTTGGTTGGTTGCCGCGCGGCGGCCGGATCGAAGCAGCAAGCAATTGCCCTGCCGATAGACAATTGCGCGCCGACACATTCCCTGCAAGACTATGACGCTTCGCCCAAGGGCGCGCAAAGGGGCAGGGCTGGAGGCACATTTTGAATTCGCGGCAAGATGGCGGCAGCAGCAGGCTGGACGAGGCAGCGCGCGCCGGCTGGCTTTACTATGTTGCCGGCAACACCCAGGACCAGATCGCCGCCACGCTCGGCATTTCCCGGCAGACGGCGCAGCGGCTGGTGTCGCTGGCGGTGTCGGAGGGGCTGATCAAGGTGCGGGTCGACCACCCGATCGCCAATTGCCTCGACCTTGCCGCAAGGCTGAAGTCGCGCTTCGCGCTCGACCTGGTCGAAGTGGTGCCGAGCGATCCGACCTCATCCTCGACCACGATCGGCATTGCCGAGGCGGCCGCGGCCGAGATCGAGCGGCGGCTGCGGTCACCGACGCCCATCGTCTTGGCCATCGGCACCGGCCGCACGCTGAAGGCGGCGATCGAGCAATTGCCGCCGATGGAATGCTCGCAGCACAAGGTTGTGTCCTTGACCGGCAACATCTCGCCCGACGGTTCGGCCGCCTTCTACAACGTCATCTTCACCATGGCCGACCGGGTCAAGGCGCGCTCGTTCCCGATGCCGCTGCCGGTCATCGCCTCGTCGCCGGAAGAGCGCGAGATGCTGCTTGCCCAGCCGATGATCCAACCGACGCTGGCGCTGGCCGCGGAAGCCGACGTCACCTTTGTCGGCATCGGCGATCTCGGCCCGAAGGCGCCGCTCTACGAGGACGGTTTTATCTCGGAAAGCGAGCTGAAGGCTTTGCAAAAGGCTGGCGGCGTCGCCGAGATCGTCGGCTGGGTGTTCGACCGGGAAGGCCGCATGATCGAGGGCATCACCAACGACCGGGTATCGTCGGCAGCTTTGCCGTCACGCGAAAAGTCGCTGGTCATTGCGCTCGCCATGGGCGAGCGCAAATTGCCGGGCATCCTGGCCGCGGTGAACCGCCGGCTGGTCAATGGCCTCATCACCGACGAGCGGACCGCCACGGCCTTGCTCGACGGTTCCTGACACCGATTAAGCGGCCCATCGATAAAATCCAACACGTTATTTGCAGCGCCCGGACGGGTCGTTGCCGTCGAGGAAGCCCATGTCGCGCTGCAAATGCGGCGACAGCTCCCGGACGTCGATGTAGCCGCGCCGACGGTGCACAAGCAGGGAAAATTCATGTGCCAGCAGGGAAAACCAGCTCTGCGCCGGGGTGGAATGGAGTTTTTGCTGTACCGTGGTCATGATCTTCAGCCTCCGCTATGCTTGAACTTGATTGATCGTTGACACCAGATATCGGCCTGATTGGCTCTTGCCGCCAATCAAACGTCGATCACGACCCATAAGGAGGGCTTATGCCCGATCTCAAGGCACCACAGCTCGCCCAGTTGCCGCCGCTGCAGGCCATCAGGGTGTTCGAAGCCGTCGCGCGGCATCTCTCCTTCACCAAGGCCGCGCAGGAACTCGGCATGACGCAGGCCGCCGCCAGCTATCAGATCAAGCTTCTGGAAGAGCGCATCGGTTCGCCGCTGTTCCTGCGCCAGCCGCGCCAGATCGTGCTGACCGAACCCGGCCAGCGCCTGGCGCCCGCCGTCAGCGAGGCGTTCAGCCTGCTCTCAAGCGCCTATTCCGCCGCGCGTGGGGGCGCCGATGGTGTGCTGTGCGTCTCGACGCTGCTGACCTTTGCCTCGAACTGGCTGGCGCAGCACCTCGGCTCCTTCCAGGTCGCGCATCCGTCGCTGGCGGTGCGCGTCGATACCTCGAACAGGGTGATCGATTTTGCCCGCGAGGACATGGACATCGCTATCCGCTCCGGCAGCGGCAAGTGGCCTGGAGTGGAGACCCATCTTTTGTTCAAGGCCGATTTCACCCCGGTGCTGAGCCCGGCACTCGCTGCCACCATAGGTGGCGTCCACGAACCCGCCGACCTGTTCAAGCTGCCCATTCTCGATCCCGGCGACATCTGGTGGCGGGAATGGTTCGCCCTTGCCGGCGTCCCGGCGGACGAACTTGCCAGGCGCACCGGCACCAGCATGGGCGCGCAGGCCTATGAGGCGAATGCGGCCATCGCCGGCCATGGTGTGGCGATCCTGACCACCGCATTGTTCAAGACCGAGCTCGCCGCCGGCCGCCTGATCCAGCCCTTCGACCTGGTCGGCGACGACGGCCACGCCTATTGGCTGGTCTACCCGACGGCGCGTCGCAACGTGCCGAAGATAAAAGCCTTCCGGGACTGGATCCTGGCCGAGATCGCCTGCGCCTGAGGGCGAGCGATTCGCGGATTGATTTCCGAGATGCAAAGCGAGCCATGGATCCGCGACGAATGCTCGCTTTCGCGGACAAACAGCTGCGATCGGGCCACCCGGTTAACCAAGCTTGACAAAAACGCTGTCGATATCACTCGCCCGGCATAGGCTTGTGCTTGTGACGACCCAATTGAGCAGGATCAATCGTCTGCAGATTGAAACAGGGTCGATCAGCCGGCTGATGAAAGTCTATCGCGTCGAAGAAATCGAAAACAACACCGTGCGCACGACGCACGTGATCGAAGCATTTACGCCGTTTCAAGCTGCCGTGAAGGTAATCGGCCGGGAAGTTAGGCTGCGCAAGGACGAGCCCAGCTGGATCCAGGTGACGGAAGTGCTGACCAGAGCCAAGCAAACACGCGACGGCAGGGTTTTCGAATATTCCGTGGGAAGCTACCCGTCCCACGGCTGATGGACTCGGCCCTATCGCTCCCCTGGCGCGACGATTGGGTTGCGATGGGTCGGCATCAACGCGCTCTCACATCCCCTGCAAACAGCTTCCCAAATCCGTTCAATATCCTCTACGCGCGCAACGCCGCGCTCCGCCTTGCGTGCTGCGCTGCAGCATCGAATCTGGCTTGACATAATTTATGCCAAGTGAGTAATTGCCCATTACCAAGGCAAATGCTCATCTTGGTTCATGGGAGGAATTTGATGAAACTGCGCACGCTCACCCTGGGCTTGTTGTCGGCCAGCGCTTTCGCTTTTGCCGCACACGCCGAATCCATCACCATCGCCACGGTCAACAATGGCGACATGGTCCGCATGCAAAAGCTGACGGACGACTTCACCAAGGCGAACCCCGACATCCAGCTGAACTGGGTCACGCTCGAAGAGAACGTGCTGCGCGAGCGCGTCACCACCGACATCGCAACTAAGGGCGGCCAGTATGACGTGATGACGATCGGCACCTACGAGGTTCCGATCTGGGCCAAGCAGAGCTGGCTGTTGCCGCTCGACAAGCTCGGCGACGACTATGACGCCAAGGACATCATCCCGGCCATCGCCGGCGGCCTCTCGGTCGACGGCAAGCTCTATGCCGCGCCCTTCTACGGCGAAAGCTCCTTCGTCATGTACCGCAAGGACCTGATCGAGAAGGCCGGGCTGACCATGCCCGATGCCCCGACGTGGGACTTCATCAAGCAGGCGGCCGACAAGATGACCGACCGCGCCAATGGCGTGAACGGCGTATGCCTGCGCGGCAAGGCCGGCTGGGGCGAGAACACGGCGTTCCTGACGGCCATGTCCAACTCGTTTGGCGCCCGCTGGTTCGACGAGAACTGGAAGCCGCAGTTCGACCAACCGGAATGGAAGAACACACTGCAGTTCTATGTCGACCTGATGAAGGCCGACGGTCCGGAAGGCGCTTCGTCCAACGGCTTCAACGAGAATCTGGCTCTGTTCCAGCAAGGCAAGTGCGGCATGTGGATCGACGCCACCGTGGCGGCGTCCTTCGTCTCGGATCCGAAGGCCTCGAAGGTGGCCGACAAGGTCGGTTATGCTTTGGCGCCGGACAATGGCCTCGGCAAGCGCGCCAACTGGCTCTGGGCATGGTCGCTGGCGATCCCCGCAGGCACGCAGAAGGCGGAATCCGCCCAGAAGTTCGTCTCATGGGCGACCAGCAAGCACTATGCCGAACTGGTCGCTTCCAAGGAAGGCTGGGCCAACGTTCCTCCGGGAACGCGTTCCTCGCTCTACGCCAATCCCGAGTACCAGAAGGCGGCCCCATTCGCCAAGATGACGCTGGACTCGATCAATGCCGCCGATCCGGCGCATCCGACGGTCAAGCCGGTGCCCTATGTCGGTGTGCAGTTCGTCGCCATTCCTGAGTTCCAGGGCCTCGGCACAACCGTTGGCCAGCTGTTCTCGGCGGCGCTCGCCGGCCAGACCAGCGTAGACGACGCGCTCAAGCAGGCGCAGGACGCCGCCACGGCGACCATGACCGAAGGCGGTTATATCAAGTAAGGCTCCTCCCGGTGCCGAATGCCGGCCGCCTCCTTGGCCGGCAACGGCCGCCCGAATCCCAGTTCGGGCGGCCCCTTTCACACACCTGAAAATTTGGCTGACCTTGAAGGGTGACCGTCATGGCTACTCAGCAGACCCGTTCGCTTGCCCGCTTTATGTTGGCGCCATCCGTGGTGCTGCTGTTCGTCTGGATGATCGTGCCGCTGGCACTCACGATCTGGTTCTCCTTCCAGCAGTACAATCCGCTCAATCCGATCCGCGACGGGTTTGTCTGGTTCTCGAATTACTCGCTGTTCTATTCCAACCCGGCATTCCTGCAGTCGATCCTCAACACGCTGGTCCTGGTGGGCAGCGTGCTGCTGATCACCGTCATCGGAGGCATCATGCTGGCGCTGTTGATCGATCAGCCGATGTGGGGACAGGGGATCGTCCGCATCCTCGTCATCTCTCCGTTCTTCGTCATGCCGCCGGTGGCTGCACTTGTCTGGAAGAACATGATCATGCACCCGCAATACGGCGTCTTTGCCGACATTGCGCGCTTCTTCGGGGCTCAACCGATCGACTGGTTCGGGCAGCATCCGATGCTGGCCATCATCATCATCGTCGCCTGGCAATGGCTTCCCTTCGCCACGCTGATCCTGCTGACCGCATTGCAGTCGCTCGACGGCGAGCAGAAGGAAGCCGCCGAGATGGACGGCGCCGGCTTCGTCAGCCGCTTCATCTATCTGACGCTGCCGCACATGTCGCGCGCCATCACCGTCGTCATCCTGATCCAGACCATCTTCCTGCTGTCGGTCTATGCCGAAATCCTGGTCACCACCAATGGCGGACCCGGCTATGCCTCCACCAACCTGCCCTTCCTCGTCTACCAGAAGGCATTGCTGGAGTTCAAAATCGGCCAGGCATCGGCCGGCGGTGTCATCGCCGTCATTCTCGCCAACATCGTCGCCTTCTTCGCCATGCGCGCGGTGGGCAAGAACCTGGACAAGTAAGGGAGGATACGATGGCACGTGCAGTCACCACCCAACACAAGGTCATTGCGACAGGCGCCGCCTGGATCGTCGCGCTGCTGATCTTCTTCCCGATCCTCTACACGATCATCACCTCGTTCAAGTCGGAGCAGGAGGCCATCCAGGGCTTCGCGCTGATCCCGTCGGGGACGTTCGAGAGCTATACCGAGGTCCAGGCGCAGAGCGGCTACTTCAAGTTCTTCTTCAACTCGGTGCTGCTCTCGGTCGGCTCGACCATCCTGGCCCTGATAGTCGCGGTTCCGGCCGCCTGGTCGATGGCCTTCTCGCCGGGCAAGTGGACCAAGGACATCCTGATGTGGATGCTCTCGACCAAGATGATGCCGGCGGTTGCCGTGCTGTTCCCGATCTACCTCATCTTCCGCGATGCCGGACTGCTCGACAGCCGCATCGGCCTGATGATCATGCTGATGCTGATCAACCTGCCGATCGTGATCTGGATGCTCTACACCTACTTCCGCGAAATCCCCGGCGAGATCCTGGAAGCGGCACGCATGGACGGCGCCACCCTGTGGGGCGAGATCGTCTATGTGCTGACCCCCATGGCCGTGCCGGGCATCGCCTCGACCATGCTGCTCAACATCATCCTGGCGTGGAACGAAGCGTTCTGGACCATCCGCCTGACCACCACCGAGGCGGCGCCGCTGACGGCCTTCATCAGTTCGTTCTCAAGCCCGCAAGGCCTGTTCTGGGCCAAGCTTTCGGCGGCATCGACGCTGGCCATCGCGCCCATCCTGATCATGGGCTGGTTCAGCCAGAAGCAGCTGGTGCGCGGGCTGACCTTCGGTGCGGTAAAATAACGGACGTTGCCTGAAGCAATCCGGCCAAATAACCCCTCGGGGAGGAAACCATGGGAAACATCACGCTCAAGAACGTCTCCAAGCATTTCGGATCGACGGTCATCATTCCAGGCCTCGACCTGGTCATCGAGAATGGCGAGTTCGTCGTCTTCGTCGGGCCGTCGGGTTGCGGCAAGTCCACGTTGCTGCGCCTCATCGCCGGGCTCGAGGACACCAGCGGGGGCACCATCAACATCGATGGCCGTGACGTCACCGGCGAGGCGCCGGCCAAGCGCAAGCTGGCCATGGTATTCCAGTCCTATGCGCTCTATCCGCATATGACGGTGGCCAAGAACATCGGCTTCCCGCTGAAGATGGCGGGCGAGGATGTGGCGACGATCGACAAGAAGGTGAAGGACGCGGCCCGGGTCCTCAACCTCACCAACTATCTCGAACGCCGGCCCGGCCAGCTCTCTGGCGGCCAGCGGCAACGCGTCGCCATCGGCCGCGCCATCGTGCGCCAGCCCTCGGCATTCCTGTTCGACGAGCCGCTGTCCAATCTCGACGCCGCACTGCGCGGCACCATGCGGCTCGAAATCAGCGAGCTGCACCATCAGCTCAAGACGACGATGGTCTACGTCACCCACGACCAGATCGAAGCCATGACCATGGCCGACAAGATCGTCGTGCTCAACGCCGGCAACATCGAACAGGTCGGCTCGCCGATGGAACTCTACAAGTCGCCGAAGAACCTGTTCGTGGCGGGCTTCATCGGTTCGCCGAAAATGAACCTGATCGAAGGTGCGCCGGCGGCCAAATACAACGCCAAGACCATCGGCATTCGTCCTGAGCATATGGGGATATCGACCACAGCGGGCGACTGGAAAGCCCTTGTCGGCGTCGCCGAGCATCTGGGCTCCGACACCTTCCTGCATGTCCAGGCCGACGGCGTCGGTCCGCTGACGGTACGCGCCGATGGCGAACTGGCCGTACGCCACGGCGACACCATCTATTTGACGCCGGACAAGGTCCGCATGCATCGCTTCGGCCCCGACGGAAAGGCGCTGACGCAGTGAGACTGAAAGGCAAATCGGCGCTGATCACCGGATCCGCGCGCGGCATCGGCAGGGCTTTTGCCGAAGCCTATACGCGCGAGGGTGCCACGGTGGCCATTGCCGACATCAATCTGGCGGCTGCCGAAAAGACGGCCGCCGAGATTGGCGCCAACGCCTATCCGGTCAGGCTCGACGTCAGCGACCTTGCTTCGATCCAGGCGGCGGTCAAGGCGGTCGAAACAAAGACCGGCGGCCTCGACATACTGATTAACAATGCTGCCTTGTTCGACTTGGCGCCGATCGTCGAGATCACCGAAGCGAGCTATGACAAATTGTTCTCCGTCAACGTCGCCGGCACTTTGTTCATGCTGCAGGCAGCGGCGCGTTCGATGATCGCAAGGGGCAAGGGCGGCAAGATCATCAACATCGCCAGCCAGGCAGGACGGCGCGGCGAGCCGCTGGTCGCCGTCTATTGCGCCACCAAGGCCGCGGTGATTTCGCTGACCCAGTCCGCCGGGCTCGACCTGATCAAGCACCGCATCAACGTCAATGGCATCGCGCCCGGCGTCGTCGACAGCGATATGTGGGATGAGGTCGATGCGCTGTTCGCCAAATATGAGAACCGGGCGAAGGGCGAGAAGAAGCGGCTGGTCGGCGAGGGCGTGCCCTATGGCCGCATGGGCAAGCCGGAGGACCTGACCGGCATGGCGGTGTTCCTGGCCAGCGACGACGCCGAATACATTGTCGCCCAGACCTACAATGTCGATGGCGGCCAATGGATGAGTTGATGGGCCGGGATCACGCAGGCCGCAGCCCGGCCAAAAGGGTAGAAAAATGACCGTGAAACTCTCCTCCTCGATCCTCTCGGAACTCCCCGCCAAGGTCGCCGGTCCGAAATACGACCGCGCTGCGCTCAAACCCGGTATCGTGCATTTCGGCGTCGGCAATTTCCATCGCTCGCATCAGGCGGTCTATCTCGACGATCTCTTCAATTCAGGCATCGGCCATGACTGGGCGCTGGTCGGCGCCGGGGTCTTCGAGGGCGAAAAAATCGGCCGTTCCAAGCTGCAGGAGCAGGACTGGCTGACCACCGTGGTCGAGCAGGATTCCGATCATATGAGCGCCCGCGTCACCGGCGTCATGATCGACTTCCTGACGCCCGGCGATGCGGATGCGATCATCGACCAGCTCGCCGATCCGGCGATCAAGATCGTCTCGCTGACCATCACGGAAGGCGGTTATTTCATCGATCCGGCCTCCGGCAAGTTCAACCCGACCCACCCCGACATCGTCGCCGACGCACAGGCAGGCACGACGCCGAAGACGGTGTTCGGCCTCATCCTTGCGGGCCTGATGCGCCGCCGGGCCGACGGCATCGTGCCGTTCACCGTCATGTCCTGCGACAACATCCCTCATAATGGCCATGTCACCTCGGATGGCGTCATTGGGCTGGCCCGGCTGATCGACGAGGATCTGGCGAACTGGGTCAGCGACAATGTCGCCTTTCCCAACGGCATGGTCGACCGCATCACGCCCGCCACCTCCGACCGCGAGCGCGGTATTCTCGCCTCGGAGTTCGGCCTTGAGGACAACTGGCCGGTGTTCTGCGAGCCGTTCAAGCAATGGGTGCTGGAAGACCGTTTCACCGACGGCCGCCCACCGCTGGAAAAGGTCGGTGTGCAATTCGTGAGGGATGTCGCGCCCTATGAGCTGATGAAGATCCGCATCCTCAATGGCGGTCATGCCACGATCGCTTATCCCGCAGGGTTGATGGACATCCATTTCGTCCATGAGGCGATGCAGGAGCCGCTGGTGCGCGGCTTCCTCGCCAAGCTCGAGCATGACGAGATCATCCCGACCGTGCCACCGGTGCCGGACACCGTGCTGGAGGATTATTATCAGCTCATCGAGCAGCGCTTTTCCAACCCCAAGATCGGCGACACCATCCGCCGGCTCTGCCTCGACGGTTCCAACCGGCAGCCGAAATTCATCATCCCGACCATTGCCGACCGGCTGAAGGCCGGCAAAGGCGTCGCGGGTCTGGCGCTCGAGTCCGCGCTGTGGTGCCGCTACTGTTTCGGCACCACCGACAGCGGCGCCGACATCGAAGCCAACGATCCCAGCTGGGACCGGCTGCAGGCAAGCGCGAAGGCGGCGAAGGATAAGCCCGGTGCCTGGCTTGCGATGGAGGATATCTATGGCGGTGTCGGCCGCTCGGCGCCGTTCGCCGAGGTCTTTGCCCATGCGCTCAACGTCTTGTGGGCGAATGGCACGCGCGCGACGCTGACGCGCTACATCTCCGGCAAGCTCTGACGCCAGCCGCAATGACGCCCGAACTGGTCATCTTCGACTGTGACGGCGTGCTGGTCGACAGCGAGGCGCTGTCGGTTTCGGCTCTGCTCGGCATGATCTCTGCCGCCGGGGGCTCGGTCAGCGAGGATGCGGCCTACGAGCATTTCCTCGGCAAGAGCATGAAGAGCGTGCGCGAGATACTTCTTCGCGATTTCACCATCGACATCACCGACGTGCATCTGACCGATATGCGCGTCGAGCTGATGCGCAAATTCCGCGAGGAGCTGAAGCCGATTCCCGGCATCAGCGACATCCTGCCGAGGCTGGGCGTGCCCTGCTGCGTCGCTTCCTCCGGCACGCTCGACCGCATTCGCTATGCGCTCGACGTTACCGGCCTGCTCGGCCTGCTCGAGCCCCATCTGTTCAGCGCTGCCATGGTCGCGCGCGGCAAGCCGGCGCCGGATCTTTTTCTCCATGCCGCCGCTGCTATGCGCGCGCATCCCGGTAATTGCATCGTAATCGAGGACAGCCCTGCCGGCATCGCGGCGGCGCGTGCGGCCGGTATGCGCGTCTTTGCTTTCACCGGCGGTTCGCACGCCGGCAACCCGGCCTTGAAAGCGCGGCTTGCGTCGAGTGAACCGGACTTTATATTCGCGGACATGCTGCAATTGCCCGATCTGATTGCAGGCTAGAGCATGATGCCGAAAAGTGTGAAGCGGTTTTCGGACGACATCATGCTCTACTTCTTTGATTTAGAGACGGATTCAGATTTCAGGTCGAACAGACCTGAAATCATACGGCTCTAGGGAGCGAGAGTAAAAGCATCTTGACGAAGAGCTTCGTTTGCGCGGTCGATGTCGGCACCGGGAGCGCCCGCGCGGGCATTCTCGATACGTCAGGCACCTTGCTCGGCCGCGCCGAGCATCCGATCGTCATGAACCAGCCGAAGGCCGATCACGCCGAGCACAATTCGCAGGATATCTGGTCGGCGGTCTGCATCGCGGTGCGTGCCGCGCGCGAAAAGGCCGGTGTGTCAGCCGACGATATTGTCGGCATGTCGTTCGACGCCACCTGCTCGCTGGTGGTGCTGGACAGGAATGCCGGCCAGCTCAGCGTCTCGGTGACGGGCGAACGGCGCTGGGACACCATCGTCTGGCTCGACCATCGCGCCATCGCCGAGGCAGATGAATGCACCGATAGCGGCCACGCCGTACTCGACTATATCGGTGGCGTCATGTCGCCGGAAATGGCGACGCCGAAGCTGATGTGGCTAAAGCGCAATCTGCCGGGAACTTGGCATGAAGCCGGCTACCTATTCGACCTCACCGATTTCCTGACCTGGAAGGCGACCGGGTCGCTGGCGCGCTCGCAATGCACGCTGACCGCCAAATGGACCTATCTGGCGCATGAGGAAACCGGCTGGCGCCGTGACTTCTTCGACAGGGTCGGGCTTGGCGATCTGTTCGAACACGGCAGCCTGCCGGAGAAGGCAAGTGCTGTCGGCGCAGACATCGGCACGCTCACCCCTGAAGCGGCGGCGGAGTTGGGCTTGAGCGAAAACTGTCGGGTCGGCGCCGGCGTCATCGATGCCTATGCCGGCGCGCTTGGCGTGCTCGGCGGCTTTGCTGGCGACGAGCAGAATATCGGCCGCCATCTGGCATTGATCGCCGGCACCTCGTCCTGCGTCATGGCGATGTCGCCCGACCCGCAGCCTTTCGCCGGCGTCTGGGGTCCATACTATGGCGCCGCACTGCCAAAGCTCTGGCTGTCGGAAGGCGGACAGTCGGCCACTGGTGCCTTGCTCGACCACATCATTCGCTGGCATGGCGCCGGCGGCGAGCCGGATGCGGCCATGCATGCCAAGATCGCCAGGCGCGTCGCTGAACTGCGCAGCACCGAAGGCGACAAGCTGGCGGCGAGGTTGCATGTACTGCCGGATTTCCACGGCAACCGCTCGCCGCTTGCCGACCCGCATGCCGTCGGCGTGGTCAGCGGGCTGACGCTGGATTCCTCCTTCGACAGTCTGTGCAAGCTGTATTGGCGCACCGCCGTCGGCATCGCACTCGGCGTGCGCCATGTGCTGGAGGCGCTGAACGAGAACGGCTATCTCATCGACACGCTGCATGTCACCGGCGGCCACACCAAGAACCCGTTGCTGATGGAGCTTTATGCCGACGCGACCGGCTGCGCGGTGATCGAGCCGCTGGCCGACGAAGCCGTTCTGCTCGGCACCGGCATGGTCGCCGCCACCGCGGCCGGTCTGTTCCCGGACCTGAATGCCGCTTGCGTCGCCATGCAGCAAGGCGGCAGGGCGCGCACCTCGAACCCGGCCGCGTCAGGCCGCTTCGACCGCGACTACAAGATTTTCCTCGAAATGCACCGCCAGCGGCAGGAGCTCGACGCCATCAGCTAGAGCAATTCCAGGAAAAGTGTGAAACGGTTTTCCGTCCGGAATTGCGTACCAAATCTAGGCCTCCTCTCGCCGGCGCAAGGATGCGCCGGTCGCCGCGTCGAACAGATGCACGCTCTCCTCCTCGAATGTGTAGCGCACAGGCGCGCGCAACGCCGGGCATTCACGGGCCGATACCAATGCGCCGACCTCCTTGCCGCCGCAGGCGAACGTCACCAGCGCGTCATTGCCATGGAACTCGATGAGGTCGGCGGTGCCTTGCAGAAGATTGATGCTCTGAGCGCCGGCGGTCTTCAGGTCCGGCGGTCGGATTCCAAGCACGGCGCGCTGGACGCCGCGTAGATCGAAGCCCGAGCCTTCTATGGAGAAGCTCGAGCCGCCGGCTGTCAGCGTCCAGCGTTCGTCCTTCCGCCCGACGGCCACGTCGATGAAATTCATGTTCGGCGTACCGATGAAGCCGGCGACGAACAGATTGCCCGGCTGGCGATAGATCTCGGCCGGCGAGCCGATCTGTTCGATGACGCCATCCCTGAGCAGCACTATCCGGTCGGCCAGCGTCATCGCTTCGAGCTGGTCGTGGGTGACATAGACGGTAGTGGTCTTCAGCGACTGGTGCAGGCGGGCGATTTCGACCCGCATATGGTTGCGAAGTTTGGCGTCGAGATTCGACAGCGGCTCGTCGAACAGGAACACTTTCGGCGTCTTGATCATGGCGCGCGCAATCGCCACGCGCTGCTGCTGTCCGCCGGAAAGCTCGGTCGGTTTGCGGGCGAGATAAGGCTCGAGGCCCAGCGTCTCTGCCACCGCTTGGACCCGCTTCTTTATCTCGGCCGCCGAAACCTTCTGCCGCTTGAGTCCGAAGGCGATGTTGTCGAAGATCGTCATATGCGGGTAGAGCGCATAGTTCTGGAACACCATGGCGATGCCGCGCTCGCCGGGCTCGAGATCGTTGACCACTCTGCCGCCGATCGACACTTCGCCGCCGCTGATATCCTCCAGCCCGGCCAGCATCCTGAGCAAGGTCGACTTGCCGCAGCCGGATGGGCCTAGGAACACGACGAACTCATGCTCCTCGATCGAGAGATTGAGATCGCGGATGACGGTGGTAGCCCCATACGCCTTGTCGACATGGGAGCAAACGATCGCGGACATGGTCAGCCCTTCTCGCCGGTAAGCAGGATTTGCAGCTTGACGTCTTGCGGCTTGCCTTGCGCCGCCCGCTCGAAGGCCTTGATACTGTCGGAGAAATCATAAGTGCCGGTGATCAGCGGCTTGAGGTCGACCTTCCCCGAGGCGATCAGCTGCAGCGCCCGGTCGAAGATGTTGGCGTAACGGAACACCGTCTCGATGCGCACTTCCTTGGAGATCGCCGCCGGAACGTTGAGGCTGACCGGTTCGACCGGCAGTCCGACCAGCACCACCGCGCCGCCCGGCCGCACGACATCGAACAGGTCGGCGAATGCCTTCGGGCTGCCGCTCGCCTCGAACACGATATCCGCGCTCCAATTGTCGGTCGCGGCGGAGACTGCGTCGACCAGCGATTGCTCGCTGATATTGACCGGCACGATGCCGGGATATTGTGCGGCAATCTCGAGCTTGGGTGCGGAAAAATCGGAGATCAGCACCTTCGAGCAGCCGCCGGCCAGCGCCGCCAGCGCGATCATGATGCCGATCGGGCCGCAGCCGACGACGACGGCGACGTCGCCAGGCACGATGCGGGCGCGGCTCGCCGCCTGCATGCCGATGGCAAAGGGTTCGACCATCGCGCCTTCGGCGAAGGTGACATTGTCCGGCAGTCTGTAGGTGAAGGCGGCCGGGTGCACCGCATAGGGCGCCAGCACGCCATGCACCGGCGGTGTCGCCCAGAAGCTGACATCGGGATCGACATTATAGATGCCGAGCCTCGTCGCGCGCGACGACAGGTTCGGCACGCCCGGCTCCATGCAGACGCGGTCGCCGACCTTCAGCGTGCCGACATTGGCGCCGACCTCGACGATCGTTCCCGCGGCTTCGTGGCCAAGCACCATCGGAGCCCGCACCACATAGCTGCCGATCGCGCCATGCGTGTAATAGTGCACGTCGCTGCCGCAGACGCCGACCGTGTGGATGGCTATCTTGACATCGCCCGGTCCGACGTCGAGCGGCAGCGCGATCTCGCGCAACGACAGTTCGCCTTTTTTCTCAAGCACCAGTGCCCGCATCGGTAAGTCCTCGCATCAAGTCTTTTTTTGCCGGAAAACGGAATTCAGGAAGCCGCTGAGCACGCCCAGGAACAGCAGCGGCGGTAGCGACAACAGCACGACCGAGGCGTTGAGGATTCCCCACGGCACGTTCATGCCTTGCTGTGAAAGTTCGGAAGCGACGATCGGCAATGTCTTGGCGTTGGAACTGGACAGCATCAGCGCGATCAGGAATTCGTTCCACACCAGCACGAAGCTGAAGGCGACGGCGCCGATCAGCGAGCGCGCCGCTACCGGCAGCGCAATGCGCCAGAACACCGAGTAAGCGCCGTAGCCGTCGACGAAAGCGGCTTCCTCGATTTCCTTCGGCACGGCCTGGAAGGCGGGAATGGCGAGCCACATGATCACCGAGATGGTGAGCAGCGAATAGGTGACGATCAGCGCCGGCAAGGTGTCGTAGAGCCCGATCTGCAGCCAGATCACCATCAGCGGAATGGCGACTGCCACCGGGGGCAGGAAGCGCAGCGACAACACGAAGAACTGGATGTCGCCAGCGAAGCGATTGGGATAGCGCGCCACCGCATAGGCTGCCGGAAGGCCGAGCATGACGCCGATCAGCACGGCGACGCCGCAGGAAATGACCGAGTTATAGAGACCGGCCATGACGCTGTCGCGGCCGATGATGTAGCTGATATTGTCGAAGGTCGGGGTAAACACCAGGCGCGGCACGCGGGTGATGATGTCGACATTGTTCTTCAGCGAATTGACCGCCGTCCAGGCGAGCGGAAACACCGCCATGAAGCCGGCGAAGGCCAGGATGATCTTGCCGATGAGGCGGCCCGGTCTCATGCGATACGGCCTCATGCCTGCACCCGCTTCCACAGCATGGTGAAGGTGATGACAGTCGCGATCATCATCAGCACCGCCATGGCCGAGGCATAGGACACCTTGCCGGATTCGATGAAGCCTTGCGAGAAGGCGTACATGTCGAGCGTCTCGGTCGCCACGCCCGGCCCGCCGCGCGTCATCACATAAATCAGGTCGAAGGAGCGCAGCGATTCGATCATCTTGACGAACATCAGGCTGATCAGCGGCGCCTTCAGCATAGGCAAGGTCACATAGGCATGGATCTGCCAGCGTTTGGCGTGGTCGAGCCGCGCCGCTTCGATCGGCTGCGGCGGCAAGGTCTCCAGAAGCTTCAGCACGATGACCGCGAAGAACAGTCCCCACTGCCAGACATCGACCGAGGCGACGGCAAACAGGGCCGTCGACGGCTTCGACAGCGGGTCGAAGATCAGCCCGCCGGTGATCAGCCTGTAGGGATAGGTGGCGATGCCGTAGAGCGGATGATAGGCAAACTTCCACACGAAGGCCGCCGAGACACGCGGCAACAGCACCGGGATGATGAACAGCAGGCAGTAGATGTTGCGCAGCCGCGGCGACGCCACTTCGAACATCAGCACGCCGAGCCCGATCGCCACCATCATCGTCGCCACCACGGTGACGATTTCCCACTTCACCGAAACCCAGACCGCGTTGAGGAAACGCCGGTCGGCGAACAGGTCGATGAAGTTCGACAGCCAGACCCAGGAATAGTCCGACGAGCTCAGCTCGCGGTTCTGCAGCGCAATGACGATGGCGTACAGCGTCGGCACCATCGACAGCACCAGAAGAATGGCGAGCGTCGGAACCAGAAACGTCACGGGCAGGGAAGAGCGTCGGCGCATTGCCTATCCTCGGGCTGTGCCTTTTGGGGAGAACCCGCGGCGCACAGGTCCCGGCATCCGGTCGAATGCCGTGGACCGCGCGCCGCGGGCGGGAGGATTACTTCTTCTTCACCAGCTCGTTGGCGTAGGCCTCGAGTTCGTCGAGGCCGCCCTTGACGTCGGTGCGCGTGCCGGTGACCAGCTCTTCCAGGATGATGCCCCAGCGGTCGCCGAGATCCGGCCAGCGCGGATCCTGCCAGAAGTTCACCGCCGTCACTTTGCCGGTATCGGCAAGCGCCTGGCCGAGATCGGCGCCGTAAATGTCGGCGAACTCCTTGCTGGACAGCACGCTGGTGCGGTTGAGCTCGCCGAATTGGTGCGCGTCGAGCCGGCGCTTCTCGTTCTCCTTCGACGTCGCCCAGGCGATGAACAGGCCGGCGCATTGCTTCGCGGCGTCATCGGCATTGGCCTTGGCGGCGATGGCGAGGCCGTGGCCGTAGCCGCCGCCGGTCAGTGGCGAGGGCGGCGGCAGGAAGCCGATCTTGCCGACCACTTGCGAGGTCTTCGGGTCGACCGCCATGCCCGACAGCGGCGTCGATTCGACCAAGATGGCAACTTGGCCCGACAGGAAGGCGCCGGTCGATTCATCCCAGCTGCCGGTCTGCGTGCCGGGCGCTGAATCCTTGAACAGTTTAAGATAGGTCTCGGTCGCTTTGACCGCGGCCGCGGAGTTGAAAGCCGGCTTGTCACCGTCGAACCATTTTCCGCCATAGGCCTTGAAGAACGGCATCCAGCGCCAGACATTGGCGCCCGAGCCACGCGCGCCGCGCAGCGCGATGCCGTACATGCCCTTGTCGGGATCGGTCAGCTTCGGCACGTCGGCGATCAACTCGTCCAGCGTCTTCGGCGGCTGGATGCCGGCGGCTTCCAGAATGTCCTTGCGGTAGACCATCAGGTCGCCGCCGCCGGTCAGCGGCGCGAACCACACCTTGCCGTCATAGGTGGCGACCTTCTGCCGGCCCGGGTCGAAATCGGCGTAGTCGTAGTCAGCCGGGTAATAGTCGGTGAGCGGCACGATCCATTTCGACGAGGCGAACAGCGCGACATTGGCTTCGTCGACATAGTAGACGTTGTAGTTGCCGACCGTGGACGCATCGGCGCGCGACTTTGCCCGGCGGTCGTTCTCGTTGAGATAGTCGATCTGGAAGCTGGCGCCGGCCAGTTTCTGGAACTCGTCCTTGGACGCCTCCAGCAGCGTCAGCCCGTCACGCGGTTGCGCCAGCACCTTGACCGGCGCCGAGCAGACCGGCGCCGCCAGCGCCATGGTCGAGAGGGTCGTGGTAAGCATGAAAGCTGCGCTTATGCTCGCAGCGAGCCGAATTGGTTTCATTGATTTTCTCCTCCAGGAACAGTCGCAGGAAGCGGAAGTCTTCGGTTGCGCGATCCTCGCCATCGCCCGAGCGACAAGCCACCCATCGCCAAAATGAGGAGTTGCTAAAGGCCGCGCTAGAAGCCCCGTTGCAGCAGACCTGTACTTTTATGCATTGTGCGCTGCAAAATCCGGCCCGCCTGCACGGCCTCTGTCACATGAGTACCGATGGAGTGAGGAAGGCCGGTTTTCAGGCGCGCATCGTCATCCGCTGCTTCGACAGCTTGCGGTAGGATGACGGCGTCATCCGGTGCTTGCGCAGGAAGGCGCGGTTAAAGTTGGAGATGTTCATGTAGCCGACCTGGAAGCAGATGTCGGTGATCGGAATATCGGTGTCCGCCAGCAGCTTGCAGGCTTGCCAGAGCCGGAGCTTGGCGATGTGGTCGCTGAAACTGTTGCCGGTGTTCTTCTGGAAGAAGCGCGAAAACGTGCTTTCGCTCATCCCGGCCAGCTCCGCCGCCTCCGGCAGCTTCAGATCCTCGGCGAAATGCTGGAAGAGATAGGTCAGCGTGCGCTGGATGATGTCCAGCGAGGTTGCGTCGAGCGCGGGTGAGAAATCCGGCGAGGACAAAAGCTCGTATTCGTCTGTCCTGGCCAGCAGATCGACCAGTTCGAGGAAGAGGCAAAACCGGGCGAGCCCGTGCACCGTGCCCATCCGTTCCATCAGCGCGGCGCCTTCGAGCGCGGCGCGGCCATGGAAGACCATGCCGCGCAGCGATCGCTCCAGGAACGGTTCCAGTTCGCGCAGTTCCGGCAGGAGTCCCGCCGAGCCGCGCAGCCGCTGCGGATCGAATTGCAGCACGATGTCGCGTCCTTCGATCAGCTCGCCGGGTTGCACCGATGTCACCCAGTCATGCGGCAGCCCGCCGCCGACGATGCTCAGGTAGCCCGGCCCGAATTCGCCGATGTGATCGCCGACCAGCGCGACCCCGGAAGACTTCCTCAGGAGATGGATCTCGTATTCCGGATGAAAATTCCAGACATTGCGCTCCCAGGGATAGTCGTCGAGCCGCCACAGGAAACTGTCGCTCGCCTCGGTGACGATGTGCTCGAAAGCGGGCACCGTGCGCGGGATCGCGGCCGTGTTCTTTCTGCGCCTGAATGCCATCGTCTGTTCTCCGGGGCGAATGAGGAAGCGGACCGGTTTCGGGTAATCCGTAGCAGTCTGTCGCCGGCAAGTGAACGATGTCTGCCTCAGCGAGTTCAACGCCGGCTCTCGATGATCTCGATGAAGCGGGCGAACAGCCCGGCCTGGGATTTGATGCCGAGTTTGCGATGGATGTTGCGGCGATGGACCTTCACCGTTCCCGGCACGATGCGCATGGCTCTTGCGATCGACTCGGTGGAATGCCCCTGCAGCACCAGATCGACGACATGCTTTTCGCGCGGGGTCAGCGACAGGCTTTCCCAAATGTGGGCGCGGTCGAACTCGTTGACGGCGGCGATCGTCTCGCCCTGCTCCGCTTCGTCCTGCTCCTCGGCCGAAAGTGCGGGCCAGCGCAACCGGGCGAAGTTGATGACCGCCGGCGCCATGTCGCGCAGCAGCCTGGCATCGGCGGTGCCGAAGGGACCCGAGGCGTGCAATCGCATCAGCGACAGCACCAGCGCATCCTTGCCGGGCAGCGGCACGAAGAAGCCGACCTCCTCGGCCAGCCTTGTCTGGCTATAGTAGGTGCGAAAATACTCGCTGGCATAGAAGCGGTCGGGCGCCAGCTCGCGCATGCGCCAGAACCCCTCCTTGCGCTCCACCGCCGCGTGATGAAATGGGTCGAGCAGATAAGGTCCTTCCTGATAGAGCGTGACGAAGACATGGCTCTCGGCCGGCGAGAAGGTTTCGAACAGCAGCGGCGGTCGCGATGCGCCGCGATAGCCGAAGATAACGCAGTGGTCGAAGCTGACATGCTGGCTCAGCCAATCGACCATTGCCTGGCCGAACATTTCGCCGCTGGTCTCTCGCGTTGCCGCGACAAGGGCTGCGAGCCGGCTGTATTCGTCGCTGCGGGACGCACTCAACCTATACCCCCTCAAACGAGAAAATAGATCAGATATACCACCTGCGAGGTATATACTAGCCGCCATCGGCTCTGGTAGCGTCCTGAAATAGCCCTGTTGCTGGAGCCAGCACTTTGACCGCAGTGCCCGACATCGAGTTTCGCGGCGTCACCAAGCGCTATGGCGCCGTGACCGCTGTCAGCGGCATCGATCTGGCTGTGCCGCCCTCCGCCTTTGTCGCCCTTCTCGGACCGTCCGGCTGCGGCAAGACCACATGCCTGCGCATGATCGGCGGCTTCGAGCAGCCGAGCGAAGGCCAGGTGTTCATCCGCGGCCAAGACATGGCCGGAACGCCGCCCTATCGTCGGCCGGTCAACATGGTGTTCCAGCAATACGCGCTGTTTCCGCATCTCGATGTCGAAGCCAATGTGTCCTACGGGCTGCGCCAGGCACGGCCGCGCCTGTCGTCGCAGGAAATCGGCCGGCGCGCCGGCGAGGCGCTCGAAATGGTGCGGCTCGCCGGCTATGGCCGCCGCAAGATTCACGAACTCTCCGGCGGCCAGCAGCAGCGCGTCGCGCTGGCGCGCGCACTGGTCAACAAGCCGGCCGTGCTGTTGCTCGACGAGCCGCTGGCGGCCCTCGACAAGAAACTGCGCACCGACATGCAGATCGAGTTGCAGAACCTGCAGCGCGAGATCGGCATCACCTTCGTGCTGGTCACCCACGACCAGGAGGAGGCGCTGTCGATGAGCGACTTCGTCTGCGTCATGAACGGCGGCCGCATCGTACAGCTCGGGCAACCAAGCGAGATCTATGACGAGCCGGCCGACCTGTTCGTCGCCGACTTCGTCGGCAAGACCAATCTGTTGAGCGGCAAGGTTGCCGGGCATACAGGCGATCTTGTCAATGTGGCGCTGGCGGACGGAACCGTCATTGCCGCGCGCAAACGAACCGCCTTGCAGCAGGGCGAGACCGTTTCTGTTAGCCTGCGTCCTGAATCGCTAAGCCTCGGCGCCACCAAAGGCAGCCCTTTCAAGGGCATCGTACGCAACCGGATCTTCTTGGGCTCGACGGCGGAATACGCCATCGAGGTGCAGGGCATCGGAACGCTGCTGGCCAAGGCCGACCATGTGATCGGCCATGGCAACCTCTTCAAGCCGGGCGAACCCGTCGCCATCGGCTTTGCCTCTGGGACGCCGCTGGCGTTTCCGGAGAACAAGAACAACGGGACCAACCAGAGGGTAGCAAAAAATGTCGAAATCATATCGTGACGGACTGCCGATTAGCCCCGAGAACTTCGTCGACCAGCTGATGCGCCTGAAGCGCGGCTCGATCGGCCGCCGCGATTTCCTCGGCCTCACCGGCCTGGGCATCGCAACCGCGGTGATGGCGCGCGAGCTCGGCATCATGCCGACGCCGGCCTTCGCCGCCGAAAACCTCGGCGACCGCATGTCGATCGCCACCTGGCCGAACTATCACGACCCGCAGACCTTCGAGAATTTCAAGAAGGACACCGGCGTCGCCGTCGAGGTCAACGTCTTCGGCTCCAATGAGGAGATGCTTGCCAAGCTGCAGGCCGGCGCCTCGGGCTGGAGCCTGTTCGTGCCGACCAACTACACGATCTCGACCTACAAGAAACTCGGCATCATCGATCCGCTCGACATGGCCAAGCTGCCGAATTTCGACGGCTCCCAGGAGGACCCGCGCTTCACCTCGGAAGGCACGATCGACGGCACGACCTACGCGGTGCCGAAGAACTGGGGCACCACGGGCTTTGCCGTCAACACCAAGAAGCTGGCCAAGCCGATGACCAGCTGGAAGGAATTCTGGGACGTCGCCATGGCCGAGGGTGATGGCCGCACCATGGTGCATGACTACCAGCTGACCACCATCGGCAACGCGCTGAAATATTACGGCTATTCCTTCAACTCGCTGAAGCAGGACGAACTCGCCAAGGCCGAGGAACTGCTGCTCAAGGTCAAGCCGCATCTGTTCGCGGTCTCTTCGGACTACCAGCCGGGCATGCGGGCGGGCGACGCCTGGATGACCATGTGCTGGACGAATGATGGCGCACAGCTGCATCGCGATATTCCAGAGATCGCCTATGTCTTGGGCAAGGAGGGCGGCGAAATCTGGACCGATTTCTACGCCATCCCGAAGGACGCGCCGAACAAGCCGGCCGGCTATGCCTTGCTCAACTATCTGATGACCCCGGAGGTTGCTGTGAAGGAGCATCTCGCCAATGGCGCGCCCTCGACCGACGCGCGGGTCAACAAACTGCTGCCCAAGGAAGTGCTCGACAATCCGATCCTTTACCCGGCGGCCGACCTGTTGACACCGCTGGAATTCGGTGCGGCGGCGACGCTGACCGATCCCGGCCGCGCCGAGCTGATGGCGCGCTTCAAGTCGGCCTGATGCCGACCTGACGCAAACGGAAAACCGGCGGGCCTAGGTCCGCCGGCCTCGGGGCGGTTCAATGCACGGCAACAGATTTCGGCACAATTTTCTGACGGCGCTGCTGCTCGCACCGGCAACAGCGTGGCTGGTGGTGTTCCTTGTGCTGCCGTTCATCGCCATTGCCGTGTTCAGCGTCGGCGAGCGGGCGCCGGAGGGCGGCTATCAGGCCGCCTTCACGCTGGCGCAGTATGCCAATCTTCCGGCGCGGGCGACTGCTTTCTGGAACACGATGATGCTGGCGCCGGTGGGCGCGCTTGCCTGTCTGCTCGTCGCCTACCCGGTCGCCTACTACCTTGCCCTGAAGGCGCCGCAGCGCTGGCGGCTGATCCTGCTTGCGCTCGTCGTCGTTCCGTTCTGGACCAGCCTTTTGATGCGCACCTACGCCTGGATGTACATTCTGGGCGGACGCGGCATTCCCGCACTGCTGGCCTTTGTCGGCATCGAGGATGTCAGGCTGATCAACACGCCGGGCGCCGTTCTGCTCGGCATTGTCTACGGCTATTTGCCCCTGATGATCCTGCCGATCTATGTCAGTCTCGAGCGGCTCGACCGAAGGCTGCTGGAAGCCTCCGCCGATCTCGGCGCGACCCCGCTCTCGACCTTCCTAGGCGTGACGCTGAAGCTGTCGCTGCCGGGCGTCATGACCGGCTTCTCGCTGGTCATGATCCTGCTGCTTGGCGAATACCTCATCCCGACGCTGCTTGGCGGCGGCAAGGTGTTCTTCATCGGCAACGCGCTGGTCGACCTGTTCCTGCAGTCGCGCAACTGGCCGTTCGGATCGGCCATCGCCATCACGCTGGTGGCGGTTTCGGTGGTGGTGCTGATCGCGGCAAACCGTATCTCGACACGGGTGTCGGGCGCCCGCAGGGTGGATCTGATCTGATGCGCGCCTTCGTCACAGCCGTCTTCGCCTTCCTCTATCTGCCGATCGCGCTGGTCGTGCTGTTTTCCTTCAACGCCGGCCGCCATGCCAGCGAGTTCACCGGCTTTTCGGTGCAGTGGTACGGCACGGCGCTGTCGAACCCGTTCCTGGTCGAGGCGTTGAAGAACAGCCTGTTCATCGCCACCACCAGCGCCCTTCTGGCGGCGGTGTGCGGCACGGCGGCGGCACTCGGCCTGGCGCGGGTCGGGCTCAGAACCCGCGCCGTCTTCGACGCGCTGATGGGTGCCGCGATCGTCGTTCCCGGCGTCGTCATCGGCATCTCGACGCTTGTCGCGCTGGTCCAGCTGTTTGGCGTGCTCAACCCGTTCCTCGCCTCGATCTGGCCAAACGACCAGCCGCCGCGCCTGTCGCTCGGCTATGGATCGATCATCGCCGCCCACGGCCTGTTTTCGATGGCGTTGGTGACGATAATCGTCGGCACGCGTCTCGCCAGCCTCGACCGCAACCTGGTCGAGGCCTCGAGCGATCTCTACGCCACGCCGCTGACGACGTTTCGCTCGATCGTGCTGCCGCAGATCATGCCGGCGGTGATCGCCGGCTTCCTGCTCGCCTTCACCTTCTCCTTCGACGATTTCATCGTCGCCTTCTTCGTCGCCGGCGCGCAGACGACGCTGCCGATCTATGTCTTCGCCTCGATCCGGCGCGGCGTGACGCCGGAAATCAACGCCATCGCCACCATCGTGCTCGTCGCCTCGGTTCTTCTGGTGGTGCTTGCCCAATGGCAGCTGCGCCAGCGCCAGCCGTCAAACTGAACAAGCCATCCAGCTGAAAGACAAATTCATGCTCCTCAAAGACCGCATCGCCGTGGTGACGGGCGCCGGTTCCGGCATCGGCCGCGCCGGCGCCATGATCATGGCCAGGGAAGGCGCGCTGGTGGTCATCGCCGACCGGGATCTGGCCAGCGGCGAGGCCACGGCGGCGGACATCCGGGCAGTGGGCGGGCAGGCCGAGGCGATTGTCACCGACGTCTCTGACAACGCCGCGGTCGGGCAGCTCATCACCGGCACGCTCGGCAAGTATGGCCGCATCGACATTCTGCACAATCACGCCGGCATCCAGGTCGGCGGCACGCTGACCGAGGTCGAGGTCGATGGTATGGATGCGTCATGGCGCATCAATGTACGGGCGCAGTTTCTGGCCGCGCGGCTGGTCATGCCGGCAATGGTCGCGCAAGGCGGCGGCGTCATCCTCAACACGGCTTCGAATTCGGGCGTCTTCTACGACCGCGAGATGATCGCCTATGCCACGTCCAAACATGCCGTGGTGGCGATGACCAGGCAGATTTCGCTCGACTATGCCCGGCACAATGTGCGCGTCAACGCGCTCTGCCCCGGCTGGGTCGACACCCCCTTCAACGAGCCGTTCATCGCCCAGATGGGCGGCCGCGAGGCGATCGAGACCTATGTCCGCACCAAGATCCCGATGGGGCGCTGGGCGAGCGCCGAAGAGATCGCCGAAGCGATCCTGTTCCTCGTTTCCGACCGCTCATCCTTCATGACCGGCCAGGCGCTGGTGATCGACGGCGGCGAAAGCATCGGTTGACCCAAGGGCAGCCGGATAGGAGGGTTCCCGCCTCTGGCTCAATCGCCGGCTGCCCGTCCTCCCTTGCCTTCATGCCGCATTTCGTCCAATAGAACGACGCAAACGCTGCGAAACCGAAGGTTTTGCCGTTTGGAAGTGCGGCTTCCGGCCTCGTTGCCGACGCGCCGCAATCGGAAAGAGCAGGACAATGTCTGCGATCGAAGCCGGCGCTCGTGCGCCGGAAAATCTTTGGCGTCAGGAAATCAGGGCGACGCTGGCGCTGGCCTGGCCGATGGTGCTCACCAATCTCGGCCAGACCGCGATGACCGCCACCGACGTCATGATGATGGGGCGTCTGGGCGCGGACACGCTGGCCAGCGGCGCGCTCGGCGCCAACCTCTATTTCATGCCGCTGATCTTCGGCCTCGGCCTGATGCTGGCGACCTCGCCGATGATCGCCACCGAGCTTGGCCGCCGCCGCTATTCGGTGCGCGATTTGCGCCGCACCGTGCGGCAAGGGCTGTGGCTGGCGATCCTGATCTCGATCCCGATCTGGATCGTGCTGTGGCATGGCGAGGCCATTCTGCTGGCCATCGGCCAGGAGCCGGCATTGGCACATCAGGCCGGCATCTATCTGCGCTGGCTGGAATGGGCGGTGCTGCCCTTCTACGGCTATATCGTGCTGCGTTCCTTCATCTCGGCGCTGGAGCGGCCGGGCTGGGCGCTGATCATCGTCTTCGTCGCTGTCGCCTGCAACGCCTTCTTCAACTGGGTGTTCATGTTTGGCAATCTCGGCGTCACCTCGATGGGAATTGCCGGTTCGGGGCTGGCGACCACGCTGTCGAGCACGCTGATGTTCTGCGGCCTGGCAGCCGTAGTGATGCTGGAGAAGAAGTTCCGCCGCTACCGCCTGTTTGGTCGCTTCTGGCGCTCCGACTGGCCGCGTTTCAAGGGTCTGCTGCGGCTCGGCATGCCGATCGCCGGCATCCTCGCCTTCGAGGTGACGATCTTCAACGCGGCAGCCCTGCTGATGGGCCTGATCGATGCGGATTCGCTGGCCGCGCACGCTATCGCCATCCAGATCGCCTCGATCTCCTTCATGGTGCCGCTCGGTCTCAACCAGGCCGTCACCGTGCGCGTCGGGCTGGCCCACGGCGCCGGCAATCCGGCAGGCGTTTCGCGCGCCGGCTGGACCGCCTTCGTCATCGGCGTCTCGTCCATGGCGCTGATGGCGCTGGTGATGGTGCTGTGGCCGCATCTGTTGATCAGCGCCTTCATCGACATGACCGATCCGGCCAACGCCAGGGTGATCGCGCTGGCCGTGTCGTTCCTGGCCTTTGCCGCGCTGTTTCAGATCTTCGACGGCGCGCAAGCCGTTGCCGCCGGCATGCTGCGCGGCCTGCACGACACCAAGGTGCCGATGATCTATGCCGCGATCGGCTATTGGGGCATCGGCCTGCCGCTCGGCGTGCTGCTCGCCTTCCATTTCGGCTTGCACGGCGTCGGCATCTGGATCGGCCTGGCGTCGGGCCTGGCCGTGGTGGCGGTGCTGCTGCTTGCGCGCTGGCTGCGGCGCGACCGCATCGCACCGCCACTCGTCTTCAGCCATTAAAAGCAAAACGGCCGCCGGGTTCGGCGGCCGTTCTCGTTTGGCGTGGCTGCGCTCAGCTCCCGTCCGACGACATCGCGCCGAGCAGCCTGCGTATATCGCCGAACCTGGCGATCGAGCCGAACACCAGTGCCGCCACCGCGACGAAGAACACCGACACCGAAGCCATGGTCGGTGTGTAGCCGTAGCGCAGCGCGTTGAAGATCTTGATCGGCAGCGTCTCGGTGGTGAAGCCGATCGTCATATAGGCGACGATGTATTCGTTGAGCGACAAGACGAAGGCGAAGGCGTAACCCGAGACGAGGTAGGGCAGGATCAGCGGCAGCACCACGGTCTTCAGCACCGTGCGATCATCGGCGCCCATGGTCGCCGCAGCCTCGACCAATGAGCGGTCGATCGAGGCAAAGCCGAGCGACAGCGTCACCAGCGGCAGCGTCACGAAGAAGATGGCGTGGCTGATGATGGCGGTGAAGAACTGGCCGAACAGCCCGACCGTCGCCCAGAAGGAGAGGAAGCCGAGCGCGGTGATGACCGGCGGTAGGATGAAGGGGGCAAGCCCCAGCACCTGGAAAATGTTCGCCCATGGCGCGATGCGCCGCCACAGGAACCAGGCCAGCGGCAGCGCCACCGCCACGGCAATCGCGGCCGAACAGACGGCCAGCGTCACAGAATGGATCAGCGCCAGCCGCCATTCCGGGTCGGTGAAGATCTGGGCGTACCAGGCGAGCGAGAAGCCGACCGGGGGGAAGCTGAGCTCCTGCCGCGAATTCACCGACACGCCGGCGACGACGATCAGCGGCGCCGCCAGAAACAAAGCGACGATGGTAAAATAGACACGGTGCAGCAAGGTCGCGGTCATAGGGCGTTCTCCCTTCGTCCGACGAGCAGTGTCAATCCGACCAGCGCCAGCGAGATCAGCACCAGGAACACCGCCATTGCGGCTGCGAACGGCATGTTGGACTGGTAGATCGCCTGGTCGGTGATCAGCACCGACAGCGTCCAGTGCTGCGGCCGTCCCAGAATCTGCGGCAGCAGGTAGGAGCCGAGGGCGAACACGAAGACCATGATCAGCGTCGCCACAATGGTGTTGCGCAATGCCGGCGCGACGACGTTGAAGAAGGCGCGGATCGGCGAGGCGCCGAGCGTGCGCGCTGCCTCGAGCAATGTCGGGTCGAGGCGCACGAGGGCGGGGTACAGCACCAGGATCGTATAGGGCAGCGCCTGGTAGACCATGCCGGTCAGCACCGCGCCAAAGGTCGGCAGCAGCGCCACCGGCTTGTCCATCAGCCCGATCGCCACGAACAAATTGGTGATGCCGGCGGTGCGCGAAAACAGCGTCGACCAGGCAAAGCCTATAATGACTTCCGACAGCGACAGCACCGACAGGAGGCCGACCAGCCACAGCGTCTGCACGCGGCGCGGCCGACGGGTCAAAAGGTAGGTGAAGGGAAAGGCGATGGCCACGCAGCAGACGGCGACCAGCACCGCCAGCAGCAGCGAAAAGCCGAGCACGCCGCCGAAGAACACCGACAGGAAGCGGGCGTAATTGTCGAACACGAAATCCGGCGTGTAGAAACCGGACGGGTTGCGCTTGAAGAAGCTCACCGCGATCATCGTCGAGAACGGCACGACGAAGAAGACGATCAGCATCAGCGCCGGAAAGAACAGCGGCGTGTAGTCGGCTAGCGACTTCGGAGCCTCGCGTCTCATGCGCCGAGCACCACGCAGCTTGCCGGCGGCAGTGTGACGCCGACCTTGGCGCCGACCGGCACGTCATGCCGCTCGCGCGGCGTCGTCACCGCAATGATGCTGGTGCCGCCGACGTCGACGAAGGTCTCGATGGTGCCGCCGAGATCGCGCACGAAACTCACCTCGCCGGTGATGGCCGAGCCGCCGGGGCTGCCGAGATGCACATCCTCGGGGCGGACCGATACAGACGCTTTGGTCTGACCCGCCGGCATGGCAAGACCTGGAATGGCTGTGCCCAGAATGGTGGTGCGCCCGGTGCTGTCGATCTCGGCCGGCAGCAGATTGGTGATGCCGATGAAGTCGGCGACGAAGGCGTCGGCCGGCTTGCGGTAGATCTCGATCGGCGGCGCCGCCTGCAGGATCCTGCCGTGGCCCATGACGACGACGAGGTCGGCCATGGTCATGGCTTCGCGCTGGTCGTGGGTGACGACGATGGTGGTGATGCCCAACCGCTGCTGCAACTGGCGCAGTTCCACCTGCATGGCCTCGCGCAGTTTGGCGTCGAGCGCCGACAGCGGCTCGTCGAGCAGGAACAGTTTCGGCGACAGCGCCAAGGCCCGTGCAATTGCCACGCGCTGGCGCTGACCGCCCGACAGTTTGGCCACCGGGCGGTCGGCAAAGCCGGTCAGATGGATGAGGCCCAGCAACTCGTCGACGCGCTTCTTCTGCTCCTCCTTCGAGGCGCCGCGAATGCGCAGCGCATAGGCGATGTTGTCGCCAACAGAGAGATGCGGAAACAGGGCCAGCGACTGGAACACCATGCCGAGATTGCGCTTGTGCGTCGGCAAAGGCGTGATGTCCTCGCCGTCGAGCACGATGGCGCCGCTGGTCGGCTCCTCCAGTCCGGCAATCATGCGCAGCAGCGTGGTCTTGCCGCAGCCCGATGGGCCGAGCAGACACACGAACGTGCCATGCGGCACGTTGAGCTGGACATTGTCGACGGCGGCGAAGTTGCCGAATTTTTTGGTGACGGCGTTGATATCTAGTCCGGACATGCTCATCCCTCTCAGGCTGTGCGCTGGAGCAATTCCAGGAAATGGCCGCCGGAGGAAATCCGGCGGCCGATCAGTTTTCAAGCGGAACGGGCGGCTCAGCCGACGATCAGCTCGGTCCACTTCTGGTTGATCCAGTCGGCCTTCGACGTATAGAGGTCATAGCGCGGGATGATCGGATCGATATCCGACGACACCGCGGCGAACTCTTCCGGCTTGAGGTCGAGCACCTCTTTCTTCAGCGTCGGCGTGGTGCCGACCTTGCGCGACATCAGGCCCTGCATCGACGGCTGGCTCATATAGTCGATGAAGGCATGCGCCTCGTCGACCTTGGTCGAGGCGCGCGACAGCACCCAATTGCCGGAATCCTGGATGCCGCCTTCCTTCGGGAACGTCGAGCGGACATGGAAGCCGTCGGCGACCGCGAGGCCGGTGACGTCGTGATAATACTGGCCCATCGGGATCTCGCCCGATTTCAGCGCCTGCTCGAACTGCGCCTCGTCGCGATACCACAGCCGGACATTCGGCTTGAGCTCGGCGAGCTTTTCGAACGCCTTGTTCAGTCCGTCCTCGGTGTCGAGCGCATTGGTGCCGCCCATGAAGGTCTTGGCTGTCACTTCGAGCAGGAACGAGTTCGAGGCAAGCGCCAGGAGGCCAAGCTTGTCCTCATTGGCCTTGTCCCACAGCGTCTCCCATGAGGTCGGCGCATCCTTGTAGACATCGGTGTTGGAGACCAGCGTGATCCACCAGGCGACGGCGCCGATGCCGGCGACCCGGCCATCCGGATATTTGTTGACGAAGCGCGGCAAGAGGTCGTTGTAGTGCTTGAACTTCGACGTATCGAGCGGCGTCCATAATTCGGTCGACTGGCCCTTCAGCGTCGAGGTCTGCGACATCATCGAAAGGTCGGCCGGCGCCTGGCCTGCCTTGGACGCCTGTTCGAGCTGCACCAGCCAGGCTTCGCCGGTCGGCTCGGCGACCGATTCCACTGCAATGCCGGTGGCCTTGGTAAAATCTGGGAAGACGTGCTCGTCAAAGGATTTCTTGAAGTAGCCGCCATAGACGCCGACCTTCAGCGACTTGTCCTGCGCGCGCAGGATCGACGGCATGGCGAGCACGCCGGCTGTAGCGAGGCCCGCACCAAGCACGCCGCGCCGTGTCAGGGATTTTCCAATCAGTCTGTTCATCTGGTTTCTCCTCAGTTGATGCCGTTCTATTCCGGCAGGTTCCCTTCACGCACTGTCGCCGCCTGACGTCAGTGGGCCGCCGCTCGTTGTTCGAGCGTACGGGCGTATTGCGTCAGTGGAAAGCACATGACGAAGAAGATCAGCGCCACCAGCCCGTAGACCTTGAACGGTTCGAAGGTGGCGTTGTTGATGGCGTTGGAGGTTCTGACCAGCTCCTCGAAGCCGATGATCGAGGTCAGCGCCGTCGACTTGATCAACTGCACCAGGAAGCCGACGATCGGCGCCCTTGTGATCGAGAACGCCTGCGGCAGGATGATCAGCCGGAGCTCCTGCAGACGGTGCAGGCCAAGGCTGGCGCCGGCATCCCACTGTCCCAGCGGCAGCGCATCGACGCCGCTGCGCCAGATCTCGGCCAGATAGGCGCTGGCGAAGAAGGTCAGGCCGAGCACCGCTGCCGTCCATGGCTCGATGCGCAGGCCGAGCATCGGCAGGCCGAAGAACATCAGGAACAGCTGCATCAACAGCGGCGTTCCCTGGAACAGGGCGATGTAGCCGGAAGCGACCCGCTGGCTCCATTTATTCTCTGCGATCCTGAAGAACAGCACGATCAGCCCGACCAGCGCCCCGCCGACGAAGGCGGCCAGTGACAACAGCACCGTCCAGCGGGCGGCGAGCAGCAGATTGCGAACGATGTCCCAGAGGGTGAATTCGATCATGTGACACCTGCCCCCAACACGCGGCGCCCGCCTGTGACCAGCAGCCGGCGCAAGGCCATGGACAGGACGAGGTAGACCAGGGTCACGACGAAATAGGTTTCGAAGGACCGGAAGGTGCGGGCTTGCAGCATGTCGGCCTCATAGGTCAGCTCGCGCACGGCGATCTGCGACACCACGGCCGATTCCAGCATCATGATGACGATCTGGCTGGTCAGCGCCGGATAGATCACCTTGAGCGCCTGCGGCAGCACGATCTTGACAAACACCTGGCGTGGCCGAAGCCCGAGTGCCAAGGCGGCTTCCGTCTGTCCGCCGGGCACGGCATCGAGACCGGCGCCGACGATTTCAATGGTGTAGGCCGCCATGTTGAGCGTCATTGCCAACATGGCTGCCAGGATCGGATCGAGCCTTATGCCGAGGCTGGGCAGTCCGAAGAAGATGAAGAACAGCTGCACCAGGAACGGCGTGTTGCGCATCACCTCGACATACACCGCGATGGCGCGCTTCACGAATACCGGGCCGTTGCGCCGGCCGGCAGCGCCCAGGATGCTGAGCAGCGTGCCCACGAGCGTGGTCACGACGATCAACAGGATCGTCGTGGCCGCGCCGCGCGCGATGTCGCCCACAGCACCTGGGAGCCAGGCAAAAGCCACGAGAACTCAATCCTTGAGGTTGTCGGGATTGAGCGGCGTCTTCAGCCAGACCTTCGAGCTCTCGTCGAGCTTGCCGTTGGCCAGCATCTTGGCAACCGCATCATTGACCGCCGTCTTCAGCCGGTCCTCTTTTTTGTTGAGGCCGATATGCGAAGGCGAGGTCAAGAGCTGGAACTTCTGCTCCGGCTTCAGCGCGTCCTGCTTGGCCAGCACCTGGGCGCCGACATCATTGCCGACCACCATCAGCTGGGTCTGGCCGGAGATGAAGGCCTGGATGACGGAATTGTAGTTGTCGAAGCGCTTGATGTCGGCCGATGACGGCGCCGCTTCGGTCAACGACGTATCCTCGAGCGTGCCGCGATTGACGGCGATCGACTTGTCGGCGAGATCTTCCTTGCCTTTGATCGAAAGCGCTGCCGGACCGATGACGGCGATGTAGTAGGGCGCATAGGCGGCGGCGAAATCGATCACCTCCTCGCGCTCCTTGGAATAGCCGACGCTCATCAGGATATCGACGCGCTTGTCGGTGAGATACGGGATGCGGTTCTGGCCGGTGACGCTGACCAGATTGAGCTTCACCTTGAGTGAATCGGCGATCGCCTGCGCGACGTCGACGTCGTAACCCTTGATGCTCATATCGGCGCTGGCCGAGGAGAAGGGCGGAAAGTCGGAGAAGATGCCGACATTGATGGCGCCGGCCTTGGTGATGTCGTCGACGGCGTCGGCATTGGCCTGGGCGGCGAAGCCGAGGCCGGCGAGCATCAGCGCGGCGGCGATGGTTGATTTCATTTGGATTGTCATTGGTATTCCCCTTCTGGAAGCTTGTTTGTTTTGGAAACGGCCGCCGGCTCCAGCGCGGCGGCCGCCTTTGCATGTGAAATCCGTCAGGCCCCCTTGCCGGTGATCGCCGGGCTGAACACCATCAGGCTCAGGATCTCGAACAGGACCTGGGCGCCGACATGGGCGGTGTTGGTGGTCGCGTCATATTGCGGCGCCACCTCGACGACGTCGCCGCCGACGATGTTGAGGCCTTTCAAGCCGCGCAGCAGTTCGAGCACTTCGCGCGTCGTCAGGCCGCCGATTTCCGGCGTGCCGGTGCCTGGCGCGAAGGCCGGATCGACACTGTCGACGTCGAAGGAAATGTAGGTCGGGCCGTCGCCGACTATTCTGCGCGCCTTCTCGATGATGGCCGGGATGCCGAGACCCGTCACCTCTTCGGCATGCACGACCGTCATGCCGGATTCATAGGTGAACTCCCACAGATACTCCGCCGAGCCGCGGATGCCGATCTGGATGGTGCGGGTGGGGTCGAGCACGCCGTCCAGCACCGCGTTGCGGAACGGTCCGCCATGATGGAACTTGGTCATGTCGAACAGCCCGCTTGTGTCGCAATGAGCGTCGATATGGATCATGCCGACCGGCGCCTTTTTGCCGACCGCCTTCAGGATCGGATGGCTGATCGAGTGGTCGCCTCCGACCGAGAGCGGCAGCACGCCGGCATCGATGATCTGGTTGGTGCGGCGCTCGATATCTTCGTGGCTGACCTCCAGCCGGTAGCGGCTGCGGAACGGCGTATCGCCGATGTCGGCGACGCGCAGCTCATGCGTCGGCGCGCATTCCAGCACATGATTGTAAGGGCCGATGCGCTCGATGGCGCGCAGCGCCCTTGGCCCGAAGCGCGAGCCGGGCCGGTTGGTGACGCCGAGATCCATCGGCACGCCGATGATCGCCACCTGCAAATCGCCGAAATCCGGATTGTCGGCAGCGATTTCACGGTAGGGCGCGGCGAGGAAGGTGGGGATGCCGGCATAGGGCGCCAGCCTTGTGCCGCTCTTGGAGAAGATCTTGTCCGCGACCTTGCGGAACTTCGGGTCGAACATCTCGCCGCCATGGCTCTCGCCATACTTGCGGCGCAAGGCTTCCAGCTTGCCTCTGTCATAACCCATGTCGGTCTCCTCCTGCGGGCTGATGCATGCGGCCGTGGCGACATCTGCGAACTGACCATCATCCGGCCGGGTCGCTGTCCCGCTGGCTGCCTGTAGATTTCACGTCATTGATGCTGTTGACCTGCCAAAGTGTCCGGCAGCCGCATTGAAAAATCAATTGATATTGTTACGGTGCTGATTGTGAGAAAATCTCACAGAGTATCCGGTTGCTCATGGCCAAGCGTCTGCCCCCCTTGAATCCCTTGCGCGCCTTCGAGGCGACGGCGCGGCATGCCTCGCTGACCAAGGCGGCGAGTGAGCTCAACGTCACCCACGGCGCAATCAGCCACCAGATCAAGGCGCTCGAGCAATCACTCGGCGTAAAACTGTTCGAACGCACCGGACAGCGGGTGAAGCTCACCCCGCACGGCGCCGAATTGCTGCCGGCGGTCTCGACCGCCTTCGACGGCATCGCCGCCGCCACCCAGCGCATGACCAGGCCAGCCAGCGCCGGTACGCTGTCGGTCTCCTGCGTGCCGGCGCTGCTGCTTCTGTGGATGACGCCGCGGCTCGGCAGCTTCATGGCGCAATATCCTGATATCAGGTTGACGCTGATCCCGTCCAACGACCCCAAGGACATCCGCGCCCCACAGGTCGATGTCTGCGTGCTCTATGGCGACGGCAGCTGGACCGATTGCTGGATGCGCAAATGGTCGGGCCTCGAACTGTTCCCGGTGGTCAGCCCGACGCTGATCAACAACCGGCCGCTCCGCATCTGCCGGGATCTTGCTGGCCATGTCATCCTGCATGGCGATGATGGCCGCGAATGGCACACCTGGCTGGCCGCCGCCGATGGGCTCGACCTCGAACGTGGCCGCCGCCACCATCTCGGCGACGCCCGTACGGCGATCGAAGCCGCGGTGCACGGACATGGCGTGGCTCTCGGCGATTCCGTCACCGCCAGCATGCTGCTCGCCAGGGGCCTGCTGGTGGCGCCGTTCAGCCTGTCGGTGCCGGCGGTCGATGATTTCTACGTCGTCTGCCGCAACGAGATGCGTTCGGCGCCTATCGTGCAATTGTTCGTCGACTGGCTGTTTGCCGAAAAGGAACAGGCCGACAGCCGGGCCGACGCGCCGGTGGCCGGCCGCATCGGCAGCCGCAGGAAGCGTCCGGCGCTGCGGGTGGTGGGCGCCAAGAGTTGAGGCTGGACCTGAGCGGCTGCTTTTTGTCGGGCCAGCCCGGAAAGCGGGAGGCGCTTTCAAAAATTCAATGCTAATAAGCTCTTGCCCGGCAATTCCAGGAAAACTGTGCGGCGGTTTCCCGTCCGGAATTGCGTAAGAAAGACGTGAGCAGCGAAGGCGACGGCAGGACATGGCAAGAACCGATATAGCGCGGCGCGTCTACAACCACACCTGGAAGCTGGACCCGATCGTCCGCAGCCTGCTCGACACCGATTTCTACAAGCTTCTGATGCTGCAGATGATCTGGGGCATGTACCCCAAGGTCGACGCCACCTTTTCGCTGATCAACCGCACCACCTCGGTGCGCCTGGCCGACGACATCGACGAAGGCGAATTGCGCGACCAGCTCGACCATGCCCGCACGCTGCGCTTCTCCAAGAAGGAGATGATCTGGCTTGGCGGTAACAATTTCTATGGCCGCAAGCAGATCTTCGAGCCGGAATTCCTCGCCTGGCTGGAAGGTTTTCGGCTGCCCGACTACGAGCTGTCCAAGCGCGACGGTCAGTACGAGCTCTCCTTCAGCGGTCCCTGGATGTACACCACCCTGTGGGAAATCCCGGCGCTGGCGATCATCAATGAGCTTCGTTCCCGCGCCGCCATGCGCGCCTTCGGTCCCTTCGCGCTTGACGTGCTCTATGCACGCGCCAAGGGGAAGATGTGGGCCAAGACCGAACGCTTGAAGGCGCTGCCCGGCATCCGCATCTCCGATTTCGGCACCCGCCGCCGCCATTCCTTCCTGTGGCAGCGCTGGTGCGTCGAGGCGCTCAAGGAAGGCATTGGCGAAGCCTTCACCGGCACCTCGAACGTGCTGCTGGCCATGGACAACGACCTCGAAGCGCTCGGCACCAACGCGCATGAATTGCCGATGGTTTTTGCCGCCCTTGCCAAGTCGGAAAAGGAATTGAAGGAATCGCCCTACAAGGTGCTGCAGGACTGGCAGCGCTATTACGGCGGCAACCTGCTGATCGTGCTGCCCGACGCTTTCGGCACCGCATCCTTCCTGCGCGACGCCCCGGACTGGGTCGCCGACTGGACCGGCTTCCGCCCCGACAGCGCGCCGCCGATCGAAGGCGGCGAAAAAATCATCGACTGGTGGCGCGAGAAGGGCAAGGACCCCAGGCAGAAGCTGCTGATCTTCTCCGACGGTCTCGAGGTCGAAACCATCGAGGAGACCTACAGGCACTTCAAGGGCAAGGTGCGCATGTCCTTCGGCTGGGGCACCAACCTCACCAACGATTTCGAAGGCTGCGCGCCGACCGAAACCAACAGCCTGGATGCGATATCGCTGGTCTGCAAGGTGACGGAGGCCAATGGCCGGCCGGCGGTGAAGCTGTCGGACAATCCGGCGAAAGCGACGGGCGACAAGAAGGAGATCGAGCGCTATCTCCGGATTTTTGGGGCGAAGGACCGCGTGGAGCAGCTGGTCAAGGTTTGAGGGTCGGCGGGTGCCTTGCTGGACGAAATGGAAATCGCGATAGCGTGAGTTGCCGCCCACCCCCCTCTGTCCTGCCGGACATCTCCCCCGCAAGGGGGGAGATTACCCCGTCATCTCCGCCTTCGCTAATCTCCGACGTTGCAAAGGAAGCGCCGGCAGGGCAACTGCCAATCTCCCCCCTTGAGGGGGAGATGTCCGGCAGGACAGAGGGGGGCGTCGTAGAGCGCGGCTGTCACCGGCCAACCCTTATCACCACCACCCTCACACTCCTCCCCACCCCTGCCTTCGCCCACGCCTCCGACCGCGGCCACGTCCTCCTCCTCCCGACCGGCTACTACATCGCCGGCGGCGCGCTTGCCGTCGCGGTAAGCTTCCTCGTCCTCGCCCTGCTGCCACCCGCAACCCTCGACCGCTTCTGGCGCCGCCGCCTGCCGCTCTTCCCATTCGCCGACACCCCTCGCACAATCATCAGCCTCATCTCCTTTGCCGGTTTCGCAACGCTCATCGCCGCCGGCCTGTTCGGCAGCCGCGATCCGCTCTCCAATCCGCTGCCCCTGACCATCTGGACGCTGCTCTGGGTCGGCCTTGCCATCGCGCAAGGCCTGTTCGGCGATGTCTGGTCGTGGCCGAATCCATGGTATGGCCCGTGGCGGATCGTAAGCCGCCTGTTCAAGCTTCGTGGCGGTGAGGGACAGAAATCGCGTTTGCCTTCATGGCTCGGCTGCTGGCCAGCCGTTATCCTGTTCTTCGCCTTTGCCTGGTTCGAGCTGATCGACCCGGCGCCCGACGACCCGGCGCGGCTGGCCTATGCCGCCGGCCTCTACTGGTTGCTTACCTTCATCGCCATGCTCGCCTTCGGCTACCGCGATTGGAGCCGGCGCGGCGAATTCCTGACGGTGTTCTTCGCCATGGTGGCGCGCTTCGCCATCGTCGAGCGCGATGAACACGGGCGGCTCGCTCTCTGCTGGCCGGGCTCAAAACTGCTCGGCGCGGCACCCCTGCCGGCAAGCGGCATCGCTTTCCTGCTGCTCAGCCTGTCATCGGTGTCCTTCGACGGCCTGTCGAAAACCTTCTTCTGGCTCGGCCTGTCCGGCATCAACCCGCTGGAATATCCCGGCCGCACCGCGCTCATCGGCATTAGCAGCTTCGGCCTCGTGCTGACCTTCGTTCTGCTGGCGGCGGCATTCCTGCTGGCCGTCATCCTCGGCCAGCGCCTCGCCGGCAGCCGACATTCCCTCCGCGAGGCCGCCGGGCTGCTGGTGTGGTCGATCGTGCCGATCGCGCTCGCCTATCATGTCGCGCACTATCTGACGGCGCTGCTGGTCGACGGCCAGTATGCGATCGCCGCTCTGTCCGACCCGTTCGCGCTGGGATGGAACCTGTTCGGCGCCGCCGACATGCAGATCGAGGCCGGCATCGTCGCCGGGGCCCACTCCGCCTGGTGGCTGTGGAACCTGCAGGCCGGCATCATCATCGCCGGCCATATGCTGGCGGTGCTCGTTGCCCATGGACTGGCCTGGCGACTGCACCAGGTGCCATCGCGCGCCGCCCTCAGCCAGTTGCCGCTCACCATGCTGATGATTGCCTACACGATCTTCGGCCTGTGGTTGCTTGCCACGCCGACGGCCGGATGAGACAAGCTGATCAACATGCCTTTGCGGAAAGCCCGCTTGCAAGCTCTGTGCTTTGGTGATTTAGTTTGTACACATGCAATTTCTGCCCCTCCTGCAAGGGAGTGGCCTTGCCTCGTTACAGACAGTCAAAACTCAAAAACAGGGGAACTGCCGTGACTGACAAGAATGGGTTTTTCGATCTCTCCAAATCCACCCTTAGCCGCCGCACCGCGCTGAAAGGTCTCGCCGCCGGCGCCGGGCTGACGCTCGCGCCCGGCTTCGTCCGCTACAGCCAGGCGCAGAGTTCAGCGCCAATCAAGATCGGCTTCCAGTCGCACCGCACCGGCATCGGCGCCGCCTATGGCCGCTGGTACGAAAAGACCAGTGCCGCCGCGGTCAAGGCGATCAACGATGCCGGCGGCATCAACGGCCGGCCGGTCGAACTGGTGATCGAGGATGACGGCACCGATCCCGGCCGTGGCGCCGAGGTGGTCGGCAAGTTCGCCACCCAGCACAAGACCGACATCGTCTTCGGCACGCTGTTCTCGCATGTGGTGATCGGCTCGGCGCCGGCCGCCGGCGAAAACAAGATCCCTTATTTCGTCGTCAGCGAAGGCCACCACGTCGCTTCGACCAAGCTCAACCGCTACGTCTTCCAGCCCGGCATCACCGATGTGAAGAGCCAGATCCAGTCGATGGCGCCGTGGATCGCGGCCAATGCCGGCAAGAAGGTGACGCAGATCTTCCCGGATTTCGCCTTCGGCTACGACCATCGCGACTACCTGCCGCCGGCGCTGAAGGCGCAAGGCGCCGAGGTCATCGCCCAGATCGCCATCCCGCCGACAGAGTCGTCTTTCACGAAATACTTCCCGCAGATACCCGCCGAGACCGAAGTCATCTACCACGTGATGGTCGGCCCGGCCGTGCTCACCTTCGTCAAGGAACTCGGCGAGTTCTACGGCTCCAACCGGCCGCAACTGTTCGGCTTCATCGATTCGCTCGAAGCCACCGACATCAACAGCCCCGGCCTCGAATTTTTGGACGGCAGCCATTTCTGGGAAGGTTCGCCGCGCTATGCGCAGGCCAATGACTCGGCCGCCCAGAAAGCCTACCGCGCCGCTGTCGGCATCGACGACAATGGGGCTGCCGTCGGCGACCCCAAGGACGTCTCCACCGCCGCCCACATGTTCGGCTGCTGGGAGACGCTCTATGTCGTTAAGAAGGCGATGGAAGATGCCGGCTACAAGGGCCCGGAAGACCGCGCCAAGCTGGTCGAGGCGACCGAGGCTCTGACCGAATTCGCCGAAGGCCCGGAGCATCCGCAAGGCCCCAAGACCTTCAACGGCAAGATCCACCAGTGTTTTGGCATCCAGAACATCTCCAAGGTCGAAGGCGGCAAGATGAAGGTCGTCCACAAGACCAAGATCGAGGACGGGCTTTACGAGGCCGAAGGGGATTATACGACGCAGGCGCTGTGAGGCGCCTTACCCTCCCCCTTGTGGGGAGGGTCAGCACGCAAGCTTCGCACTTTTGCGAAGCTTGCGAGACGGGGTGGGGGTCGCGACGGCCCGTGCCCAACCCCCACCCGACCGCTGCGCGGTCACCCTCCCCACAAGGGGAGGGTAAGGGCGCCCTGAATGCATTTCGGACCCCATCTCCTCCTCGCCGCCCTCGAAGGCCTTGTCACCTCAGCCGTGTTGGCGCTGACGGCGCTTGGGCTGTCGCTGGTGTTCGGCGTCATGCGCGTCGTCAACGTCGCCCATGGCGAGTTCTTCATGCTGGGCGCGGTGCTGGCCTGGGCGATCTCGACGGCGATACCCGGCCATCCCACGCTCGGCTTCCTGGCGGCGCTGGTGATTGCGCCGCTGATTGTCGGCGCCATTGCGCTGGTAGCCGAGCGGCTTGTGCTGCGCCGGCTCAATTACAATCCGGAAGCCACCATCGTCGCCACGATCGGCATGCTCTACATCATCCAGCAGCTGGCGTTGAGCTTCTATGGCCCGGAAGCCCGCCCGGTGGAGCCGCCCTTCAGCTACCGCATCCTTTTGCCCTGGTTCGGCTATTCCGGCTACAAGCTGTCGATCATTGCCGCTTCGGCCCTTCTGCTCATCGCCACCTGGCTGGTGCTGACGCGCACCAAGATCGGCCTCATCATGCGCGCCACCCAATATGACAGCGAGACGGCGCAGGCCTTCGGCATTCCGGTCGACCGCGTCTATGCCGGCGTCTTCGGGCTCGGCGCCATGCTGGCGGCCATCGCCGCCGTGCTGATCGTGCCGATCAGTCAGGCGCATTATCTGATGGGACAGGACCCGCTGCTGTTGTCCTTCATCGTCGTCATCATCGGCGGCCTCGGCTCGCTGCGCGGCACCGTCGTCGCCGCCGTGCTGATCGGCCTGTCCGACGGCATCATCTCGGTGTTCTTTTCGCCGACTTTGGCCAAGATCATCGCCACGCTGCTGGTGGCCATGGTGCTGGTATTCCGGCCGCAGGGCCTGTTCGGGCAGGCGTCGCGATGAGCGAAGCTTCGCCGGCAAAAGCCTATGCATTGCATCTCGGCGTCATCGCGCTACTGTTTGCGCTGAGCTTCGTCCTGCCCGACTACCATCATGGCCTGCTGGCCCGCATCATGGTGCTGGCGGTGTTCGCCATGGGCTACAACATGCTGTTCGGCTATGTCGGCCTGCTCAGCCTCGGCCACGCCATGTTCTTCGCCGCCGGGCTCTATGGCGCTGGTCTCCCGGTCATCCATCTCGGCTGGAGCGTGCCTTTGGCTTTCCTCGCCGGCATCGCCTGCGGCGCGCTGCTGGCACTGGTGATCGGCCTGCTGGCGCTGCGCACCACCGGCGTCGCCTTCATGATCGTCACCATGATGTTCGCGCAGGTGTTTTACCTCGTCATCCTCTATTTCGCCGCCTGGACCGGCGGCGACCAGGGTCTGGTCGTGCCGCAGCCGGCGCGAGTTCTGGCCTTCGGCGCGACATCGCTCGACCTAACCAACCCGACCGTGCGCTACATGAGCGCGCTGGCGCTGTTCTCGGTCGTGCTGCTGATCACCCTCGCCATCGTCCGCTCCCGCTATGGCCGCGTGCTGGTCGCGGTGCGCGAGAACGAGGAGCGCACGAAAATGCTGGGCTACGACACCTTCTCCAATAAGCTGATCGCCGTCGTCGTCTCCGGCACCATCTGCGCCGCCTCGGGTGCGGCCTATGCGCTGCTGTTCGGCTATGTCGGCTCGAGCTTTGCCTCGGTGCAGTATTCCATCCTGCCGCTGCTCTGGGTGCTGCTCGGCGGCGCCGCCACGACGCTGGGCGCGCTGCTCGGCACGGTGTTCATGTACTATGTCATCGACACCGCCAGCGGCTACACCTCCGCCTATCTCCTGATCGTCGGTATTGCGCTCATCCTGCTGGTGCTGTTTTTCCCCAAAGGCATTCTGGGCACCATCCGCCAGCGCTGGCTCGGGTGGCTGCCATGATGCCGTTGCTGACCACCAAAGGCCTGGCGCGCAATTTCGGCGGCCTGCGCGCCGTCGACGGTGTCGACTTCCAGCTGATGCCGGGCGAGATCCGCGCCGTCATCGGGCCCAATGGCGCCGGCAAAACCACCTTCGTCAGCCTGGTCAGCGGCCGCATTCAGCCATCGTCCGGCATGATCGTCTTCGACGGCGCCGACATCACCAGCCAGCCGGCCTATCTCAGGGTGCGCCAGGGCATCGCCTACACCTTTCAGATCACCAGCGTCTTCGCCAACCTCTCTGCCTACGATAATGTCGCGCTGCCGGTGCAGCGCACGCTGACCGACGGCCGCTCGAAAGGTGCGGTGCGCACCGGCGTCATGGCGGCACTGGAACGCACCGGACTTGCCGGCCGCGCCCATATGCCGGCCGGCCAGCTTTCCTACGGCCACCAGCGCCTGCTGGAAGTCGCGATGGGCCTGGCGCTTAAGCCGCGGCTTTTGATCCTCGACGAGCCGACGCAGGGGCTGGCCGACAGCGAGATCGACAATTTCATCGGACTGGTGCGCGAGATTGCCAAGAGCGCCACCGTGCTCCTGATCGAGCACAACATGCCGGTCGTCATGCAGCTGGCCGACCGCATCACGGTCTTCAACGCCGGCAGGATCCTGGCCGAAGGCACGCCCGAACAGGTTCGCGCCAACACACAGGTGCAGGAAGCCTATCTGGGGACGGCGCCATGAGCGAAGCCCCCAAGACTGAGGCCCCCAAGACTGAAGCCCACAAGACTGAAGCGCTGACCATCTCCAGGCTCGACTGCTTCTATGGCGAGGTTCAGGTGCTCTATGGGCTCGACCTAGTGCTCAACAAGGGCGAGGTGCTGTGCCTGTTCGGTCGCAACGGCGCCGGCAAGACGACGACGCTGAAAGCGATCATGGGGCTGGTTCGGTCGAGCGCCGGTTCGATCCGGCTCGCCGGCAAGGAGTTGACCGGCCTGCCGGCGCATGAGGTGCCCAAGGCCGGCGTCGCCTATGTGCCGCAAGGCAGGCGGCTGTTCGCCGAGATGACGGTGGCGGAAAACATCGAGATCGGCCTGATGGCGCGCGGCAAGGGAAGAGCGACGCGCGAGAGCGTGCTCGACCTCTTCCCGTTGCTGCGCCAGCGGCTGCGGCAGCGCTCCGGCACTTTGTCCGGTGGCGAACAGCAGATGTTGGCCATGGCCCGCGCGCTTTGTCTGGAGCCGCAGGTGCTGTTGCTAGACGAGCCGACGGAGGGGCTGATGCCGTCGATGATCGCCAAGATCCGCGAGACGGTGGTCAAGCTGCGTGAGCTTGGTGTCTCCACCATTCTGGTCGAACAGCGCGTCGATGCCGTGCTGTCGGTCGCCGACCGCGTCTGCTTCATCGAAAACGGCCGTAACCGCGAGACGGTGGATGTCGAACAGCTTCGCGCCGATCCGTCGGCGGTGCGCCGATATGTAGGGGTGGGATAGACTTTACCCTCCCCCTTGTGGGGGTCCGAAGGACGGGCGAGACCCGTGGCTCGCCCCGGCAAGTGGCTGCGAAGCAGCCGGGTGGGGGCGGCGCCGCGGCCCCCCCCCCCCCCCGGGGGCTCCCACACCACACCCCGCGGGGGGGGGGGCGGCCCCACGCAAACGACGCACACAAAAAAAAAAACCCCACCC
>NZ_JAMYTN010000026.1:0-53022 GCF_040322455.1 Mesorhizobium sp. M0139
GCGATCAGCACCGCCTGGCTCATCACGATGCCGGCTTCGCGCACTTTCTCGTAGCGGGCATCGAGAATGAGGTAGGGGAATGGCTCCTGAAGCGGTCGTTCGGCAAACGCCTTCAGGCTCTCGTCCAAGCGCTTGTTGATGGCCGAGATCGACGAAGCCGAGAACGCATGACCGCACAGCTCTTCCGTGATCGCCTTGACCTTGCGGGTCGACACGCCCTGCACATACATCTCCGCAAGCGTCGCAACCAAGGCCCGCTCCGAACGCTGGTAGCGCTCGAACAGCTCGGTGGAGAAGTGACCCGCCCGGTCCTGTGGAACCCGCAGCTCAAGCTTGCCCACCCGCGTCACAAGGGTGCGGCCGTAGTAACCCGAGCGATACCCAAGGCGCTCAGGCGTGCGTTCGCCCTTCGAAGCACCCAGCGCCTCCTCCATCTCGGCCTCGAGAACCTCCTGCATTACCGCACGGATCACTTCGTGCAGCCCCTCCGGGTTCGAAAGCAGAATGTCTTTGACGGCAGCGCTGGTCGATTTACCTTCTGTCTTGGTCATGGTGGCGTTCCTTCCAGGGAATCGGTGACGTTGAACATCACCAGCCTGCCATGACCGCCCTCTCTCAGCGAATTTGCAGAACTCTCAGCACACTACCCCAGGATGAGTGCTCTTCTTGACATTGTCTGTTGACCTTTCCTTGCGTGCGATGCGGTAGTCTGAGCGTAGATCGGTACCAGCTTTTCATTCTTTGTCTGTAGTTCCGTGGTCAGCACGGATACTACCGCATCCGATAGTTTCGGGTTGGCGACGCCGCCTCATGGCAGCTACCCCATATGGCTCACGCGTTCCTTTCATGCTTTGATCTCTCTCTAACCGTTGCCGAACAGATGCGTGCTGCTGCAGGCTATGTTGTCGTCACTGAAAGGTAACTTTGTGCGGTTCTGAGTGTTTTCTCGATATCGGAACGCAAGACCGATAGTTGCGGAGCTAGGTGCGCATTATTTTTTTCGATGAACCGGAGAAATTCCTCGTCGTACATGCTCACGTAGTTGAGCTTTCTGACTGCTTCAGCCGATAGCACCGGGATTGACGACAAATCCACTATGGTGCGCGGCTCCAACCGCAGAAGCGCGTTTCCAAGAATGGCTTGATATTCATCATTGACATCGGCGGTTGCGATCACAACGATCGACCGAGGTTCCCGTACGGACCCAATCTCCGCCGGGCGCATGAGCGAAACTTCTATGTCGGTCCAGGGGCGGAGACGTTTGCGAAGGTTCTTAGGGTTCCGCGTTACGACTACCGTTGAACGGAATCGCTCTCCCACACCACTCCTGATAAACTCGCGACCCAACATACCCGCCCCGACCATGTAAAGGCGGTCGGGCAGTTCTCCATTTTGAAACCGATCAGCTATGATGTCTCGGACGATCTGATCGTAGTTGAACGATGCAATAAACCGCTGCCGCTCGCGCGAGGCACGACCTATATCAATTGCCAGCCGTGCGATCTGGAAAATCGGAAGGTTTGGATCAAGGCGTTCGATAGCATTCGCAAGTTGATCCGTGATGTAATTCTCGCCGAGAATCTGGGAATGAGCGCCCGACGCAATCTCGGCGAGACGCTGAGTAATAGGGACCGCCCCTGCGATGTGTTCGCATGAAAAGCCAGAGAATATTGTACTGCTATCAATAGTTCTGAGTGCAGGCTCTTCACCGTAGATCTCAACCCGTAAGCAGGTCGTGACAAGGAGAACTCCGCTTCTCGCGAGGTCGGTCGCAAGTGGTTTGATCTTCGCCGAATGCTGCGCCATTGCCAAAGGCGAAGTCATTTGGTGATCAACATAAAGGCCAAGGAGTCTACTCATGTTCCCTCCTGACGTTAATCGAGGCTCAATTGATAGCTGACGCAGAACGCCCTCAAGTTCTCGGTCTTGCACCGAGCCTTCCTTTGCCGCGACATGTTGCAATCAGGAGCGGGCTAGCGGGTCGGCCTTTGATGGCAGCCGATGATGCGGATCTTCTGCGGGAGGTCGACGAGGACGGCGAGCGTATTTGGTGGACTTGCCGACCCTTCCCGCTAGAAGGCGGATCTGTTGCAGAACCTGACATATTGTTTTCCTTTGCTCCTTCGGGCGACGTCATATCGGTTGGCAGTTCCGGTCGCCTCGCCAGGAAGCAGCAAAAGTTGCGCCAGTTGCGCATAAGGACCGCAGCAGAACTGTCTTGCACATTGTTCGAGGGCTTTAATGAGAGTGCGGCAGGGCACGGGTTGAACAACACTATGTCGCGGACCCGACAAACCCGACGGGGCTTCATGGTTTACCTAAATCGGCGCGAGGACCGGCGCGACCATTGGCGGTTGCCGGCACGCGTCACCGAAGTCTACTGGGAAGCGATCTGTTCAGCGAGCAGCGGCTCCTGTCCTCGGCTAAGCGGTTCAGAAAAGCGCTGGCACGTCATGGCCGGCCCGACCGCGTCGTGATCGATGGGTAGCCAGACCAACCAGGAGGCTATCGTTTCCTGTGACACCACAAATCGACTGCAGGATCGTTCCCGGGGTCGGCTGACGCCGATCCGGATCCGCAAGAGTAAATACCTGAATAACCGGATCGAACAGGACCATCGGCGCATCAAGCGCCGCGTCCGGCCAACGCTCGGCTTCAATCACCAGCATCAGCCGCGAACATCCTAAACGGCATCGAAATGGATGCGTAAGCCACAGGCGGTTCGCCTTCAATCCGGATCCATCCCTGGCCGAGCAGTTCCAAATCCTTGCAGCGTGATTGGCCGGGTGTCAGATTTCTCTGCGCTCCCATTCAGCCGTTGCAACAAAACCCACAGCGCGGATCGTCTCGATAGAGGAATGGATCAGATCGGCGGTTCCCTCGCGCGGCCGGGGGACACGCGGTGACTTTTGTCACCGAGAAGAAACGGAGACTTCAGCGGCCGGCTTGTGCTAATGTTTGCCAAAACAATTCGGAGGTAAACTAATGGCCAAAAGGCGAGTCCTTACTGGAGGCATTGCGCAAGAGTCCCACAGTTTCAAATCCCATCCTGACTCGCCGCGAGCGCTTCACGATAATTGAGGGCCAAGGTGGCCGGCCGTTGATTTCTGTTTCATATTTCCAAAGCCGCAAAGGAGCCAATAGGTGGAGATTATCCCGTCTGATCGACAGAACATCCTCATCGGCATTCGTCCGATAGAGTACGCCGACGAGGACGCTTTGTTTTCTTCCGAAGTTACCGCACTAGGACAAGCTGTTGCCAAAGTCCGTCGCCAAAGCGGTGCCGCTAGAATAATAGCCCGGGCACTACTTGGAGAACTGGGATTTCCACCAATGCCTATTCCAAAGACACAATCTGGTGTTCCGACTTGGCCGACCGGCATTGTTGGATCTTTGGCTCATCACGGTACAGTAGCAGTAGCAGCTATTGCAGAGAAGAGAAGGGTTGCAACCCTTGGTATCGACATAGAACCGAATGAACCTCTGCCAGAGAACTTAATTGAGTTGATTTCTACCCCTAACGAGCAACGCATCTACGGCTTACGGCTGCTCCAGCGGCGAGATCTGTTTGTTTTGAAGGAGGCCGTGTATAAAGCCTACTTCCAACTATATAGGGATTTTCTTGAATTCCACGATATTGAAATCGATATTCACGCCCGACGTGGACATGTGCCGAGGTCAAATTGTACCTTTTCATTGGAGTTACATACTTCCTACAATGTAATCGGTTTAGCATATTTACTGACAGAGCGGATGTAAGAGTGCGGGTTTCGGAAAAGTCCGGACAGGCTTTCCGGTAATCTCCGGACAGGGTTGGAGTGCACCCCCAGACTGAGACACGGAAAATTGCGGACACCTCCGTGTTAAGGTATGCAGCCTTTTCCATCTGTCGCCCGCGTGAATGCTTCTGTTCGTATTCCTCCGGACTGAGGTAGTCGAGCGCCGAATGCAGGCGCTGCGTGTTGTAAACGGTCTCTATGAAAGCACCGATGTGCTTGCGGGCATCATCTGCATCCTTATAGGCGAGACCTTGCACCTTTTTCTGTTTCAGGGTTTTCATGAAGCTCTACGCCTTCGCATTGTCGTAAGGATTGCCGACACGGCTTATGCTTGCCTGGATGCCGCGGCGATGCAGAAGTTCGGAATAGGCCCCGCACGCGTATTGGGCGGATTCAACCGGTCGTCGCAACACCCCTTTACCGGAGGTGAAATTGACGACAGGAAGACGCAAATCTGAACGCTCCACCCGGCGTAAACTATCCTCGCCAGGACGGCCACCAGTCTGGCAACGTGAGCATCTGTGCCGGTTCTGGCGGGGTACCGCGGCAGGTCTCTCCAGTGAGGCCGGCGTCGAAGCAGGCGGTCTCCGGGCCTGTCGGAAGCCGGTGGTTTCGGAGTTCTGGTGGAATGCCTCCCACACATCTCGCCGCCTCGGAACGCAAGGGACACTGGCGTGCGTGCCATCGCGCGCAAGCTGGGGCGATCGCCCAGCACAATATCGCACGAGATCAGGCGCAACTCAGCCACGCGAGGCGGTGACTTCGATTACCGAGCTCTCACCGCGCAGTGGCAGCGGATCGTGCGGCACAACGGCCGAAAACCAACAAGCTGGCAGGCAATCCTGCCTTGCGCGACTACCTGGAGGACAGGCTCGCCGGCCTGATCGCCACACCGGAAGGCATCGCCTTCGACGGACCCGTTGTGGTATGGAAAAAGCGGCGCGCCGTTCATCGGCAGAGCCGACGCTGGTCTTTGGCGTGGAGTCCGGAGCAGATCGCGTAACGCCTGAAGGTCGACTTCCCCCGGGATCTGACCATGCGCACCACTGCTGAAGAGCCGCAACCTCTCGTTCGCGGAACGCGACGAAGTAGCCTTGGAGTGCGCGTTCTCTTTCCCTCGCCTCATCGACAAGCTCACTCGCGCCAGTTGCTCATCCTCGACGACTTTGGAACACATACGCTCTCCGATCAGGAGCGCTTGCACCTCTTCGAAATCGTCGAGGAGCGCTATGAGAGAAAATCCACCCTGATCACAGCCCAGGTTCCCGTGGCAAGCTGGCATGACCTCATTGCCGACAGCACGGTCGCCGACGCCATACTCGACTGTATCGTGCACAATGCTCACCGCATCGCCCTCCGGGGCGAGAGCATGCGAAAGCAGAAAAACGCACCCCTCTTGACTAGGGCAGAAAACGGCGAAATCAATTAGCCTTGATGGCAACCAGGCTGCCGAGGACCAACCTCGTCAAACTGTCCGGGATTTAGCGGAATCGCTGTCCAGTTTTTGCGAAGCGCGCAGTAACAGTCATCTCTGATTGGAGTCGTTGAGGTCAAGATGCTCCTGCACTTTTTCTGGACCGTTCCGTGGGTCACTCGCTTCTCTTCGCGGTCGGCGCTTGGGCCGCCGCATGATGGGGTCAGGAGGGCGAGGCGTCTCAATCTGTTTCACGACCTTGTCGCGCTTGGGCCGGCAGGTTCGGGACTCTCACGAGATCGCCTCGCCCATCGTCCCCAGGTAACGATCGGGGCATCGCCCTTTCGGGCGAAGGCTTTGTTCGTGTTGCTTGCTCCTCGATCTGTCTCAGTTCACGCGGCCAGGTGATCAGGCTTCTTTCCAAAGCGGAACTCGGTCGCGTCGGCCCACATGTGATGCAGAATGACGACCAGTTAGCGGGCCACAGCCACCCGCGCCCGCTCCATGCCCCGGCCTAACACTATTCATGCCCCAGGCTCGGAGGCTCGACCACTTCTTCGATCGCACGAGCAGCGAATGCCCGGCCTCGTAGATGGCGGTGCGGGCGAGTTCGTCGCCGCAGCGGCTGACCTTGCCCTGGATGTCGGTCTCGCCGGACTGGTAGCGTGCCGGCGTCAGCCCCAGATGCGCTCCCACCGCCTGCGACGAGCCGAACCGCTCGGGCCGGAAGGCGAGCGCGGTGATCGGCCCGACGCCCGGCGCGCTCATCAGCCCGCTGGCAGACTTCCTCCTTGCGCACGATATCGAGAACCCTGCTTCGTTAGGCGGGCGAACTCTCTCGACATGACACCGAGGATCGCAAGCAGCGGCTCGACCATCGCTATCACCTCGGCGTCGGCGCCCGTCAGCTCACGCACGCGTTCTCGATGCTGCGCATCATCTTCGAGGTCGCTGGCGCGAATTTGATAGGGAGCGCAACGCATGACCTGCTCGGCGGGCAATATGCCGTGCCTGAAGAAGCGGCGGATCTTAACGTGCAAGACGGCCGCATCCGACATGGTGAGCCACTCGCCATTCTTGTCGGAGGATCGGTAGCCGCTGCGACTAGTGGCTTAGAGTAGTTCAATCCGCATCCGTCCACTTCTCCCTGGGCGCGCAGGAAACCGCTCCCACGTCGTTCAAAAGGGTCCCGGTGACAAGGCCGAAAAGGGCACCAGGCAGGGTGTGGGCAGCTCCCACGAACCGGTGACAGCTCATCACCCTCCCCAGGTGATCGGAATTGAACGACGTCCCACGCGACTAGATCCATGCACGGACACAAACCGCGTCCTGGGGTCTTGCGCGGCAGTCGAACACTGGACTGCACCCAGCCCAGTGCTAAATTAGACTCTGCAACTGAAGGGCGGTCGGCCAGCCTGAATGACCTCCACGCGGAAGAGGTTCCCGGACTCGGGAAATCGAAGAAGTTCATCAGACGATTGCCTGGCTCGCCGTGAGGTTATGAACAGTGCTCTCAGATCTTCGCCGCCAAGTGCCACACAGGTCGGCGCCATAGTCGGCATATCCACGCGATCTGTGAGGTGGCCGTTTCGATCGATACGGACGACACAGCCGCCTCGTAGCCTGGCGCTCCAGTAGCCCCCTTCAATGTCCACGGTGGCGCCATCAGGCGATCCGGGGGCAATGTTCGGGCCTGCCAGCGGGCCTATCTCGGCAATACCCGCAAATTGCGGAGCCACGGCGAAACGCCGGATGGTGCCTTCCGTTGTGTCGGTGAAGTACATGATCCGGCCGTCGGGCGAAAATGCCAGTCCGTTGGCGGCCGCTACGCCGCTGAAGAGCGTAACGACGTCGCCATTGGGCGCAATGCGATAGACGCCTCCGACTGGCTCACGGCTCTGTTCATTGTATGTGCCCAAGACGATCCCACCGTAGGGGTCGATCGCGGCGTCGTTGACACGGGTTTGCGCAAGATGCGGCTCGATTTCGGCCACTTGTGAGAAGTCGGTGAAGGTTGGGTCCGTGATGACTATAGACTTAGGAAAGCCGAGCACGAAGCCACCACGCGCGCGTGGAAAGACGAACGCCGCACGATTGGGAAGTTGCCGCACAGCCGCAACTTTCCCGTTGTCGTCCCAGCGGAACACGCTCTTTCCTTCAATGTCAGTCCACCAAAGGCTCTGGTCCAATGCGCTCCAGTTGCATCCTTCGCCTAGGAGGTTGTGGCAATCGACCGCCATGCGCGCGTGATGGAGCCGCATTCACTTTGCGCTCTGCATATTCCGGGTCCGAAGTTCGGCAGGATCGACAGCGAAGGGTTCGAGTTTTTCGTGATCGAACACCACCCCATGTCCGGGTGTTTCAAATGGAAAGGCCACTCCGTTCTCCAGGCGAAGTTCCGCCTGAAGTACGCCCATCTCGGAGAAGCTCCCGCCGTGCACGCATTCGAGAATGTCCGCGTTGTCGATTGCACACATCAATGCGACGGAGAGTTCGGACATGTAGTGGGGCGCCATGGTGCGGTGGAAGGACGCTGACAGATTGGCGATCTTCAGCCACTCGCTGATACCTCCGACGCGGCATACGTCCGCTTGGACGATGTCGACGGCGTTGGCCTGGAGATAATCGGCGAACTGATGCCGCGTATATAGGCTCTCGCCGACCGCAATGGGCAGCGCTACGAAGCCGCGTAGGTCGGCGTGCCCGCGAATATCCTCGGCATGGAGAGGCTCTTCGATCCAACCAAGGTCGAACGCGGCTAGTTTCTGCAGTCGGTTCATGCAGTCAGCGATATTCCAGCGCTGGTTGGCATCGACGAACAGTCGTCGCGTGGGGCCGATCAGTTTCTTCACGGCTACGATACGGTCGAGATCTTCTTCCGCGGCGTCACGACCGATTTTTATCTTCACCGCATTGTGCCCCTGCGCTACGAACTTATCTACCTGGTCGAGTAGAGCGTCGCTGTCGAGGAAGAGGTCAATGCCACTGCCATAGGTGCGGATGCTTTCGCGCCGCGCGCCGAGCAGACGGTGTATTGGAACATTGTACCACTTGGCCGAAATATCCCAAAGCGCGATGTCGATCGCGCCCAATGCGAGGGTGTTGATGCCCCCGGTGCCGCTGCGGTGCAATTGGCCATAGAGGAACGACCAAAGTCGTTCGATCTGCCGCGGATCTTGTCCGACAAGCATCGATCGGCAATAATCATCGATCAGGGCGAGGATGGCACTTCCGCCAACCCCTGTCGTATAGGCAAAGCCCTCGCCGACGATCCCAGCGTCTGTGGTCACGCGGGTGATGATGAATTCGAGGTTCGCGACGCGGTGTGTGGCGTCCTCCCAGGAGACCGTCGGCGGGATCTGATAGAGACGCGAGGCGACATCGATTATTTTCAAGGCACGATCCTCCCCGCCATCGCGAGAACTTCGGGGTTCGACAGATTGCCAGGCTTGCCGGCCAAAAGCCGCTGCAGGTTTTGCACAATGCTACGGGTGTGACGTAAACGCATCTCTTCGGTCCACGCGGCGATATGAGGCGTCGCAAGGACGCGCGGATGAGAAACAAGCGGATCCCTCGCCGAAGGCGGCTCCGTGTCAAAGACGTCTAGCGCGGCCCCAGCGATCTGTTCGCGATCTAAGGCCTGTAGTAGCGCGCCAGTGTCGATAAGGCCTGCCCGACCTGTGTTGATGAGATACGCGCCGCGCCCCATCCGATCGAGCTGGTCTGCGCCGATCATGCCGCGCGTTTGTGTGCTGAGCCGCGCGTGCAAGGTTACAATTGCCGAGCGTCCCAGAAGTTCGTCGAGTGAGACCGGTTCGACCCCGAGCGTTCTTAACTCGGCGCTATCGACGTAAGGATCGTGGACGATAGTGCTCATGCCAAAGCCGGAAAACTTTTCGGCGACCGCACGACCGATTGCCCCAAAGCCGACGATACCGAGTGTGCGACCATGCAGCTCAATGCCCGTGAATGCGAGTTGCGGAGAACTCGCGCCGCGACCCCATACCGTACCACGAAAAAAGTCCTCTCCGGCGTCGAAGTCGGGCGAGCGGGACCTAATCCATGCAGCGGCAGGGATGAGTTGGCGAGTAAGCCCCAGCGCGAGAGCAATCGTGAACTCTGCAACTCCGTGATTGGTTCGCCCGAGAGTGTGTACTACAGCGATCCCCCGCGCCGTGGCGGCCGCCACATCGATGTTCGCTTGCGGGGCCGAGCGTACTGATAAGATGACGCGAAGCCGTGGCGCGGCAGCCAGTAGCGCTTCGTCAAAACACTCATATCCCGCTATCACGACCTCAGCTTCAGCGATTGCGTCCACCAGCTGCTTGCGATCACAGAACCACTCGCCGGCTGCCCAGCCGAGCAAATTAAGCTCGCTGATTTCGCGGAGCGAGGCGATGCCTTCCGGGCTAAGATCTGCTGTCGCCAGGACGCGAGGTCGGCCACTAATCAATCTGATGGCGTCGGTGCTGCTAGGCATCGAGGAGATAAACCGGATGATCGGAATCTTCGCCGTGCGCGGCAACGACCGGAACGATTGTAGATTCATTGATGCGCGCACAGAACTCCACGTCGTTCTGCCGGCAGTTGCCGATGAAGCGGCGACCGGTCATCGAGCCCAACAACACCTTCACGGCACTATCTTGCGAGATTGTGAAGCCGTGAGCGAGCGACGCGGAGTCGTCAAGTTCAACAGCGTCATCCTTCGCCAGTGCACAAAACCGTGAAACGATCAGTCCGGCGCAATAACTATCTTCAATCGCAATACGTGAGTTGTGCAGTTGGCCTGAGCAGATGATCGTGATGTCTGCATTGCGCGATGACGCCTCCGTGAGTGCGCGCCGGGCAACCGCATCAAGGTTTCGCAGCGAACCAATGAGTATTGAGGCTGCGCCTTTGCGGACTGCCGCGAGAATGGCTGGCGTGCCATTGGCCGTTGCCAGCATCGCGGAGCGACCCGACAGATCGAGTCGAGACAGGAGGGATGGCGAGGGCTCATGATCGAATCCGAGGGACGTTGATCCGTCATCCAGCTCCGCGCAAATAACGCCATTCTCGCCCACGGCGGCGCGCGCTTTAGCGACTTCCGCGCGAAATCCTCCGACAAACACACGATCGCTGCCGGCGTCGAAAAGGCCGACAAGAGCTGTCGTGGCGCGGATCACATCCACGATAATGCACACGTCACCGGCAATAGCCAGGGGGCCCGTGGGAAGGAAAGCAACCCTAATCTTCATGCGCAAGCGGTCCGGGTTTTCATCAATTCTGAAATCTGATTCTCATCGGGCAATGCCGGAACCACGAGCTTTTTCGTGACTGCGAGGGCGCCCGCCGCAGTGCCGCGGCGAACAGCGTCCGTGAGGGTCAATCCACTGGCCAGCCCTGCAGCGAGTGCCCCGTTGAATGCATCTCCAGCCCCGGTAGTGTCGACGACGTTGACTGGATAGCTCGCGATCTTGGTCAGTCCTTCGGGGCCGACAATCAAGGCACCATCCGTTCCCAGCGTCATGACGACATGCCCCACGCCGAGGTCGCGCAGTCTTGCCGCTAAATCGGCGTCGGCCTGCTGATCGTCAGCGTCGAGCCCCAGCAGAATGCGCGCTTCGGACTGGTTTGGCGTTAGGATGTCAACGTCGGCAAAGATTTGCTTCGGCAGGGCGCGTCCAGGTGCAGGATTGAGGATGGTCGTCAGTCCTCGCGCCTTTCCGATGGCAAGCGCGCGGGCCGCCGTCTCGACTGGGATCTCGAGCTGTGTGAGCAGGATGCACGGGCTCTTCCAGGTGGCTGCGAAGGTTTCGACATCGGTCGCCGTAAGCCGCGCGTTGGCCCCGGGATCGGTGATGATGCGGTTCTCGCCTTCGGCGTCGAGAATGATGATCCCGGCCATCGTCGGTGTCTCAGTTATCTGCCTCACAGCCGAGCAGTCGACGCCTTCGGCGCGCCAAAGTTGCAGTGCCTCGTCACCGAATTTGTCGGCGCCAACGCCCGCCAGCAGTTTGCAACTGGCGCCGAGTCGCGCAGCTCCGATAGCCTGATTAGAGCCCTTGCCGCCATTTCCGAAGGCAAACCCCGACCCCAGCAGAGTTTCGCCCGGCGCTGGCACGTCGCCCACAATCCAAAACGCAACTCCGTACGAGCCGACGACGTAAACCTCGCAAGTGGGCATCATCTGCTCCCGCCGATTAATTGGCGTGGTTGAGTGATCGAGGCGCTCGTGCGCTCGATCCAGCCGGTGTAAATGTAGCGATCGGCCCGGTAGGACGAGGACGAAAAGTAAATAACCTGATCGGTCGCGTCGAAGGCGGTACGATCGATTTGCAGCACCGCAGCGCCGCTCGACACGTCGAGTGCTTTTGCCAGTTTGGCACGCGCGACGCCGGCCTTTATCTCCTGCCTGGCTCGCGCCAGAGCCACACCAAGCTGCCGCTCCAGAATTTCGGTGAGAGAGGTGTCGGCAAGGTCGAGCTTTTCCATCAGTAGACCGATTGCTGCTACAAACGAAACTGTCTCAACCGCTACGACCTCGTCGTCGATCGTCCGCACGCGCTCGATGGTCAAGACGTTCTCATCGGTCGGCACGTTTAGTGCGGCTGCAACCAAGGCGTCAGCGGGATGCCAGTCGACCATCACGTGTTTAGTACCCGGCCGGAAGCCACGCGTCACCGCTTCTTCCGAAAATCCTGAAAAAGTGAGCAGGTCCCGACCGATGTGACGTTTGGCAACGAAAGTTCCCTTGCCAGCGCGTCGATACAGCAAGCCTTCGCCGACAAGGGCAAGCACTGCCTGTCGCACAGTGCTGCTGCTGAGCTCATGCTGCTTCATCAACTCCATCTCAGTGGGGAGTTGATCGCCAGCATTGAAGACGCCGCTCTCGATCTGAGACCGAATGATATCGGCGAGCTGAATATGAAGTGGAGTTCTACCGGGCCGAATCATGCGGTCTCCTCAGGGCGACTCATTGCTACCACATGGCGTTACCGTTTGGCAATATTAGGTTATTGCATTCTTGCAAGAAATGGCCTAGCGTACGCTTTGAGCTAAGGGAGTTCCTTTATGCTTCCGCAGAACGAACGGGAGGAAACAAGATGAGTTTATTGGGATATCGCCCGGGTCGGCGCGACTTCTTGACTGGCATGTTGGGGGTGTCGTCGCTGCCACTCCTTGGATCATTGCCGGCCAGGGCGGAGGACAAGAAGCTGCGATTCTTCGGCTATGGCGACGGCGCCGGCTATAAAAGGCTCTTCGATGCTTTCGAAAAGGTGTCTGGCAAGAAGGTTTCTTTCGAAGGTGTGCCGTTTTCCGACCTTCAGAACACGACAGTTCAGCGCTTCCGGACGGGAAATTCCGGAACCGATGTCTTCCTCGTGGACCCGACTTATGTTCCGACGTTCTCCAAGCTGGGCATTTTGGCCGACTTGACGAGTGCCTTCGCAGAAAAGAGCAAGGGCGTACTGTTCCCCAGCGACGTGCAGGGCGCTACCTACAACGGGAAGATGCTGTCAATGCCGATCGGGGAGTCAACGCAGCTCCTGTTTTTCAACAAGAAGCTTCTGGCCCAAGCCGCTGTTGAAGCGCCGGGTGTCTCGCCCGACGCGCGCTTGACCTGGGACAAGCTCATTGATCTGGCCAAGAAGGTGCAGAAGGGCGGAGCCGAGATCGGCTTTGGATTCGAGCAAGTGGATCGTTACTACCAGCTACAGATTCTTCCCGAGTCGCTTGGCGGTGGCCCAGGCGTCAAGGGTCCGGACCTGCTGACCATAGACGTATCCAACGATGCCTGGTTGCAGGCAGGAAAATGGTATGGAAGCATCTTCGCCGATGGCGTGGCTTCGCGTGGCCCGACCGGAGCCGAGATGCTTGACCTGTTCACAGCTGGCCGGCTCGCATTCCTTGTTGGCGGCCCTTGGTTAGTCGCCGCTTTCAACAAGGCCGACGGTCTTGATTATGGGGTGGCGCCTCATCCGTATTTTACCGGTGGCAAGGCGGTCACGCCTTCTGAATCGTGGCATTTTGGAGTGGCGGCGAGCACAACTAATGCCGACCTGGCTCTGGAATTCTTGAGCTACGCGGGTTTAGATAAAGATGGGTCGCTATTCGCCTCCGACGAAGACGGTCTATCCGCGAACATCGCGGCTTCGACCGAAGTGCTGAGCCGCATTCCCCAGCAGAATCCCAACCTGAAGGGTGTTGATTCTTTGATCCGCTATGAGCTGGCGAACACGGCCGTCCGGCGACCGCGTACACTCGGATATCTCCAGCTGGAGGAGCTGGTCACGCGTGCGTGGAGCGATATTCGCAACGGAAGTGACGCTGCTCCGACGTTTACACAGCTTCAAAGTGAACTTGAGCGTAGTTTCAAGCGGATCGAGCGATAAAAGCGATGGAGATGGGAGCGGTTTCTGAAGGACGGATTGTGAGGGCCGCTCCCATGATTGGTCGACGTTCAAAATGGAGAGCGGCCATAGCGCCGCTCCTCTTCCTGACGCCGGCTCTGGTTGCCCTCATCGGGTTTCGGTTGTTGCCAGCAGGTTGGCTCGTTCAGCAGAGCTTGTCCGGCCCTGACGGCGAATTCGCCGGGCTCGATAATTTCGGGTTTCTTTTCACGGCGCCTTCATTTGCCAAGACCCTGCACGCCACCCTAACCTTTGTCGCGGTGACCGTGCCGCTGCAGACGGCAATTGCTTTCGGCCTCGCTTTGCTGTTTGGCGAAAACTCACGGATCCTCTCGCTGCTGCGAGTTTTGGTGTTCCTGCCGGTATTCATCCCATCGAGCGTCGCAGCCATCCTGTGGGGCGCTGCATACCGCCCGCAGGGATTGGCGAATGCTCTGTTGACTTCTATAGGCGTGAGCGCTCAGCCGTTCTTGACATCGCCGGACCAGGCACTGATGTCGATCATTATCATGAGCTCGTGGGTCGGAGTAGGCTTCTGGATGATGTTCCTCATCGGTGGCCTAAAGGACATTCCTCGCGATCTCTATGAGGCAGCATCGATCGATGGGGCTGGGAAGCTTTCGTCGCTATGGCACATCACTATCCCGCTGATGCGTCGGCCTCTGGCCTTCGTAATCGTCGCAGACACGGTGTCCGCATTTCTGCTGTTCGCTCCGATCGCTATACTAACCCGAGGCGGGCCCGGCGGCAGCACGCAGCTCATCATGTACGACGTGTATCAGCAGGCTTACTTTTTCAACGACGTGCCATTGGCTGCTGCGGAAGGGTTGACCTTGATGGTCATCATGATGGTCATCATCCTCATCCAGTTCCGGTTGCTGTCGCGGGAGAAGCAACTGTGAGCGCCGGAGAAAAGAGTTCGGCCGGGGCGGGCCGCATGATTAAGCTGGTGTTCGGCATCGCCGTCGCCGCCGGCTTTCTGCTGCCGATCGTCTGGCTGGTTGCCGGAAGCCTCCGGCCCGGTAGCGAGATATTCACCTCGCTCGATCCGCTTTCCATTGGCAGCTTCATTCCGCCACGGCCGACGCTGGCAAATTTTGGCAGCGCGCTCGGCGGAGCGTTCCGGACCGGATTGATCAACTCGATCGTCGTGGCCGCATGTACGGTGGTCGTAGGACTGCTGGTGTGCGCAGCCGCGGCCTTCGCGTTGAGCGCCATGCAGTGGCGCGGCCGCGAGGTCGTCTTCGCCATCATCGTCTTCAGCTTTTTGGTCCCCGAGGAGGTCGTGGCTGTTCCGTTGTCGGCCATCTTCGCACGCGCCGGGCTGCAGAACACCTACCTCGCACTGATCATGCCCTTCGTGGGCAGCGGCATAGTGATCTTCCTGCTGCGGCAATTTTTCCTTGCCATACCGCGTTCGCTGATTGAAGCCGCTCAAATCGACGGAGCCGGCTGGCTCAGGATTTTCCTCGAGATTTTCCTGCCGCTTTCGCGTCCGGCTCTCATCGGGGCCGGGGTCATCCTCTTCAATGGCCAGTGGCAGGCGTATCTCTGGCCGCTTCTGGTCACGACGCGCAACGACATGTTCCTCGCCCCGATCACCCTCGGCCTTATGGTGGGGGAGCATAGCAGCGACTACGGCCAGATCTTCGCCGCATCGACCATTCTCAGCCTCATCCCTGCAGTCATCCTGCTGGGCTTCCAACGCTTCTTCACCGACTCGGTCGCGATGTCGAGCGTCAAAGAATAACGCGCACGTTCGAATCGAAGACAGTGTTCAAGATGAAGTCGCCGCATTCGCGGCGAAGGCGAAGTGAAGATGCGGATTGCTTTGCCCCAGTAGGAGGTGTGAGTTGGCTCAGGTCACTGTCAGGAATATCGTCAAGCGCTACGGAAACGTCCAAGTCATCCATAGCGTGAATGTCGACATTGCCGATGGCGAGTTCGTCATCCTGGTCGGCCCGTCAGGGTGTGGCAAATCCACCCTGTTGCGCATGATCGCCGGTCTCGAACCAATATCGGCCGGTGAGATCAGCATCGGCGGCCGGGTGGTGAACGATGTTCCGCCAAAAGACCGCGACATAGCGATGGTGTTCCAGAACTATGCACTCTATCCGCACAAGAGCGTCGCCGCCAACATGGGCTTCTCGCTCAAGATCAAGGGCAGGCCAAAGGCCGAGATCGACGCCAAGGTTAAGAAAGCGGCCGATATTCTCGATCTGGGCAAGCTGTTGGACCGGTTTCCGAAACAGCTTTCGGGCGGACAGCGCCAACGCGTGGCCATGGGACGCGCCATCGTGCGCGACCCGGAAGTCTTCCTGTTCGATGAGCCGCTGTCCAATCTCGACGCCCAACTTCGTGTTGCGATGCGTGTCGAGATCAAGGAACTGCATCAGCGCCTCGGCACTACGATCGTCTATGTTACCCATGATCAGATCGAGGCGATGACGATGGCCGACAAGATCGTGGTGATGAAGGACGGCAAGGTGGAACAGGTCGGCGCACCGCTCGATCTCTACGACAATCCGGGCAATGTCTTCGTCGCCGGCTTCATCGGCTCGCCGGCTATGAATCTCATCAAGGGCAAGATCAATTCGACGGGCGGCAGGCAGATCTTTGTGTCGGATACCGGATCCGTGCTGCCGGTCGAGGAGGGCAGGGCGCAGGGCGGCCAGCCGGTCATCTACGGCATACGTCCCGAGCATATTGATATTGCGCCCGACGGCTTGCCGGGAATTGTTTCGGTGCTGGAGCCGACCGGCTCCGAGACACAGATCTTCGCCAAACTTGGCGAAGATCCTATCGACGCCATCGTCAAGGACAGGCTCACCGTCGGTCCCGGTGAAGAGGTAAGGCTGAGGATCGATCCGCGCCGTGTCCACATCTTTGACAGGCAAAGCGGCGCGCGCTTGTGACCCTTTGCTCCCGGAAGCCCGTGCTGGTCACCGGCGGGCAAGGGCAGTCGTGCGATCACGCTGATGTTCGCCTGCACTGGCGGGTTTTGTTGCAACGGCTGACGAGGGCGCAGAGAGGCCTGATGCGAGGTCAATCAGGCGGCGATGATTTCGATCTGCTCGGCCAGGGAGGATTCGGATTGAAGGCGTACCTCACCTGTCGATTGCGCATCATGTGGATCATTTCGATGCCGGACAGGATGGTGGAGGCGGTGGCCGTCGATTTGAAGCCGAGCTTCGGCCGGACCCGGCGCTTGATGCGCCGATGGTCCTGCTCCATCCGATTGTTCAAATACTGGCTCCGGCGGATGCGGATCGGCTTCAGCCGGCGCCGGGAGCGATCTTGCAAGCAATTTGTGGTGTCGCAAGAAACGATCGCCTCGTGGTTGGTCTGGCTCCATGACGCGATCCGGTCGGCCATGACGCTCCAGCGCCTTTATGAAGAACAGCGCTTGGCCGCCGGCAGGTCGCGCTGCTCGCTGAACCGCCACGCTTGCACCGGTTGAAATGCTCCAGCAGTCGCGGTACGAAACGAACGGTCCAGCGGTGAATGGTCGTGTGGTCGACGGCGATCCACCGCTCGGCCATCATCTCCTCAAGATCGCGCAGGCTCAGGTTGTAGGCCAGCTACCAGCGCACGCGAAGCAGGATCACGGACCGGACGGCCTGTGAACATTCCAACCCTCCGAAAATGATCGAAGGCTCCTTGCCACAGTGCTGGTAATCAAAAGGTTGGAACAGATCCAATCGGCGCCTTCGTCGATACCGCTTTCAATACGCAACGGCACGCGCATGTCCGCGCCGCCACCAAGCACAACGCGCGATCTACAGCAAGTTTCGCTGTCTGCGCGTCACTTCGGCAAGCGGCTTGCCGGTTGGTGGCGCCGATGTAGCGAACCCGACAAAGTGTCGCGGCCATTCCAGCGGGCGCGCGTGCTTCATCTTTTCAAAATGAGGAGCACTGCATTCCGCAACGTGGCACGCCGATTGCTGCGATGATGAGAAAGAGCCGCCGCGACAAACCGGTCGGGCGGCCCCGTACCAAGATCACAAGTTAGCATTGGAGCGCCGAGCCATGCTGTCCCAGTTTGAAAACCAGTCCATAAATCAAGAAATCGCTAGGCTCAATTTACCGAACTCTCGGATCAAGCACTTCGCGCCGTCTAGTTACGCACAAGCTGGAGAAGACGTTATTGTCGAAGGAATACTGGCTGCAAGACTCTGCAAGAGCCAAAGATCTTGGGTCAGTGCGTTCTATGTCGAGATCGGCGCTAATCACCCCATCTCTACCTCAAGTACCTATCTTTTGTACCAAAGAGGCGCGCGAGGTGTTTTGGTTGAACCCAATCCTGAGCTGGGGGCGCTGATTCGGGCTGCGCGCCCGGAAGACGTTCTCGTGCGATCCGTTGTCTTGCCTGCTCCGCAAGCGTCTGCCACGCTCTTCATCGGAAACGCCCATGAGCTTTCGTCGGTGAATCAGGCACATGTGGAAAGTTTCGGCGACTTCGACGGTATAGGAGGTATCCGAGAGCGTATTGAAGTGAGCGCGATAGGTATCAATGAACTATTGGCGCCTTATGCCAATAAAGTCGATTTTTTATCAATCGACTGCGAGGGGCTAGATCACGATCTCGTTAAGGCCATCGACTACGAGCGCATCAGACCTGCTGTCATCCAATGCGAGCCAAGTGAGCATTATCTGAAGGGCAACAGGGACCGGATCATCAATCTGATGGAAAGCAGGTCATACCGGCTTGCTGCAATGACTAGCATCAACCTCATCTTCGAGCGATTGCCCTGATGGAGTGGCGCAATCGAACGCTGTCATTGAACAAACACGAAAACCCTGCCATGGCGTCCGACCCTCGGGTGCCTCGCGGCAATCAGGCAAGATGGGAGCGCGTATGCCGGATATACCGTAGGCGGGCAACTAAGGCCTGCCAGCGCTGGTAATTCCATATGTGGACGTATATGGACGGTTTTGTTGCAACGGCTGAATAGGGGCGCAGAGAGGCCTGATGCGAGGTCAATCAGGCGGCAATGATTCGATCTGCTCGGCCAGGGAAGGATTCGGATTGAAGGCGTACCTCACCTGTCGATTGCGCATCATGTGGACATTTCGATGCCGGAGAGGATGGTGGAGGCGGTGGCCGTCGATTTGAAGCCGAGCCTCGGCCGGACCCGGCGCTTGATGCGCCGATGGTCCTGCTCCATCCGATTGTTCAAATACTGGCCCCGGCGGATGCGGATCGGCTTCAGCCGGCGCCGGGAGCGATCCTGCAAGCAATTTGTGGTGTCGCAAGAAACGATCGCCTCGTGGTTGGTCTGGCTCCCGTCGATGATGACGCGATCCGGTCGGCCATGACGCTCCAGCGCCTTTATGAAGAAGCGCTTGGCCGCCGGCAGGTCGCGCTGCTCGCTGAACCAAAACTCGACTGTGTCACCAACAGATGTGCCGCTGCAAAGGGAGCGGATGATGCAAGGCTTCCGATCACCAGGAGCACTGTAACGCTTTGTTTCGATCTTTTCGGCTCTGCGCAATCTCTTCGTCCCGCCCCGCTCAAAACGCTCCGCTCTGGCTACACAATATTCACCGCCTGCAGGCCATGGCGGAATAGAAAGCTGTGGCCATGGTCAGCTGACATCAGCGGCCGCAGGTCTCAACGCGTGTATATGCAGACAACGTGAGATCGCCACTTAACATTTCTTCATCAAAGCATCACACAGACCCGCTGGTACACATGCACACTTGGGATACAATCCCTCACTCCCGTCGCTACGTTGACGGCAACTTTATGACTGATAATCTTCGGCCAAAGGGTTGGTGAGCCGAAGATGGCCACTCAAGGGTCGCATGTATTTTGACGTTAGCCGGATTTCATTCTGCGAGAGCAGGGATAAAATGATGAGATAGGGATCGTCTGGCGGTAGGACAGCGGAGTTTTGCTCGGCAGACCCTGGTTCGAACCCAAGTCCCTCAACCAGTTCAGGACATCTCTATTTTGATTGCCGGTTTAATTGCCGGCTTCATGGAAAACTCCGTAGCAAACGCTGTTGCTGCTGACATCGACAATTTGGCGATCCGGAGGGCCTAGACCCGAGAGTGGACGACAAGTGAGAAGTTCTCAGCCAGACAGATTGCACTTGCGCGAAGGAGAAACACAATGCAGCTTATACTAGAGCGCTTGGTCGCCAAGATAAAGCAAGCCGATATTAATCAGCAGTCTTCCGGAAGGTTACCTATTGAGGATATGTTTGCTCCTAGCTTCGTGTCGCATATTTCCGCCGGAGACGACGTCTATCGGTTTATCGGTCACTCTGATGCAATGTTTCCATACGGAGGACATCTAATAGAAGAGATCAACCAATGGCAAAAGCCGGAGGATTGCCTTCTCTCCAGCAACGTGCGTCACACTCACCATACGGCGCAAATAACGGCCAACGATATCCCAACTATTCTGGACGACTTTGGCGCTTCGATAAAGGTACTCTCACTCGACTGCTTCGATACGTTGCTATGGCGCAAAACAGCGACACCCGAAGACGTTTTTGCTGAGCTGGCCAATAATCCCGTCGGGCGAAGGTTCGGGATTACTCCTCACCAACGCATTAGCGCTGCTGCGCGTGCCTATCGAGCGAAGCCTTTGGAGAACGGATCCAGGGAGATCGATATCGCTGATATTTATCGGATTTTTACATCGCTTTCTTGTGAGGAACGGGAGCTATTGGCCGAGGCGGAACTCCGAACCGAAATGAATGTTTGCTTTGCATTCTCACCGTACGTAGAACTGATCAGGCTGGCGCACACCCGTGGTATCAAAATTATCGTCGTGAGCGACATGTATTTGCGCTCAGGCGAGTTAAGGCGCCTCTTGGCTCGGCATTTGCCTGCGGACGCTATGCAGGCAATCAGCAAGATTTACTGCTCTGTCGATTATGGGACGTCGAAGAGACATGCCCTTTTTCAGATTGTAATCAAAGAGTGTGGCGTTCCTGCATCGCAACTACTCCACATCGGGGACAATGACGTAGCCGATGCGCAAGCGCCGCGGAAATTGGGCGTACGTGCGCTGCATTTTCTACAGTTTGATCGTGAGGTCGCAGACTTCTTGCGCCTACAGAACGCGGCATCTTCGTTGATTGTACTCGAACAACCCGCACCGGAAGCGGTTGTCATTCCACGCTATAGTCCATTTCGACCAATTTTTTCGGTAGCAAACCTGAAGCCGTATGCGCCTGAGACAGTGATCGGCTACATGTCGTTCGGCCCCGTGCTATATGCTTATGCCCGTTTTCTTATGGACGAGGTGGAGACACTACAACAGCGGGGCAAGCGAGTAAGAGTTTTCTTTATGTTGCGTGGGGCTTATCTTCTTTCAGCCGCCTGTGAAGCCTATGCGGGCAAACCGGTCGGCACGCTGGTACGAATCCGCAACTTCGTTGCTCGCGCGGCCTCGTTCAAAACCCGCGCCGATGTCGATTATTACATCAGCGGGATCAAGCCCGAAACTGACAATCTTCATGCCACTGCAAAACAGCTTTTGCTTCCGCCGGAAGTGACGGAATTGTTAATACGGATCGCTCATCAATCTGACGATCCACGAACGGCGTTCCATCAGTTGCTGCACGACGACGATGTGTTGGAGTTGATATTCAAGAACTCCTTTGCTTTGCGTGCGCGCTTGATGCGCTATATGTCAAAGGAATTGGAGTTGGAGGAAGGCGATACCATTATCCTGGCAGACACAGGCTATATTGGCACTACGCAGGAATATTTGGCTCGCACCTTCAAAGAAGAATTTAAAGTCGACATACTGGGGCGCTATGTGGTTGGCTCCGACGAACCTTACCGTGCGGCGAACAGCAAAGCGCTCATTACGTCGCCCTGTTGGCCCAGACTATTTGAGCAATGCTGCACTGTTAAGGAGGGAGCACTTGAAGATTATGACTTGTACGGCGTGCCGATTCTTGGCGACACCATGTTTAGCGATAAGCAGTACGAGAAGGTCGCCAATGTACAGGCGGAATGCTTGCGGTTCATTAATGATACGAAAACGTTTTTTACCAAGACGAGCGTGACGCACGAGTATTCTATTTTGCAGCAGGCTGCCCATGCAGCTCTATTTCGTCAGACCTATATGCCTACTGAAGCGGAGTTGGAATATTTGAAGGACTTCGAGCACGACAATTTTAGGGAACCAGGTCGCAAGGAGAGGATTTATCATCTAGAAAATGCTGGGAACATTGCGAGGTGCCTGCCCTCACCGTCTCGGCAGGGCGCATATGAAACGCGCAGCTCGGGGCTTGACTTCACATTCAGTGGTCTGGTGCAAAGAAGATTTCAGCTTGATCTAAGACCAGAAGATATGAATGTGCGATTTTCACCTCTGAAAGTCGCGATAGGGAGCATACACGAGTCCAAGGCCCTCTTGCTTAGGGCACACCATCTGCATGACGGATATTTCTCCATGATGCTGCCATATGTAAGCGGCACCAGTGTAAAAATGCTCCTGGGAGAGCACTACGAATGGTTGCAGATCGCAGATATACAACTTTTATGTGGTGCAACAAGCGTGTGTAGAAATGTGTTGAGCTCTCTCTATTTGGAAGAAATCAACAGGGAGGGAGAGATTTACCAATGCCTGTCACAGGCAAGTGTCGCGACAATACGTCCCGTTGATTTGCAACAGTTCAACTCGCCTCATTGCTACAATATGATCTTTCGCCCATTGGTTTCGAGGGCATCTGATCCGCTGCGGAGTCGAGGCGATTCGCAATAAAGGGAGGAAAATTCATGCCGTCTGCGCAACGGTGATTCACTGGCTCCGAAGGGATTCGGAGGATAGCGAGTGCGCGGCGGCGACGATACAACTGGCGAACTGTTCAGATCCTGTGTGGGGCCGGCACGGTGGCAAAGTGAGGTTGCCAAAACATCTCACCTTTGGAGGCTAGATGACCAGTGCGCGGGTGTCTGGATTGGCGTGTTGACCTGTCATGCTCTCCATCAGTACATTGGATTGAGGGATCCGATGTCACGTCGGCGCAGGCTCAAGGGGAACCTGTAGTAGAGCCAGACTGCATTGGCGATGATCTGCGGCGGGAAACGATGGCGGTTGTAGCTGACGGTCGCGGTGTTCATGCCATCGGTCTATGCCGCAAATCCCTGAACGCGAGTTAAGTTGATAACGCCCACAAAGGACCTGATCGATCGGCACCAGTCGATCAGTCTGGCAAGCCCATCCAAAGACGAATGCTGGCCGCGATCAACAGCACAACCAAACTTTTCCTGACGAATGCGCGTCTGGTCGAGGAAATGCGGCTGGAGCGCGGGATCGTGGTTTCGTATGAGACAATCCGCCGGTGGGGCATCAAGTTCGGTCCGGATTACGCTCGCCGCTTGCGCCGCAAGCAGCACAGCCGAAACGATGTCTGGCACCTGGACAAGATCGTCATCACCATTGCCGGCAGGAAACACTGGTTGTGGTGGTGGCGCGCCGTCGACCAGGATGGCCATGTGCTCGACGACATCGTCCAGAACCGCCGCAATACCAAAGCGGCCAAGCGCTTGCTGACGCGGCTGCTGAAGAAGCAAGGCATCTCGCCGAAGCGCATGATCACCGACAAGCTGCTGCGCTCCTATGGAGCAGCCAGGCGACAGGTGATGCCGCACGTCGAGCATTGGTCGCACAAGGGATTGAACAACCGGGCGGAGCATGCACTTCGTTTCGATGTTTTCGGCTCTGCGCAATCTCTTCGTCCCGCCCCGCTCAAAACGCTCCGCTCTGGCTACACATATTCACCGCCTGCAGGCCACGGCGGAATGGAAAGCTGCGGCCATGGTCAGCTGACATCAGCGGCCGCAGGTCTCAACGCGTGTATATGCAGACAACGTGACATCGCCTGCGTCGCGCGCCGCCGTGGGCGAGAATGGCGTTATTTGCGCGGAGCTGGACGACGGATCAACGGCCCTCGGATCCGATCATGAGCCCTCGCCATCCCTCCTGTCCCGACTCGATCTGTCGGGTCGCTCCGCGATACTGGCTACGGCCAATGGCACGCCAGCCATTCTCGCGGCAGTCCGCAAAGGCGCAGCCTCAATACTCATTGGTTTTCGCTGCGAAACCTTGATGCGGTTGCCCGGCGCGCACTCGCGGAGGCGTCATCGCGCAATGCAGACGTCACGATCATCTGCTCAGGCAAACTGCGCAACTCACGTATCGCGATTGAAAATAGTTAGTTCGCACTGAACTACGAGAGCCATGACCAACTGCGCCAGCATCTCGCCGATTTCGTCTTAGCCTATAATTTCGGCCGTCGACTGAAGACCCTCAAGGGCCTCACGCCCTTTGAATACATCTGCAAAATCTGGACAAAAGAGCCCGAACGATTCAGGCTCGATCCAACCCATCAAACCTTGGGACTAAACACCTAGCAGCACCGACGCCATCAGATTGATTAGTGGCCGACCTCGCGTCTTGGCGACAGCAGATCTTAGCCCGGAAGGCATCGCCTCGCTCCGCGAAATCAGCGAGCTTAATTTGCTCGGCTGGGCAGCCGGCGAGTGGTTCTGTGATCGCAAGCAGCTAGTGGACGCAATCGCTGAAGCTGAGGTCGTGATAGCGGGATATGAGTGTTTTGACGAAGCGCTACTGGCTGCCGCGCCACGGCTTCGCGCCATCCTCGTGATTGAGCTGGAGTTTAACTTAGCGGTTCTCCATTGGCGCTGGAAGCCACCGCAGAGCCATAGCTTGAACGGAGGAGGCCGTCCTCGCGACGGGGCCGGAAGGCCGGTGGCAACTGGGAGGTTCGTTGCCCAACCAGCTTCCTGGCTGCGCCGCAACGCAGCCAGGATAACACGTGGTGATAGCGCCGATTTTTCGCTTCGCGGCCACGGCGAGGGCCCCGCTACAGCGCCAAAACCACTCGTTCGCGACGATCACCAGCGGCGGAAAGGTCTCGAAATTGCAATGGCCGCCATTTCGGCTTGCGACTACTGAATATTCCCCAGTAGCGTCGTCATGGCGAGGGTCATGGCGCTAGCATAGCTATCGAGATCCTTCACCTCAAACAAGAACCGATTTGACTCTGCATCGGCGTCCGTCCACGTCGGCACCTCATTCGGATCGCATTTGATGTCGACGGGACGGAAGCCAAAAACCGCATCGTCCGTGTTGGAACTTGGAATGATGTTGCCCGCCTTGTCCACGGCTTGAGACACCATGTGGAAAAACCCGGCGGTGCACCACATATCACGATCGGCACGAAAGGTCACGAAGCTCGGTACGTCGCTCCGGGGTGCCAGCAGCGGCTGTAGGTAGCGTGCATCTGTCCGCCCTTCGAGGGAATAGGTGAAGTAGCTTTGGAGGGCCGGCGACAACTTTGACAGAATGTCGCGCTGCTTGAAACGGTATAAAGTACCATACCGCTCGACCGTTCCCTCCGCCTCCTGCCAAATGGTCTCGAAGCATGGCATCCAGTAAATCGGGCAGGGTATGTCGAACGTGGCCGCGTACGCGGCTGCATTTAGTTCGACATTGTACTCTATCCCTCCCTGCTTCGCGACATCGGGATGGCCCGTGCCGGCGTTGAGGTAGATGCCTGCGCATTTGTTACGGAAGAGATCCGGATCAAGCTTGGCCGCAATGGCGAGATCGCGGCAGGAACCTACGATGCTGATATAGGCCGGCCCTTCGCTGCCGCGAAGATAGCGGAGGAGAAACTCCGCGCCGGCGCGGTCGCGCCTGGAAAGGGTAGCAAGCGACGCCCGGTCATGCGTGTAGGGAACCGATGAACCGACAGCCATATGGGTCGGCAACCCCGTGAGGTAGCTTAGCTGCGCAATGCCGGTGACGTCGGGACTGCGGCCCGGATAGTGATTGGGCGGGAAGTCAACCAGTACGCCGCCGAGTTCGAGTTGGCCCGATGCGGCAAGAGCATAGACGCAAGCAAGGTCCCAGTGATCGTCCGGATCGATATAGGGACGAAACAGGTCGGTCTGGTGAAGCAGTCTTATGGTCATGCGAATCCTCTAGATTTTCTTTGACGCCCGAAATCGCAACCGATTGCGTGAAGAAGCAGCGCCTACGCTAAGTCATTATTTGCAAGAATGCAATAATCTAATATTACGAGCAATACACGCGTTGAGACCTGCGGCCGCTGATGTCAGCTGACCATGGCCGCAGCTTTCCATTCCGCCGTGGCCTGCAGGCGGTGAATATGTGTAGCCAGAGCGGAGCGTTTTGAGCGGGGCGGGACGAAGAGATTGCGCAGAGCCGAAAACATCGAAACGAAGCGTTACAGTGCTCCTGGTGATCGGAAGCCTTGCTCATCCGCTCCCGTTTTCGCAGCGGCGCATGTGCATTCTCCGCCCGGTTGTTCAATCCCTTGTGCGACCAATGCTCGACGTGCGGCATCACCTATCGCCTGGCTGCTCCATAGGAGCGCAGCAGCTTGTCGGTGATCTGCGCTTCGGCGAGATGCCTTGCTTCTTCAGCAGCCTCGTCAGCAAGCGCTTGGCCGCTTTGGTATTGCGGCGGTTCTGGACGATGTCGTCGAGCACATGGCCATCCTGGTCGACGGCGCGCCACCACCACAACCAGTGTTTCCTGCCGGCAATGGTGATGACGATCTCGTCCAGGTGCCAGACATCGTTTCGGCTGTGCTGCTTGCGGCGCAAGCGGCGAGCGTAATCCGGACCGAACTTGATGCCCCACCGGCGGATTGTCTCATACGAAACCACGATCCCGCGCTCCAGCCGCATTTCCTCGACCAGACGCAGGCTCAAGGGGAACCTGTAGTAGAGCCAGACTGCATTGGCGATGATCTGCGGCGGGAAACGATGGCGGTTGTAGCTGACGGTCGCGGTGTTCATGCCATCGGTCTATGCCGCAAATCCCTGAACGCGAGTTAAGTTGATAACGCCGCGGCAGATGCTTGACAGCGATCCGCAATTGAACGGTCGATTGACAGCGCTCAATCGTCCTATGTCCGACGATGTCCGATAAGCAACATAGCAGTGTTAGGCTATCACATTGGTTGAGAACGATTTCTCCTTTGGCACGGTACATGCGTAGTCCTCTACAAGGCGCATAGACTGAGGAGAGGTCGACCGATGATCACGCCCACCGGAGACTCGGACGAGGTTAAGCTGGCAGCTGCGATGCTGCCGGAGACGATATTTGGAGCCCTGGGTGGTTGCCGGGCACTTGGGGAAGATGTGGCTCCGCGCAATAGTTTCGTTACCGTCAAAGCACGCCATATAACACAAGCGACTGTGGGCGCTGTTACCCCCGAGCAAATCCGAACCAGTGTGATTAGTTTGGGCCGCTACGTGCCGCGACGCCTGGGTCGGGCACTGCCCGGCCTACTGGGTGGACTGCTGGAGGGGTGAAGATGGCAAATCGGTCTTCTCCAGTGCGCGCAGGCGCTTGCGAACCAGGCGATCAGGATAGGCATGCTGCAGCGCAATCGATCTCCTCCAGCGTCTTTGTTGGCAGTGGTACGCTTGCTATCAGCTGCGCTCAGCTGGCAATTGAGATGGGCCACGTCATTGGCGCGGCCCTGTGTGGCGATGCCAAATTTGCAGAGTGGGCGGCTCGCGCCAACATCCCCCGCATGGCGAGCGTTGAAGAACTCTGCTCTCTTTTGAAGGCTGAGCCGGTGGATTGGATTTTCTCCGTCGCCAATCCGCTGATATTGCCACCGGACGTGTTTGGGCAAGTGCGTCGAGCTGCTTTCAACTACCACGACGGTCCATTGCCACGATATGCAGGAACGCACGCGACGTCCTGGGCGCTGCTGGCGCAAGAGACCGAACATGCCATCACGTGGCATCGTATCGATGATGGTGTTGATACGGGTGACGTCGTGGTCCAACGCCAAGTGCTGATTGCGCCTACCGATACGGCACTGACCCTGAACCTCAAATGTTATGAGGCAGCTCTCGACGGTTTCCGCGAGCTTTTAACTGGCCTCAAGAGCGGGAAGCTTATTGCTTATCCGCAGGCGCTGCGGAACAGAAGCTATTTTCCGAGACGTCGACGCCCAGATGCGGCAGGCTGTCTGCGATGGGATCGATCCGCGCAAGATCTGTCAGCGATGACGCGGGCCCTAGATTTTGGGCCATATCATCCCAATCCATTGTGTTTGCCCAAGGCTCTCGTAGGCGATGGGGTTGTCACAGTCAGATGCCTGGAGGTGCTGCCTAAACGCTCGGGCTTTCCGGCAGGTTGCCTGCTTGAAATCCACTCCAGCCATTGGCGTGTGGCGACGGGTACGCAGGATATTGATGTTTGCTTTGGCAGCTTAGTTGGTCAGGTTCTAGACGCGCGAGCCCTCGCCAGGCACTTTGATGTGGATGAAGGTGATCGCCTTCCGATCTTAAGCGATGATGAGGCGCGGAGCATAACTGCCACCCATGAATTGCTGGCGCCTCGGGAGGATTTTTGGCGACAGCGGCTAGAGCAGTTTAAAATATTGCAGCTTCCTTTCCTGTCGTCGTCCGCGGCTGAGGCGCCGCCCAGATGGCAATCGAGTTCGTGGTTCATTCCAAGTGCTTTGGCTAAGCTGGCGCCACATGATCGCACGGAATGCTTGGTAACGGCTTGGCTGATCTATCTCGCCCGCATCACGGGAGAAACAGAGCTTCAACTGGGATGGACGCCTGCATCGGATAGATCGCAAGTTGGCTCTAAAGCGAGGGGGGTGCTTATCGCCTCTGTCGCGCCGATGGAAGTTACCATTGATCTTGCACATGATTTTGAAGAACTGCGCAAAACGGTGGCAGCCGAATGCGCTCAGTTGAGGGAGCGCGGTAGCTTTGCGCGGGATCTTATCGCGCGCTTGCCCACAGTGGGAAGTGTGGAGCCCCTACGGTCGCACCAGCCCTGGCCGATTGGCCTCACAATGACGACAGACAGCTGTTCCGTCCCTGGTGATTTGACGTCGAGCCAAAGTGCTGGGGCAGGCCTATGCGGCGATTTGCTGACATTTGAGGTCTGCGTTCAGGACGGGAGCTTTCGATGGCACTTTGATGCAAGTCGACTAGCGCCGAAGCAAATCGGCCGTATGACACAGCATTTGCAAACTTTGTTATATGGTGTGACGGCCGATGCAGGGCAGCCGGTCGGCCGGGTTGAGCTGCTGCCGGCCGACGAGCGGGCCTATCTTTTGGAGGAATTGAACCGGACGGCGGCGGCCTATCCGTCGGAGCGGTGCATCCACGAGCTGTTCGAGCAGCAGGTGCGCCAGGCGCCGGAGGCGGTGGCGGTGGTCTGCCAGGACGAGCGCCTGAGCTATGGCGAGCTCAACGCGCGCGCCAACAGGCTGGCGCATCATCTGATCGCACTGGGTGTGAAGCCGGACCAGCCGGTGGCGATCTGCCTGGAGCGCAGCCTGGCGATGGTGGTGGGACTTTTGGCGATCCTCAAGGCGGGGGGTGCCTATCTGCCGCTGGACCCGGCCTATCCGTCTCAGCGGCTGCGGCAGGTTCTCGGCGATGCCGCCCCGAACCTGTTGCTGGCCGATGCGGCCGGACGCGCAGCACTGGGCGCCGAGGCGCTGGCCGATGTGAGTGTGGTCGAACTGGATACGGCGACCCCGGCCTGGGCCGAGTTGCCGGCCTCGAACCCGGACCCGCGCACCCTTGGCCTCACCGCGCGCCATCTCGCCTATGTGATCTACACCTCAGGCTCAACCGGAACCCCAAAGGGCGTCATGGTCGAGCATGGAAGTCTGGTGAACTACTTGCATTGGTCGGATCGCAGCCACTACGAAGGAGCGTTGAACGGCTCGCCGATGCTGCTGTCGTTCAGCTTTGACGGCAGTATCACAACCTTATTCGGGCCTTTGCTCGCGGGTACCAAGATTCGTCTTGCCAACTCCATTGCCCAAATGGATGCGCTTGGTGTCGACGAGAATCAGACCTATGATCTTGTCAAGCTGACGCCTTCGCATCTTAGCCTGCTGAACAAGAGGCTTGAAGGGTATAAAGGGCCGGCGCCGACCAGAGCGCTCATGATCGGGGGCGAGACATTAATCCCGGCGGATATACAGTTTTGGCAAGAGCGTTTTCCGGCCGTGCGCCTGATCAATCATTTTGGTCCGACAGAAGCGACGGTTGGGTGTGCGACATTCGCAATGTCTGAAGCTGTCGAGGGGTTAAGCTCGATCCCGATTGGCCGTCCGATTGCGAACACGCGGGTGTACCTGCTGGATGGTCATGGTGCGCCCGTTCCGTTCGGGACGGTGGGTGAGCTTTACATCGGCGGGGCAGGCGTTGCGCGTGGCTACCTCAACCGTCCCGAGCTGACGGCGGAGCGGTTCATCGCCAGTCCCTTTGTGGACGGCGATCGGCTGTACCGGACCGGCGATCTGGTGCGCTACCTGCCGGACGGCAATATGGAGTTCCTGGGCCGCAACGACGACCAGGTGAAGATCCGCGGCTTCCGCATCGAGCCGGGCGAGGTCGCCGCACGGTTGAACGAGCATGAATGGGTGCGCGAGGCGGTGGTGGTGGCGCGTGAGGACCGCGCCGGTGACAAGCAGCTTGTCGCCTATGTGGTGTGTGTGCCCGATGCCGGCTCGGACGAGGACGATGGAAGCGGAGTTGCTGGCGCCTTGCGCGGTCATGTCAGCGAGCAGCTGCCGGACTACATGGTGCCGTCGGCCTTCGTGCGGCTGGATGGGCTGCCGCTGACACCGAACGGCAAGCTCGACCGCCAGGCGCTGCCGGCCCCCGACGACAAGGCCTATGCGCGCACCGCCTACGAAGCGCCGCAGGGCGAGGTCGAGACGCTGCTGGCCCGGATCTGGCAAGAGCTGCTCGGCCTTGAGCGGGTCGGCCGCCACGACCACTTCTTCGAGCTCGGCGGCCACTCGCTGTTGGCCGTGCAGCTGATGGAGCGGCTGCGGCGGCTGTCGCTCGGGGTGGAGGTGCGCACCCTGTTCGCCCGGCCGGTGCTTTGCGATCTGGCCGCCAGCCTTGGCAGCCATCGCGAGGTGGCGGTGCCGGCCAACCTGATCGGCGAGCAGAGCACTGCGATCACGCCGCGGATGCTGCCGCTGATCGATCTTACCCAGCCGGAGATCGACCGGATCGTCGCCACGGTGCAGGGCGGGGTCGGCAACATCCAGGATATCTATTGCCTGTCGCCGCTGCAGGACGGCATCCTGTTCCATCATTTTCTGGCCGGGCGGGGCGATCCCTACCTGCTGGTCTCGCAGATGGCCTTCGCCGATCGTGGCCTGTTGGAGCGCTATCTTGGTGCGGTTCAGCAGGTGGTGGATCGTCACGACATTCTGCGCACGGCCTTTGTCTGGGAGGGTCTGTCGAGCCCGGCGCAGGTGGTGTGGCGCAAGGCGGCCCTGGAGGTGCGCGAGGTCGAGCTGGATGAGGATGGCGTTCCCGGTTCCGAGCAGCTGAAGCGGCGGTTCGATCCGCGCCAGTACCGAATCGACCTTGGCCGGGCGCCGTTGTTGCGGTTTGTGATCGCGCGTGAGCCGGGCAGCGTGCGCTGGCTGCTGTTGGAGCTGCTGCACCATCTGATCGGCGATCACACGACGCTGGAGGTCATGCATGCCGAGGTGCGGGCCGTGCTGGAAGGTCGCGGGCATGAGCTCGCCGCACCGCAGCCGTTCCGCAAGCTGGTGGCGCAGGCGCGGCTGGGGGTCGATGCCAAGGCGCATGAAGAGTTCTTCCGGGCGATGCTGGCCGACATCGACGAGCCGACGCTGCCGTTCGGGCTGAGCGAGGTCCATGGCGACGGCAGCGGGGTTGGCGAGGCGCATCGGATGCTGCCGCAGGCGCTCAACGATCGGCTGCGGGCCCAGGCGCGGCGGCTAGGGGTGAGCCTGGCCAGCCTGTGCCATCTGGCCTGGGGGCAGGTGGTGGCGCTGAGCAGCGGGCGTCAGCAGGTGGTGTTCGGCACGGTGCTGTTCGGCCGCATGCATGCCGGTGCCGGCGCCGACCGCGCCATGGGCCTGTTCATCAACACCTTGCCTGTGCGCCTCGACCTCGACGGCACCGGAGTCGAGGAAAGTGTGCGGGCAACGCATCGCCGGCTTTCCGAGCTGCTGGCGCATGAGCATGCCTCGCTGGCGGTGGCGCAACGCTTCAGCGGCGTTGCGGCGCCGGCGCCGCTTTTCGGCGCGCTGCTGAACTACCGCCACAACACGCCGGAGCGCATGGCCGGTTCCGGGACGGAGGATGGTCGGTCCGGCGTGGAATGGCTGGGCAGCGAGGAGCGCACCAACTATCCGCTGACCTTGTCGGTGGAGGACTTTGGCGAGGCGCTCGGCCTGACGGCGCAGGTGGCGGAGCCGTTGTCTGCGAACCGGATCTGCGGCTACATGCAGCGTGCGCTCGAGCAACTGGCTGAGGCGCTGGAGCATGCCCCCAATACGCCGGTGCGCAACCTGGACATCTTGCCGGCCGACGAGCGGGCCTATCTTTTGGAGGAATTGAACCGGACGGCGGCGGCCTATCCGTCGGAGCGGTGCATCCACGAGCTGTTCGAGCAGCAGGTGCGCCAGGCGCCGGAGGCGGTGGCGGTGGTCTGCCAGGACGAGCGCCTGAGCTATGGCGAGCTCAACGCGCGCGCCAACAGGCTGGCGCATCATCTGATCGCACTGGGTGTGAAGCCGGACCAGCCGGTGGCGATCTGCCTGGAGCGCAGCCTGGCGATGGTGGTGGGACTTTTGGCGATCCTCAAGGCGGGGGGTGCCTATCTGCCGCTGGACCCGGCCTATCCGTCTCAGCGGCTGCGGCAGGTTCTCGGCGATGCCGCCCCGAACCTGTTGCTGGCCGATGCGGCCGGACGCGCAGCACTGGGCGCCGAGGCGCTGGCCGATGTGAGTGTGGTCGAACTGGATACGGCGACCCCGGCCTGGGCCGAGTTGCCGGCCTCGAACCCGGACCCGCGCACCCTTGGCCTCACCGCGCGCCATCTCGCCTATGTGATCTACACCTCAGGCTCAACCGGAACCCCAAAGGGCGTTATGGTCGAGCACCGGGGAGTGGTGAATCACACAACTTGGCAGGCGGATCGATTCCGGCTTGCTGCCCACGACATTTTCTTGCAGCGAACCTCCCCCTCTTTTGATGCCGCGGTTTGGGAGCTATGGACAGCCTTGTCGATTGGGGCCCAATTAACTCTTCTCCCCTTCGACAGCCAATTAGATGTCCGAGCAATTCTGGATATAGTAAATAAGTATCGGGTGACAGTACTTCAGTTGGTTCCGTCGCTGCTTTCGGCATTGACAACGGGTGATGACGTTCATCCCAAGCAAGTCCGTAGTTTACGTTACACATTCTGCGGCGGAGAGCCGCTCCGGAATGAGCATGTAGCTAAATGGCTGCAATTGGCATCGCGGCCACTTGTCAATCTCTATGGGCCTAGTGAGGCAACGATTGACGCGACCGCCTGGGTGTATTCCGCTGGATTAGACAGGCCAGTTGTCCCGATCGGGCGTCCGATAGCGAACACGCGGGTGTATCTTCTGGACGGTCAAGGTGCGCCCGTGCCGTTTGGGGCGGTGGGTGAGCTTTACATTGGCGGGGCAGGCGTTGCGCGTGGCTACCTGAACCGCCCCGAGCTGACGGCGGAGCGGTTTCTGGCCGATCCGTTCAGCGATGGGGCAGGCGCGCGGATGTACCGGACCGGCGACCTGGCGCGTTATCTGCCGGACGGCAATCTGGAGTTCCTCGGCCGCAATGACGACCAGGTGAAGATCCGCGGCTTCCGCATCGAGCCGGGCGAGATCGCCGCGCGGCTTTGTGAGCACGACCGGGTGCGTGAGGCGGCGGTAGTGGCGCACGAGGACCGCGCCGGCGACAAGCAGCTTGTCGCCTATGTGGTGTGTGGACCCAATGCCGGCTCGGACGAGGACGATGGAGGCGGGCTTGCCGCCGCCTTGCGCGCGCATGTGAGCGGGCGGCTGCCGGACTACATGGTGCCGGCTGCGTACGTGCGGATCGAGGCGCTGCCGCTGACGCCGAACGGCAAGCTCGACCGCAAGGCACTGCCTTCGCCGGCCGACGACGCCCATGCGCGGGCGACCTATGAGGCGCCGCGCGGCGAGGTCGAGACGGCGCTGGCGCAGATCTGGGCGGAGCTTCTGGGTGTCGAGCGGGTCGGACGCCATGACCACTTCTTCGAACTCGGCGGACACTCGCTCTTGGCGGTGCAGCTACTCAGCCGAGCATCAGATCTTGGACTGAAGTTTAGCGCGGCTGAACTCTTTCATGCTCCTGTCCTGAAGGAGCTTGCATCGAGGGTCGAGATTGACTTTCACCGTCATAGACCTGGCATTCTACCCGTTCGTGTGACAGGATCTCAACCGCCGCTCTTCTTTGTTCCCGACGGTGAGGGCGATTGTTCCTATGTCATCAGTTTGGTAAAGGAAATGAACATAGACTGTCCCGTCTATGCTTTGCCATGGCCGTCTTCCGATGAAGCTCGTTCACTGTCCCTTGAAGCGATTGCTGACACGGTCATACTGGCAATCAAAGAAATTCAGCCGCAAGGTCCATACCGCTTTGCAGGATACTGCTCGGGTGGCATCTTGGCTTACGCCATAGCCCAGCGCTTACTGGGTCTGGATAAAGTCGTGTCTTTCATGGCGTTCATCGATGTTACGCTAGTTGCAAATCCACCGAGCATATCCCCCTCTCAGATCGTCCGAAATATCGTATTGGAACGTTTCGAATCCTTGGATGATGAAAGCTTCGAAGTGTTGGAACGCTTTGCTGGACAATGTTCAATTACTCAGCTGCTTGAAAAGGCACAAAAAATTGGGGCGATACCTCCGGATCGTGATCTCCACGATGACGTTCTGATGTTTGAAAGAATCGCCCAATTTCATAGGGCGCTGCAGTCGTATCAAGTTCCGTCCCTGCCAATTGAGATTCATCAGTTTTATGCAGCTGATCCTTTCCTCAGCCGTCGTGTGCGACTGGGCGAGAGCTCAATTGGCCCAGAGGCAAGATCGCTCATGCGCGGCTGGGACCGAATTTTGAGTGCGGCGGCCATCCATGCAGTTCCAGTCCCAGGCAATCACGACACGATGATTGTAAACCCAGAAAACCGCAAAGAGCTGGCACGCATGTTATCAAGAGCCTTAAACAGTTTCGCAGACAACACACGCTATTGAGAGGTGACGTGACGCGCTTGCCCCGCCCCAACTCTTACCACCCATGAACTTGCTTGCTCCTTACCGCGAGAGGCGATGAGAGCATCTAACCGAATAAATACGGGTGCCAACCTACACCCGACAACGGACTCTTTTCGTTTGGCTCGCGACGGTATGCACGATCTCTGAAGCCGGATTTTGTGCGCCTGGTGCGGGCGATCCGGAGCAACTGGCCGAGCACCCGGATTCTGATCCGGCCGACAGCCACTATTGCAGTCCGCAGATCATGGATTGCGCTAACGATGTCGACTTCATCCTTGGCGAGGCGCCTACCACGACCCTACGCAAGCATGTCGCGGATCTGGAAGGCCGCTCGCGGGCGCGTTTTGAAGCGTCGGCGAAGACGAACAAGGTCCGCCGGTTCAAGGAATTCCTGGACGGCGCCGCCACTTTGAGCCGCGTCGAGCACTCATCGCCCGCGTCAATGTCGGCGCCCAAGGGGCCGACAGCCGCTTCATCGTCACCAATCTTGCAGGCGGAATAGCCAAGGCGCTCTACGAGGATTCTACTGCCGGCGCGGCCGGGAACCACATCAAACCCTGGAAGACGCATCTCGCCGCCGACTGCACATCCTGCACAAGAGCGACGGCCAATCAGTTCCGGCTGTTCCTGTATGCCGGCGACGCGGGAAAGTTTAACAGCGCTACGCGCCATCTCCGCATCGATCGACAGCTCGGTCGAATAGCCCCGCACTCGATGCTGAGAGCCGTCGCAATCAATGACTGTGTGCCAGGCATCCAGCTGGTACCAGTTGCCCGGCGCTGTCTCAGCACAGAATCCCTCTGAGAGAGCTGATTCATGCGCCATTCAGCCACGGTCAGCGTTGTCCGATACCGACAATGTCGGGTACGCAACATGCCACAGTTGTTTTAAATGCTTTTTTGTTTTGGCACGCTACATGCAGGCTATTCGAAAAACGATCTGCGGAGAAGTCGTCTCATGGCTCCGAAAAACCGCTGACTTACGCCACCTCCCAAGGCGTACCCGGCCCGGCAGCGAGCTCAGCCTCCTGCCGGGCATTCGGTTTCACCCCTGGCGTTCAGAAGTTGAAGTTGGGGGGCGTCAATGTCCGCGGCGAATGGAATATGAGAACGCAATCTCAAGCCGACTCGAGAGGGATTTCCGACGGCATTAAGAAGCGCCGGATACGGGCTCAAAGAAAGGAGAGCAGCTCTCGTCTCTCGCATCTGCATGCAGTCAGCTTTTACTCTGTGTTGCCGCATCTCAATGAGCAAAAGCCGTGCCAGCACGCTCAGCGCGCAGTACGCGCATGATTACGCTTTGAAAACCTTCGTGTGCCAAGATGGCCGGTTGTAGAACCCGACATGTCTTCTGCCGCTGACAGGTTTTGGACACGCATCACGCGCTTCGCGCCGGCAGAATAGCCTGGCCACGGACCCCTCAACATGTATTAGGGCTGACGATCAGATGCATGACTGTGTTGGCCGGGCTCGTCGGCTGCAGGAAAAGGCGATTGCTATTTTCGGTGCAGTCCGAATTGAGCCAAGGCTCGGAGTATCGGGCGAAACTAATGTCGACGGAAGTTGGTACACGCGCCAGACACAGCTTGAAATTTTCCAGCCTAAGATGCTTCGAATGAGATACCTTTCTTTGCCGGTCCGCGAACTTGGATCGTGTCCCACCAGGTGGTGTAGCTCGGCGGTAGCGAAGCCGCTCACGAGCGCGCCGTTAGTAGCGCTGTAGCGAGCGAGCGGCGTGTGGGTGGTCATCGGCGCTTTCCGGTAGGGTTTGGTTGTTGACGCCAACCCATTTCGGAAGGACCACCGATGCCGACGACATGATGAACCTGCGCACGCTCGTGGAGAAGACCCCGGATGCCGATCTGCTGCGGGAGATGATCGGCTTTGCCGCCGAGCGACTGATGGAAATGGAGGTGGGCGCGGCCACCGGCGCCAGCTATGGCGAGAAGAACCCGCTGCGGCTCGCCCAGCGCAATGGCTACCGCGACCGGGACTGGGAGACGCGGGCCGGCACGGTCGAGCTGCGCATCCCGAAGCTCAGGAAGGGAAGCTACTTCCCAGGTTTCCTCGAACCGCGCCGCATGGCCGAGAAGGCGCTAACCGCCGTCATCCAGGAAGCTTATGTGCAAGGCATCTCGACCCGGTCGGTTGACGACCTGGTCAAGGCCATGGGTATGAGCGGCATATCCAAGAGCCAGGTCTCGCGGCTGTGCGAGGAGATCGACGGGGAGGTGAAGGCCTTCCTCGATCGGCCGATCGAGGGCGATTGGCCATACCTGTGGATCGACGCCACTTACCTGAAGGTGCGCCGCGGTGGGCGGATCGTCTCGGCCGCCGTTATCATCGCCGTCGGCGTCAACGCGGACGGCCGGCGCGAGGTACTGGGCACGGAGATTGGCACCTCGGAGGCCGAGCCGATCTGACGGAGTTCCTGCGCAAGCTGACACGTCGCGGCCTGCGCGGCGTCAAGCTCGTCGTCTCCGATGCTCACGAAGGCCACAAGGCGGCCGTCACCAAGGTGCTGTGCGCGCACATGGCAGAGGTACCGCGTCCACTTCATGAGGAACGTGCTGGCCCATGCCGGCAAGAGCGGCCGCAGGGTCGTCTCAGCCTTCATCCCCACCGCTTTCGCCCAGGAAACGCCCGAGGCCGCGTCCGTACAATGGCGCGCCGTCGCCGACCAGATCCGGCCGAAGGTGCCGAAGCTGGCGACAACCATGGACGACGCCGAGCCCGACGTGCTGGCCTACATGACCTTCCCCAAGGAACATCGCGCCAAGCTCCACTCGACGAATCCGAACGCCTCGTCGGCGCAATCCTGCTCGAACAGAACGATGAATGGGCAGTGCAGCGGGCCAGATTTATGACTCTGGAAACGATCAGCCAGATGAGCGATGATCCCCTGATCAGCCTTGCCAGCCGTGGCGCGCTGATCAGCCCGGCCCATGCCGGAGAGCACGGCGACTAATGCCGCCAGCTACACCACGCCGCGGGACACGATCTACCGGAGAAATGTGGCCGTTAGCGGAAGCTTCGCCGCTCTCAATCTTTGCCACGCGGTCGGCTGGTCGGCGGGGAACAGATGCCGATCCTGCGGGTACTCTGTCCGGCAGAGACGCAAGGTTCTGCACTGTCCGATCATGAAGACTTCGTGCTGGTCTCCACAAGAGAAGTATTTTGGTGCAGAAGGGCCCGATTAGCTATCGAAAAAGGCGACATCGACGTGCAAATGGGGCGCCGCAGTGAGGCGTCCCCCTCAATGTCGGATTTCTGACAGGATCGTAAATCCGCCAACCCATTGTTTTAATAAAATTTCCTTCTCTGGCACGGCCCATGCATGGGACTCTGCGAACGCATCAGCGAGACGTCGTCCATGATCATGCGCACGAAAATGCTGTCGCCGCAGTGAAAACCGCGCTCTCGCCTGCCATCAAGCCGCCGAAAGGCCGGCGCGTCATGGTCGAGGCAGGCGATTGCGCCGGCTTCAAACACCTTAGTGGGCCTGGAAAGCTCCTCGCGTGACGGCGAGGGGGGCACCCAGACGGGCGGAAAGGACAAACGTCGTTGCCCCACGTCGCCGGCATGACCCGTCGATTGTCACCGCGCTGGAATGCGCGGGTCTACATGCGAAGACCCGAACGCGCAGGACAAATTCTCGCAAGCCCGGTCGGGACTGGGGCTCGAAGTCCGTGAGCGGAGGCTAATGGCTATGGCCTATATTCGCCGCGAACAAGCCGCCTAGTGGGAAGACGCTATAGGAGGAAGCAGGTGGAGTTATCTTGCGTTGGGATCGGTGCTGGCCCGTCCAATTTGAGCCTTGCGTGTCAGATACACGAGCAAGTTGGGAAAGGGGCAGTGTTCCTGGATCGGCAGGTCGACTTCCGCTGGCATCCAGGCATCGCATTCGATTCCTCGGAGCTCCAGGTCAGCCACTTCAAGGACCTGGTCACTCTAGTGAATCCGCGATCAGCCTACACTTTCGTAAACTTCCTGCACGAGAACGGGCGTCTGTATCACTTCCTGAACGCACAGTTCGAAGCCGTGCTCAGAGTGGAGTTCGAACAATACCTGAACTGGGTCTTCCACAGGAACCCACTTGTGCGTGGCCGCGAGACAGTGCGCGAAATCCGCTTTGACGGCGAGTTTCAGGTGCGGACGGATAAGGCGGTTCTCGGCGCCAGAAACGTTGTGGTCGGCATTGGCAAGCAGGCGCAAATTCCGCCTCAATTTCAGGGCTGGGTTGGACGCAACCTGTTCCACTCATCGGTTTTACTGCACATCCACCCTGAGGTGCGGAGAAAGCATGTCTGCGTGGTCGGCGGAGGCCAGTCGGGAGCCGAGGTGATGTTGCACCTTGTCGGCCTGCCGAACGAACGGCGGCCTGCCTCGATCACTTGGGTCTCGCAGCGCGAAAACTATCTGCCTCTGGACAACAGCCCGTTCACAAACGAGTTGTTCATGCCCTGCTTTTCGGATCGCTTCGCGGCGATGAGCGAGTCGCAGCGTAAGCTGCTCCTGCGGCGTTTCGTGCTTGCTTCGGACGGCATTTCGGAAAGCACGTTGCGCGCGATCTATCAGGCGCTGTACCGCCACGCATTTTTCGAGCCATACCGATGCGACATCACACTGCGGCCGGGCTGCACCGTCTCGCACTGCATCAACGCCGGACCGGGTCACAGGCTGACCCTGCAGCATGGCATGGACGAGGTCGAAGAAGTCACGGCTGACATCGTCATCCTGGCCACCGGTTACGAGAACGCGGTCCCAAGCTTGTTGGAACCGATCATGGGCCGCTTGGAGCAGATCGACAATGAATTAGCTATTCGCGAGGATTTTTCGGTGAGCTGGGACGGACCGTGTGACAGACGCATCTTCGTACAAAATGCGAGCCTCGGGCAGCGCGGCCTGGCCGATCCGAACCTAAGCTTGCTGGCCTGGCGCGCGCGTCGCATCCTCGATAGCCTACTTGGGCGCGCGCCATGCGCGAACCCCGAGCATCCTGGCTTCATCACTCATACCTCGATCGAGAGCTGGCCCGACCACGCAGCCGAAGAAATGGGCAGTGGAATATGACTCGTATGCTTTTGATCATCGGCGGTGGCATCCTAGGAATGATGCCCGCCTGCGCTGCGGCGAACCCCGGAGGCTTCTCCGATATCATCGTGACCGACCAAGCCCTTCGACCAAGCGGCGCATCGCATCACTCTGGGGGCGTGCATTTCCCCTACGGTTGCCAAGGCCGTACCAAGTCGCTCACTCGAAAGACCGCCGTGGTCTTGGCGGCCATGGCTGGGTCGGCAGGTAGCGGATGGTGCCGGCCTTTGGCGATGCGTGTCGTGGTTGAACCGGGTGAAGCGATTGATCCGGCCCAGTTTGCGGAACGCCTAGACCCGGCTGAGCCTGACATAGGCAGTCTCGCGCCGAGCTTCTGCGGACAATATCCGCCGGAGCGGAACGCACTTAGCATCGCCTCCCTCATCACGTGAGTCCGTCTCTGTGGACCCGCAACTTGATCAGCGTCCGACCGTCCTAATTGGCATGTCCAACCAAACCAGTGTTTCCAACAGGAGGCTTTTCGCATGTTGACTGATGCACAAAGAGAAAAGTGGCAGAAGGACGGATACGTCAGGCTCGAAAGGTTCTTCGATCCAGCGGCTCAGGAAGATATCTCTACCTTTGTCGAAGATATGTCACGCTGGGATGTCAGCGATGATAAATGGCTCATGTGGTTCGAGAAGACGACGGACAATCGAAAGATCATCTCCAAGATCGAGAATTTTCTCGACTTCCATGATCCATTGCGTCGTTTGCTCTTAGAAGATCAGCGCATAAAGTCAGCGGTCGAGGAGTTGCTTGGCGAAGATTCGCGCAGGCTCAAGGAGTTGCTGATTTTCCACTACCCCGACAGCGGCGGCTATCTCCCGCATCAGGACATTTATCACATTCCACACAAACTCCCGGATCGGATGGTCCATGCGGTGGTTGCCATAGGCATCGACGACTCCGACGAGGAAAACGGCGGGCTTTTCTTCAGCCCCGGCAACCACAAGAAGGGGGTGTTTCCCATGGATGCCGGTGGGGTGATCGACCCTCAAGTTGCCGAAAAGTTCTCCTGGGAACCCGTAGTATGGAAGGCTGGCGACATCTTCATCTTCGACGATTACGCACCGCACTACTCACGACCGAACAAAAGCAATCGTTCTCGGCGGACGCTCTACTTGGTGTTCCAGCGTGCTTCAACCGGCGGGCCGACCCGCGCTGAATATAACGTGCTTAAGCGCGCCCTTAACCCACCCGAGGGCAAAGTGGCCGATCTCGACAATCTCAAGCCCCCAAATGGCATCTTCTATCGCGATTGAGCTCACGCAGGCCAGGCGGAGGCATGCACACGACTGATCGACCGCTCAAAAATGCGCGGACGGTATCGCCGTCTGATTTGCGGGCTCGCGGAGCATCGACCGCAGCCCGTTACGACGCTTTGGCACGTGGATTGTGGAGGTGGTCGCAGGCGGTCTTCTGTGCGCCTACAGCCCGACTAGTGCCCCCCCCTTGGTTGCCCGCTTGCCGGCCCAGAGCTGCACTATCCCTGGCCGGGCCGCCAATGTTCGGACTGCCTTTCTTTCCACGAATTGCACGGGAGGCTGTTGCGTTGGCAGCCAAAGGTCCCACTCCTTCAACAGCTTAGGTTGGTTGTCATGCGCAAATACACGTTTTCTCGAACGGAGCTGTCGCGAGCGTTCGGTATCGACACGGCCACGCTTGGAACGGGCAGCGCTCGCACGGGGTTTTCGTTCGGAAAGGTTGGACCCGGGGTCACATCCGAGCCCCATCGGCACGACGAAATCGAGGCCTTCGTGGTCCTGTCAGGATCGGGCAATGTCACCACCGACCGGGGGGAAATCTCGGTCGAGGCGGGCGATGTCGTTCTGTTCCATCCTTTTGAAGCGCATGTGCTGCGCAATGACGGAAACAAAGACCTAGATTTCGTCGCTGTCTACTGGCGAGACGGCGAGGCCGCCCTTGATGCCGCTGCAAAGACCACGACTCCACGCGGCCCAATCTTCGTCTTCTCCACGCCGCCAACGCCAAATGGCGATCTGCATCTGGGGCATCTTTCTGGCCCTTATTTCGGCGCTGACGTCTATACTCGTTTCCTGCGCATGAAAGGAGTGGAGGCCTATCACCTGACCGGAAGCGACGATTACCAGAGCTACGTCGCGACACGCGCCGATGCCGATCAATCGACGCCTGCAAATGTGGCGCGCTACTACGCCGACGAGATTCGCGCCACGCTTGCACATCTCGATTGTGAGATCCACAGCTTCCAAGCCACAATGGACGATGACGGTTACGGCGAGTTCCAAACCGCGTGTTTCCGGAGTCTTCTGAGCAGCGCGGCGGTAGATTTGCGCCAGAGCCCTGCGCTTTTTGATGCTGTGACAGGCCACTATCTTTACGAGCCGGATGTTGGCGGCCTCTGCCCCGATTGCGGCGGCTCCGCCGCTGGCAACATCTGCGAGGAATGCGGTGCCCCAAACCTTTGCCACGACTTAGGTGCAGCGCGGTCACGGCAGTCTGCCGAGGCGCCGGTGGTCGGCTCCCTCCGCCGTCCAGAACTTGCCATGGACCAATGCTACGACAATATCGACCGGCATCTAAGGGCGTCGGGCGTCCCGCTACGGATCTTGGATCTCTTCGCGCGCCTACGCCAACGCGGCGACTTTTCAGTGCCCATTACCCACCCCTCGGACTGGGGCCTGCCGGCGGAGGGGTTCCCGGGGCAAGTGATCTGGGTGTGGCCGGAGATGGCATTCGGTTTTCTGTACAACATCCAGGCGCTCGGCCGCTCGATGGGTCGCGACTGGAAGGCGGAGATGCCCGGCAACGACTGGCAGATTGTCCATTTCTTCGGCTTCGACAATTCGTTCTACCACGCGCTACTCTACCCCGCTCTTTACGCCGAGGTCTTCTCCCACTGGACGCCACGCATCCGCTATCACGTCAACGAGTTCTACCTGCTCGACGGCAAGAAGTTCTCAACCAGCTGCCGCCATGCGGTCTGGGGCAAGGAGGTTCTGAGCCCAAAGACAGTCGACGTCGTGCGCCTTCATTTGGGCCTGACACGCCCGGAAGGTGAGCGGACGGATTTCACGCTGGACGCGCTGCGCCGCACCGAGAAAGAGGTGTTCCAAAGCATCTGGCTGAACTGGCTTGAGGCGTTGAACCAGGAAATCAAGCAGGATTTTGCCGGCCGTGTACCCGATGCAGGCGACTGGAGCCCGGCCGACCGCGCCTTCTTTGCTCGCATAGAGATCTATCGTGCTGCGATGGAGCGCGCCTATTCGGACGAAGGCTTCTCGGTTCGGCGCGCGGCCACTCAGGTCTGCGAATTCGTGCGCGATTGCGTGATCTACCGCGGGGCGCGAGACTTTGCGGCGGCGCGACGTTTCTATCCCGCCCGCAATCGGACTTCGCTAGCCCTTCAGACGACGGCCGCTGCGATCCTGGCACCGACACTCGCTCCGCTGATGCCCCGCTTCGCCAGAACGCTGGCGCGAGGCATGGATGGCGCCTCAACCGAAACATGGCCCCGGTCCGTCCAGCGCCTTGCGCCTGGGACGCGCTTTGATCTCGGACCCGTGTTGGTGTTCTACGCCAAATCCGGCAATCCTCATCTCCATGACGAGGAAACACTATGAGCCCAAAGGTGCACCAGTGAGCTGTCCCCATCTCGACCAGATCTGCGCGGCAATCAAAGCCGACGATGCCAAATATCTTGACCCGCTGTCACTGGCAAGAGAAGCCGCTCTGAACGGTAGAGACTAGATTAGCTGACCTGAACCAACGCGTCGTCAAACGACCCTGGCCCGCGCCTTCGAGGACCGCTCGGCCGATCGCTTCCCAGCCCTTGCTGTTCGTGCCGAAAATGCGTGTGGGCTCGACTGGGCTGACCAACCTCTTCGGCATCGGGATTTCCGTCCTCCAGCCGGTCAAGGCTGTCATTCGGTTCGACCCGCTCGGTCAACCTGGCGCGCCCTGGACCGTGCGCCGATCACCAATGTGGATGCGAATGCCGCGTGATGGTACCTTCGATTCTGTCCGAGCATGTACCGGCGCGGCAGTCAGCCGAAGAACAGCTGAGCTACTGATTACGATGGCTTGGTGCACAAGCTTCCAACCAGACCGCGCAACGACAGCCCGTCGCCTGAGGATAGTCGGCGAGGGCCGCCAAATCGCAAGCGTATCCTCCGTCGCATGCGCGCCGTCTTCGCCGAAAACGCAGACGCTTGTCTCGTCGAGAGATACATCCAGCTATTTTAGGCGGCTCCTCAGGATTGCGTGTTTGCTCGGGTGCGGACCGCCCCTCAGTTCCCAATCGAGGAGCGATTCTACAATTCACATGTTTGGAGATCGCTCGCTAGTTAACCCGTCTGTGAACCCTGCAAGCCGATGCTTCAGATGCCGCCCATGCAGAGGTATTTCATTTCGAGGTAGTCCTCGAGGCCATGGCGGGATCCCTCCCGCCCGATGCCGGACTGTTTTATCCCACCGAACGGCGCCGCTTCCGAAGACATCCGGCCGGTATTTACCCCGACCATTCCATATTCCAAGCCCTCGGCGACACGCCAGACACGCTTCAGGTTAGAGGCATAAAAATACGCCGCGAGGCCGTAGATCGTTTCATTGGCATCACGCACGACCTGATCCGCATCGTTGAAGCGAATAATCGGTGCGAGCGGCCCGAATGTCTCTTCTTGCGCCACGGTCATCTCGCTGGTGACACCGGTCAGGACCGTTGGTTGGAAAAACGTGCCATTCGTGCCGACGCGTTTGCCCCCGCATCGAATTGCGCCGCCTTTAGCTACGGCATCGGCAATATGGGATTCAATCTTGGCCAAAGCCTGCTTGTCGATGAGAGGCCCGATGTCCACTCCGGGAGCGAAACCGTCACCAACTTGAAGTTGGCGAGCCCGTTCCACGAATTTCTCGACGAACTCGTCGTGAACGCCCGACTGGACGTAAAGGCGGTTCGCTGAAACGCAGGTCTGGCCGGCATTGCGGTACTTCGCCTGGATCGCACCGTCAACTGCGGCATGGACATCCGCATCATCGAACACGATGAAAGGTGCATTGCCGCCGAGCTCTAGGCTGACTTTTTTGATCTGGTCCGAGCACTGGCGCATGAGTAGGCGCCCGATCTCCGTAGACCCGGTGAAGCTGATCTTGCGGACCTTGGGATTTGTGCAAAGTTCGCGGCCGACCGCGTCACCTTCGGACGCATAGATCAGGTTGACGACGCCTTCGGGGAAGCCTGCCTGATGGGCGAGGGCGAACATTGCTCCAGCCACGAGCGGCGTCTGTTCAGCGGGCTTGAGGACGATCGTGCAGCCCGCTGCCAAGGCTGGCGAGATTTTGCGCGCCACCATCGAGGCTGGGAAATTCCATGGCGTTATCGTGCCGACGACCCCGATGGGCTGCTTGATCACCAACATTCGGCGGTCCGTCGATGGTGCGGAGATCGTCTCGCCATAGATGCGATTTGCCTCCTCGGCGTACCATTGCAGATACGCCGCAGCATGCGATAGCTCCGATTTGGCCTCTGCAAGCGGCTTGCCCATCTCCGCGGTGAGAATTGCAGCGAGATCGTCGGCGTGGTCGATGATCAACTGATACCATCGCCATAGAACGTCGCTGCGCTCACGGGCGGTAAACCCTGCCCATCCAGGCTGCGCGACATAGGCCTTGTCGATCGCAGCGCATGTCTCTTCGACACCCATGTCGGGTAGTTCTGCCAGCACTTCGCCGGTCGACGGGTTGAGAACCTCGAATGTCCGCTCGCTAATCCGCGTGCCAAGTGTCGGCAGGCGATCAATGGATCGAAACAGGTCAGGGGATCTCAGGTGACGGGTCATCGGCAGGCACAGGGGCAATACCGGATTCCTCCTCAAACGCAGCAGGGGTATATGGCAAGTGCGGTGTCTATTCCGGATGCCAAGTTCCTTATAGGGCCTCGGCCAGACAGCTAGCAGACCACGGTACCCAAGTGGAAAGGAGAATACCCTGAAATCGCTAGAAGATGCCTCGCGGTTCTACTTTCGGGCTCGGCCGGTCAGGTGCGCGGGGGCAGGACCGGCCCGCGCGCAACCTTGCCATAGGTCTTCGCGGCCAGCGCCTTCACCGTCTCAGGCTCTGCGTCGCCGGCCACCACCAGCACGGCGTTGTTCGGGTCGGCAGCATTTGTTGTAGATCGTGAATGCGTCGGTGCCGTTCAGCTTGTCCATCTCCTGCATCCAGCCGTTGACCGGAATGCGGTAGGGCTGATCGGCCGCAACGTCGCGTTGACCTCCTCGTCCAGCAGACCTGCGGGTTCGTCTCTCTGCGCCAACGGCGCTCCTCCAGAATCACGTTGCGCTCGGTCTTGATATCGTCGTTGAGGATGAGGTTGAACATGCGATCGGCCTCGAAGCCAATCATGTCGCCCAAAGCTAGTCATAGCGTTGGGGGCGTTATTGTAGCCGCCGCTGACTGAGACGGCTCGGTCGAACTCGCTGCCGGCGCGGTTGGTGGTCGCCTTGAAGATCAGACGCTCAAGGAAATGGGCAAGTCCGGATTTGCCGGGTGGCTCGTCGGCGCTGCTGACCTTGTACCATGTGAGTGACGACTGGCGCGCGGTGATCGCGGATGTCGATCCTTCCATGCCATAGTCGAGCAGGAAACCCGCGATCTTGCCGCCGTCGGTGGCGGCCAGAGCCGGAGCGGTCGTCACCAGGGCCAGGGCGGTGGCAGTGAACGCCGTGCGCAGCCAGGGGGAGCGATCGATGGCTCCGGTTGGAAAGGCAAGGTTCGAGGCAAAGTGATTTGTTCCTCATTTTGATGAACGCGTTGCGTCTTCGCCTCCCCGTGGGGAGGATCGGCGGGCAGCGCCGAGCCAGACCAACATGCGGCCAGGCCTCACTCGAGCCTCATCTTCGGATGGACCCAGGAGACCTGCGGCGGTGTTCTTGGCGAGGGTGGTCATTGGACGGATTTTCCTTGGTCCGCGACGTCTGCGGACGACCATGCATGCACCGTGCCAGATCAGAAAACCATTCGAGGCATGAAGACAAGTCGGGTCTGACATGTTGCGCATCCGACATTATGGGCCATCGAACAGGGCTGAAGGCGACGCGAGCATGGCTGAGAGTATCGTCTTCCTTCGGAAGACGATGAGGCGCGCTGCCGGGGAGGGGTACACGATGCGCTTCGAAGGCCGCTGCACTGACGGACAGAATTGAGATGTTGTCGCTCCAGCGCTCGCCGTGGGGGCATGCAGGCAACATTTGTCGCTGCAGGACAGCAGCACCGAAGCTGTGCGCGCTTGCCGTTGTCCCTGGGCACCAAACAGGAGAATTAGCAGTCGCGGTTGATTTCATGTGCGTAAAATACCGCCTGGTGCGCTCGGCTGCAAATGCATGCCTGGCGGAGTGGTCGCTTAGGTCAAGAGCATCGCGTGAGTAACAGCCTGACCTTGCTCAATCTGATGCGCGCTAACCGCCTCGCCGGATTGTGGAACTGCTCGCGGGTGGCTTCTACCACAAACAGCAAGGTCATGAAATCAAGCAGGAAGTCGTCAATCGCTTGGGCGATTGTTTCTGACTTGCCCTTGAACTGGTCCAGCAAAACGCGCGCGCTATCCGCTTCCACGCTGGTCGCATCGATCAACCCCTCGACCCTCTTGAAACAATCCAAATCGAAACTCCTTCATGCGCTTGCCAAGCCGTTATGCTCGAAGGCAGTTCCGTGAACTACCCGGCCTTTGACCTGCGGCACGAGCAGCGGTCGGCCTTACGTCCCGTGCCTCCAAACACGAGCCATCGACGTGGCGCTGAGGAGCGTTGGAAGAAATTGGGCGCTTCCGGCCACGCTCGAGCGGTAGTGTAGGACAGTGCTTGCTGGCGGCTACGCCCACAATGGAGTGCGCCAACTGATCGGGGCTTAACAATTTTTCGCTTTTTGCTGCGCCCAACTCTCGGCTATGACTCGGACAGGCCTAATGGCCTGCCCACGTTGCATTGTAAAAGAAGGAACAAGTATATGCCGACTGGAACGGTAAAGTGGTTCAACAGCACCAAGGGGTTTGGATTTATCCAGCCCGACAATGGCGGTCCGGATGTTTTCGTCCACATTTCCGCTGTCGAACGCGCGGGCCTCTCGACCCTCGCTGACGGCCAGAAGATCAACTATGAGATCGAGCAGGATCGCCGCACGGGCAAGTCCTCCGCTGGCAGCCTCAGCAAAGCTGTTTGAAATTTTCTCCTGCGTCATGGCAAGAGTAGGCACGTAGGTCCTCACGGCCGCTCGACGGGACCGAGCAAAAACTGAGGGCAGCAGATTGCTGCAGGCGTCGCGAATTCCTCATGAAACAAAGTTGTTTGAAAGGAAGGCGGGGTTGGCCCCGCCTTTTTATATGACGCGCAGATTAAGCCGATGGCTGCAACGCTCCAGAACGAATCTCGATTGCCGAAATCAAGCCGCGACCTTCTTGCGGGTTCGCTTCGTTGGCGCAGGCTCCGGCGCTTCCGGCGCCTTCGGTTTGCGGCCGAGCCCCATCGTCTTGGCCAATGTCGAGCGCGCCGCGGCGTAGTTCGGCGCGACCATGGGATAATCTGCCGGCAGGCCCCATTTGGCCCGATATCCATCCGGCGTCAGCCCATAGTGGGTCGACAGATGGCGCTTTAGCGATTTGAATTTCTTCCCGTCCTCAAGGGAGATGATGTAGTCCGGTGTCACCGATTTCCTGATCGGGACTGCAGGCGTAAGGGCAACCGGCTCTTGCGCAGAGACACCTCCGGCCGTCGCTCTCAGAGCCGCATGCACTTGGCCGATGAGGGCAGGGAGATCCCCCACCGGGATCGGATTGTTGGAGACATAGGCCGACACGACATCGGCGGCAAGCTCAATGAGGGTGTCGACGTTTTTTCCGGCTTCTTCTGTCATGAAACTCTCCAGGCGGTGAAACATAGTCAGCGAAGCGTCGCTTCATAGGGCCGGTTGCCGCTGAAAGCAACAATGCTCGACAGCGTTATTGCCAATGCTCGTCCAGAAGCGACATCGATGCGCCATATTTCCCGTCGTGACGCTGAGCCACTCGTTGTTAGCGACCCTGCCGAGGTGCGTGGCGCGTCCCGGCTGTAACTTTGCGTCGAACTTGCTAGTAGTCTTGAGCCTAAGCGCCGTTTTTTTGTCTCGGTATTACTTCTTTTGACTGTGAAATCGAGGGATCGTGATCGCTTGCTGGTGGCATCAGGGACGATGGACGTTCATTGGCCATGGCCAAATGTAAGTTCATCGCCCGGTGAGCCGCTCTTCCAAGGGGCTGGGAACCGCCGCTGGTAACCAAGGACATCAATGTATTTCGAGGCGTTTCTTAGCCGGTCCTCGAGAGACGGCAATCGCTGCGGACGACACCTGTTCCACGATATCGAACAGCGCTGCGACACAGGCAGCTTCTCGAATCTGGAGCGGCTTCTCGCAAGCTGGCGCCGCGCCGAGAGGCCGGGCAAGGACAGTGCGTCGCCTGCTTCAATCATACGCGTCAACCAGCCAGCGACGCTGTCCCATACGGAATCCCGCGACCGGCCGTGTGATCTCGCCGGTAGTCGCCCCGGCCCTCTGCACGAAGCCTCGGGATGTGCTGACGATCACCTAGGCCACAAAGGTCGACGTCCTGAAGCAGGGATCACATGAGTTTGCCACTATGCGCAGGCTTGCCATGCGTTTCCGCGGCATTTTGCGGGCCTGTGAATTGGGCGAGCTCGACACTTCGATCGACGTGGCGTCAACTCCGGGTTCGTCGCCATCACGCGTTCCGGTCTGGTCCTACGCCGTGACGCTGACGCCGTTCGCGATGCCATTGAACTACCGTGGAGCAACGGCCAGGCGGAAGGGCTGATCAACCGCCTGAAGACGATCAAAGGTACCATGTAGGCAGAGCGGGCTGCGAACTCCTTAGGGCACGCATGCTGCCACTCAGCCGGCCTGATAACCGCACAAAGCGAGGAATAACCTAGTCAAGTGCAAAGCGACAATTGCCTCGACAGCGGGTCCCGGAAGGTTTATGTTGGCCAATGTTACCGCAATCCGGAATGGCGATTGAGTACCTTCACGAGTGAAGGGAGTGAAATTTCTTTGTCGGCCAAATTGTTGACGGAACGCCCGGCGCCCATTGTTGCTACATGTCTAGATTCTTGGGGCGTTTTGGATGATGCGATCCACCATCTCACTCCAAAGGGCAGTGGAATCTGGAACAATGTCGCTTTTGTTCGCACGACATCCTTCGTGCCCGATTGGCATATCGTCTTTAACTCTGCTTCTCTTTTTGGGCTCCCTGTTGATATCGAGGCGAGCCCAAACAGGACAATTTTTGCAATCGGCGAACCGCCGACGAAAGCTCATCGCGCGTTTCATGAAGGGCAGGGGAAAAATACTATCGTCCTGACGTGTGACGCAGAGCTGGCTGCTCGGCAGAATGCAGCGCGCCGATTCGTTTTGTCTCCACCTATCACTCGGTCTTGGTCTGTAAACAAGACATATGACCAACTTCTGGTCAGCGAAGTCGTGGATAAGCCGCTTCGGCTCTCATGGATTACCAGCGACATCGCCCTGCTTAAAGGACATCGATATCGGCTGGCGTTTCTGGAACGGCTGAGAAAGGAGCTCGATTTTGACCTGTTCGGCCGAGGTTTTCGGCTGATTGGAGATAAATGGAACGCACTCGCACCTTACCGTTACAGTATAGCGTTCGAGAATACTCGTGCTGATTACTATTTTACAGAGAAGCTTATGGACTGCTTCGTTGCTGAAACAATGCCGATCTATTACGGCAGTCCGGCAATCACGAGGTTCTTCCCTTCGGACTCTATGGTTCTGATTGACCCAGAGGACAAGAACGTAATCCCAAAAATTCAAGAAATCATCGACTCAGACCTCTGGAAGGAACGTCGCGGCGCAATAAGAGAGGCGAAGCGGTTGGTCCTCGAGAAATATAATACGTTTGCTTATCTCGCGCGCTTCATCGAAAGCGTTCAGGATAAACCCTTACCGCCGGAAATTATACACATCGATTCGCCTGAGGTCGATTTTGGAACAGACGAATGAAGTACTCCAACGCTCGCTTGGCGTGCCCGGCGGTCGGTGGTCTGGCGAGATCGGTACGGAACGCTCGGCGGAGAATGCCTGCTGCGCAGACGGGCCGGCACGGGCGCACGAGGTCATGCGCCCCCGGCTGCCGCTGATCAGACGAACTGGGGAAGGCCGGGAACGGAATTGAGGACCTCGTCCACGAGTTCGTCGCCGGCATGTTCCTTGGCGCAGGCGATCGTCTCGTTGGCGAGGCCGGCGATCTTTGCCATGCTGAGACCCTCACTCATTAATTGCTGGCCGAGCCCCATAAGGCCGCCACCCTCTGGGTCGTCGCCATGATACTTCGCTACTAATTCCGAAGCTCCCGGAATGGCCTCGATCATGCGCGCAACGGGACCGTCGGCCGCGTGACTTTGCAGGAAACCCAGCATTAACCCAACGCCCTTCTCTGCGAGAGCCGGGCCGATGCCGACACCAGTGGCGATGCGCGGTAAGAATTCTTCCATGCAGGGTCTCTCTCTCTCTTTGATGAGGTTTACACGGGGCCGGTCCGGCGCCCAGCTCCCTTGGCCGAACCACAATTGAACTCCACAAAAATAGGCCGGCGGAAGTGCTATTGCGCGTAAAACCGCCTCTGTCAACGCAAGCTGCGTCGGACGTGCGTGTTTCGCAAACCGAAGATCATTCCAATTCACATCATTACGCATTGGCAACCGCACAGTTTGCGGTGGCTCGCTTATGGGCCAATGCCCCGCGTCCGTCAAATGATGACGACAAGGTGGTCATCGCCTAGGATCTGTGGATCGAGGTGTGAGGCAGTTACAGCCGGTGGACCTGCTCAAGCGCCGCGCCGGCACAAGGGCTAGATTGGCGATACTGCGCGTATTGGCCATGTCTTTCCTCGCGTGATGGGATGTTCGTAGAAGCGGAGCTATATGCCGGTGTGACGATCGACAAGGCGGACCGGCTATTCCGATAGGACATCCATACTGTCGCATAGACCGTCGCTGCTTAGGTATTGAAACCGCCATCGCTGGTGACATCACAATGTGCAGTCGGCGGGTGTCGACAACGTCGATTCACGCAATCAGCCGGTCAGGAGGAACGAATGAACCCTGAGGTTTCAGAAGCTCACTTTTCGCAAGGCGTGCAGCGCACATCGTGCAAGAGATTGCCATTCTTGCGGATGCTATCGACTTTCTCAACGATGGCGGGAAGATCGCAGTGACCGAATCTCGAAGCCGCCCTCAGGGCGTGCTTTGATGCATACAAACGGTTGCCGAGCAGGGATACTCCTCCTCCCTGAAGGGTTGTGTGCGTCAAGTTCTGCAAAATGGGCGATCATGAAGCTGGTCATGCGGCTTGGCGTAGAGCGAGCTTCTTGTGCTCGCGCAGATCATCCATGTTGATATAGCGGTTGGCCTCCATCCAGTTTTCGTTGGTTTCGACGGCCAGCGCCCTGACCAGGCGCAGGCAGCTTTCGGCGTTCGGGAAGATGCGCACGACATAGGTGCGCCGGCGGATTTCCTCGTTGAGCCGTTCGAGCATGTTGGTGGACTTTAGGTGCTTGTGATGCTGACGCGGCAGCCGGAAGAAAGTCAGCGTCTGTTCTATAGCTTCTTCCGCCCAGGTGGTCAGTCGCGGGTAGCGGGCGGACCATTTGGACAGCCATGCGGCGAGATCGGCCTTGGCCTCGGCGAGATCGCGCCGGTCGTAGAGCCAGCGCAGTTCCTGCAGGCAATCGTCGCCGTGCTTCCTGGGCAGATGATCGAGCGCGTTCCTGAGGAAGTGGACGTAGCAGCGCTGCCATGCGGCTTCCGGGATCACCTCGCCGATCGCCGCGACCAGGCCGGCATGGTCGTCGGACACGGCCAGTTCGACGCCCTTGAGGCCGCGTCGTTTCAAGCCGACGAGGAAGTCCTTCCAGGCCGAGCGGCTCTCGCGATTGGCCATCTCCACGGCCAGGATCTGCCGGCGCCCGTCCCAGTCGATGCCGACCGCGATCAGCACCGCCTGGCTCATCACGATGCCGGCTTCGCGCACTTTCTCGTAGCGGGCATCGAGAATGAGGTAGGGGAATGGCTCCTGAAGCGGTCGTTCGGCAAACGCCTTCAGGCTCTCGTCCAAGCGCTTGTTGATGGCCGAGATCGACGAAGCCGAGAAGGCATGACCGCACAGCTCTTCCGTGAT
>NZ_JAMYTN010000027.1:0-45632 GCF_040322455.1 Mesorhizobium sp. M0139
CGGCCGGCTGGGGGGTAGGGTGGCTTGCGCCGAGCGGTTCGTGAGGGGGTGCTCCACTACCTCCGCGCGCGCCCCCACCCCCCCCCCCGCGACTGTATCGGCAGGCGGCAGGCTCGCCAGCAGATTGCGAAAGTCGTCGAAGGGCAGCGCGCTGGTCATGTCGATCCTGATCATCCCCTGTGGTTGATCAGCGGCATAACCGCCTTGCCCGGCCGGCACAACTCCCCTCGACATTGGCGCGAAAGCGGTTGCCCGCGCCGCATTCCGAAGGGCTTGCATTGGCTTTGCCGTTGCACCATGTGGAGATGGAACGAGGGATTCCGGACGGAACCTTCAAGAGAAAGTCATGACGGCCATCGAATCCCCGTGCATCCTGGTCTGTTCGATCGACATGAAAACCGGCTTCTGCTCCGGCTGTGGCCGCACGCGCGATGAAATCGGCGCCTGGATGGGGATGACGCCGGAGGTACGCCGCAGCGTCATGGCCGAGTTGCCGGCCCGATTGGAAACGGTCGAGCGCCGGCCGCGCCGGGAAACACGCCGCAGCCGCATGGCGCGCGAGCGCGACGTCCTCTCTTGAAACGGCAGGTCCAATGAACCGACTGTTCTGGATGGTGATGGCGGCAATCGGCCTCGGGCTGGTGCTGCTGATGATCAACAACGACGCCGGCAGCACGGTCGGCATCGAGAATTACGATTTCAGCCGTCTGGTCTGGCTGGGGGCGATCGGCTTGCTGGTCAGCGCCGGCCTTGTCCGGTCCGGCAGGCCGCTCGGCGTCATGGCCCGCAATCTCGGCACGTGGGCCCTGATCGTGCTGGCGCTCGTCGCCGGCTACCAGTACCGCTACGAGTTGCAGGATTTCGCCAGCCGGGTGACGGCGGGCCTCGTTCCCGGCAGCCCGCTGGCGCTCGGCGTCGAGGACGGCCATGCCACCGTGACCCTGGACAAGGCCGACAGCGGCCATTTCGAGGCCCGCATCACGATCAACGGCGCGCCGATCCGCACCGTCGTCGATACCGGCGCGACCAGTACAGTGCTCACCGCCGAAGACGCGCAGGCGGCCGGCTTCAATCCGGCCGCGCTGAGCTTCACCGTCCCGGTCTCGACCGCCAATGGCATGGCACGCGCCGCTTCGGTGCGCACCGACGAACTGGCGATCGGCGGCATCGTGCGCAAGAACATGCAGGTGATGGTCGCCGCGCCCGGCGCGCTCAGCCAGAGCCTGCTCGGCATGAACTTCATCGGTTCCCTGTCGGGTTTCGACGTGCGCGGCGACCGGATGATTCTGCGCGACTGAACTGCTTAAGCGGCCTTTTCAACACGGTCGAAATTCGACGGCAGCGAACGCTGCCTTCAGCACATCCGGTCCGGCGCCGGGTTTCGTCGCGTCGGTGGACAGTATCTGCCGGAAGCGGCGCGCGCCCGGCAGGCCGTGGAACAGCCCGACCATGTGGCGGGTGACGTGGCCGAGCCGCCCGCCCTGCTCGATATGCCGCGCGGCGTAGTCGGCCATCGTGTCGATCAGCGCGGCAAAATCGTAGGCGCCGGCCTTGTCGCCGTAGAATGCCGCGTCGACGCCGGCCAGGATGCCTGGCGTGTGGTAGGCGGCGCGGCCAAGCATGGCGCCATCGACATGATCGAGGTGGCGAGCCGCCTCTTCGAGCGATTGAACGCCTCCATTGATGCCAATGAATTTGTTCGATTTTCTAGCCTTGAGGCGATAGACCCTGTCATAGTCGAGCGGCGGGATGTCGCGATTTTCCTTCGGGCTCAGACCCTCCAGCCAAGCCTTGCGCGCATGCACCCACAGCGCGTCGGCGCCGGCCGCGAAAACGCCGTCGGCCAGCGCGTCGAGCGCGGGCTCCGGATCCTGCTCGTCGACGCCGATGCGGCATTTGACCGTCACCGGGATTTTCACCGCCGCCTTCATCGCCGCCACACAATCGGCGACGAGGTCAGGCACTTTCATCAGGCAGGCGCCGAACGTGCCGGACTGGACGCGGTCGGACGGACAGCCGACATTGAGATTGATCTCGTCGTAACCGAAGCCCTCGCCGATGCGCGCCGCCTCGGCCAGCTTTTGCGGATCGGAGCCGCCGAGCTGCAGTGCCACCGGATGTTCGGTCTCGTCAAAACCAAGCAGCCGCTCGCGCGCACCATGGATGACAGCGTCCGCCACCACCATTTCGGTGTAGAGCAGCGCACGCCGCGTCAGCTGGCGGTGGAAGAACCGGCAATGCCGGTCGGTCCAGTCCATCATCGGGGCCACGGCCAGTTTATGCTCTTGGTATTTCAGCATCTGTTTAGCATCAGAACCTTAGAACCTACCGCACACGCTGCGTCAGCGAGACCTTCCTGCAACGCGAGGATGCGCGGCGCCGGGGCACCGACACCAAGTCGGTCGCAGTGAGACGCCGACAAGCCCTGTTAGCGCGCCTGAAGCCTTCGGCGAACTCATCGACCTCCATATCGACGACATGTGCGATGTAGGCAAGTCCCCTCGCCGCTCCAAGGCCGCAGCCCTCGCTATGCTCCGAACATCTGGGGAAGTGCAGCATCGCCACCCTCGATCGCGAACGGCTCGTTCGCTTTGGTCGTGATCGAGCCGCCCAGGGTGCCGGACCGATCACTCTCGGTATCGACATCACCTGGGGAAGTCGTTGAGCGTCGTTTGATCCTGGATGATCTGCCTGGTCGTGATCGCGACAGCCGCTGGCAGTCTCTGACACACGATTGCGCTGAAGTCGTTCGGAATTTCCTGTGCGATGGCCGGAACAAGGCGGCCGGTCGAGAGCATCAGGGCTCAGTGATCAAGCCAATGCACAAGGTCCTGGAGAGGGTAAGACATGACTGTTTCTCCTGCCGGATTCGGCCTTCGAGTTCGCCCGACGTCAGAATTGAGATTCTCGCCGATTGTTTGACCGGCCCGATAAAATGGTTCCAAGGCGTTGACGACGGCAATGTAGCCCGTGCCGAGCCATTGAAACTTGCTTGAGACGTTCCAAAATTTCGCCGGCGGGAATGGCGAGAGCCGCCAGACTCAAACACGCATGAGATTGTCTGAAGCCGAGGACCATCCATGGAAGGACCCATTTCGAGCTATTTTGCATCGATTGAACCCGTGGGCCCCTGACGTTTTTCTGGACCGCTTGCTGCATCCGGCGCGGCATTTCAAACATCCCCACGACGTTTTGGCCGATGTTGCCCTGGACGCTCAGGAGAAGCGCGCCATTCTTCGTCATGGGCATCGGATGCCTGCGCCGTAGAATCCGTGCCAGCGCTTCGCATGCTGCCGCGAGCGGGTGAACCGGTCAGCTTCGACACGATCATGGATGCGTTGCAACAGTTGGATCGATCGGATGAGCGTGCCGGTCCTGACTGCAGTGACAGCGCGGCAGTGGCCGCGTTCATACCATTCGTCGATCGGATTTAAGGGCGACGTAGTTGTTCTTGCACCATGGACCCGTCGGCGAGTGACCCCGCCGGCGGGAGGGGTGTGGCATCGGTGCGTTCGCCCAGATTGCCGATGAAAATTTTCCTATTCTTGCTCTTGAAGGTGCAAGTCGCGATTCTAAATTGATGGTCGCCGGCCGCCCAATGGGGCCGGCAACACCAGGAGGCGGCAAGGCTCTTGGCGCTTTCTGTTGTCCATGTTGCTCAAAGGAGAATGTGGCTATGAAGACAAACCTCGATTTTACCCCTCTATACCGGTCCAGCATCGGCTTCGACCGCATGGTCGACATGCTTGAAAGTGCGAGCCGTGTGGCCTCGTTCGACAACTGGCCGCCCTACGATATCGCCAAGGTTGATGATGATCAGTATCGCATCACGATGGCGGTCGCCGGTTTCTCGCAGGACCAGCTGACCGTCACCCACCAGCCCAACATGCTGGTTGTGAGCGGGTCGCAATCCGGCGATGAGAACGGCCGGTATCTGTACCGCGGCATCAACGGGCGCGCTTTCGAGCGTCGGTTCGAACTGGCCGATCATGTCAAAGTCGAGGGCGCCAGCCTTGAGAACGGGCTGCTGAGCATCGATCTCAAGCGCGAGGTTCCCGAGGAGATGAAACCGCGCAAGATCGAAATCTCCAGCGGGGCTCCCATGCCGAAGATCGAGGCTCCCAAGGTCGAGACCGACAAGCTGGCCGCCTGAGCAATCCACCATGAAGGCTTTCGCTTGAGCCGGGCGTCCCGCCCGGCTCAGAGACCTACGAAAGGAGAAAGACAATGAGCGTACGTGACTTGATCCCATGGGGCCGGGGCAACGGAAACTCGGCGCCCAGTCTCTTCCCCGACGGAGATCGAGACCCCTTCGTCTCCCTCCACCGGGAGGTAAACCGGCTGTTCGATGACGCCTTCCGCAGCTTTGGCGCCAGACTGCCGGCCTTCGGTCCCTCTTTCGCCGCCAGTTGGCCGAGTGTCGAAATCTCCGACACGGACAAGGAAGTCCGCGTCACGGCGGAAATACCTGGCCTGGACGAGAGCGACATAGAAGTCCTGCTGGAAAATGGGGCGCTCAAGCTTAAAGGCGAGAAGCGTTCCGAGACCGAGGACAAGGACCGGCAGTTCTCCGAGCGCTTCTACGGTCGCTTCGAGCGCCTCATTCCGCTCGGCTACGAGGTCGAAGAAGACAAGGTCAACGCCGCCTTCAAGAACGGGGTGCTGACCGTGACGTTGCCCAAGACCGAGCGGGCGCAGGCGAAGGCCAAGCGGATCGCAATCAACGGGAAGAACTGACGGATGCAGTATGGGTGGCGGCCCTTACGGCCGCTGCCCGTGCGACCCTTCATAACGGGAGGGACAGGCAATGGAGACAGTTCAAAGCAGCGACAACAGAAACCTAACCAAGACGTCCGTCCGGCCGGACAATGACAATCGGCCTCGTCTAGACGGGCCGGCTTTGTCAATGGGACGGTCAGTGTTTCCGGACGGCGCAACGGCGCGGATCTACCAGCCATGCCGCCCGGCCATGACCTCGGCAAAGCCCCGCAAGGCCTGGCGATTGGTCTTCGAACGCCGCACAGCCCCGTTCATCGAGCCGCTGATGGGCTATACCGGTGGCCGGGACACCCTGACCCAGGTTGAACTGAACTTTCCGACGCTGGAAGCGGCGATCCGTTATGCCGAGCGTCAAGGCCTCAACTATGTCGTGCAGGCTGCACCTCCTGCTTCCCAGGCCAAGGTCACGCGCCAGCATGCATCGGAGGAGAAACAGGCCTTTTCCGACCTGGTTTGGCAGCGGCTGCAGTTGGCTTGGCTCCAGGCAAGCCACGGCTATGGCGCCGGCGCACAGGCAGCGCACATACAGACGGCGCTTTCCGAGCCGGAGACATTCTACGCCTCTCCGATGGAGGTTGTGGATGACCCGGTGCTCGCACCCGACGAGAAACGCGCTGTGCTCAAGAACTGGGCCTGGAACGAGTACCTGATCGACCTGGCCACCGCCGAAGGCATGCCGGAAAATGCACGCCCGTCGCGATTGGACGAGGTCGAACTCGCCTTGCTGGCCTTGGAAGTCCGAAACCGGGGCTTCCAGACCAGGACCAGCCCGGTGCACTCCCGGATAGCCGCATGATAAGGCAAGAAGGAACCCACTGATCGTCTTCGACGCCCAACGGACCATCCCGAAACCCTTCCCGCTTGCGGTCGCGGCAGCGGGCGGGCGCGCGCCGACAACTTTCCCAATGCGTGGGCGCCCGATTGCGCCTCGGCAGAACTCGGCCCAGTTGTTAGGATCGCGCTGATATGGACTCCAATGAATTGGCGACAGAGGTTCCTATGTATCAATCCTTCAACGGCTCCGCCCATCCCCTGGCACCGAAAGAGATCGCGATCGCTGCCGTCCCCGAAGACGAGCGTGTCTGGGTCCCACAGGCGGAGGGCGTGTGGTTCCGACCACTTATGCTCAACACAATGCAAGGGCAGTGGTGCAATCTGCTCCGCGTACGCCGGGCCGGGATATTAAGCCGTCATCTGCATCCGGCCCCCGTGCATGGCTATGTGATCAAGGGGCGTTGGCACTATCTTGAACACGACTGGGTGGCAGAGACGGGATCTTACGTTTTCGAGCCGCCCGGTGAAATCCACACGCTCACGGTTCCAAGCGACGTGCCCGAGATGATCACCTTCTTCAACATTTCCGGCTGCATGGTTTACCTGGACAAGGATAACAAGCAGATTGGTTTCGAGGACGTTTTCACCAAGATCGACATGTGCAGAAATCACTATGCGAGCGTGGGTCTCGGTGACGATTTCGTCGATCAATTCGTACGGTAGACATCCGCCCGTTTGCCTTCCGCTGCGGTGAGTTCGCGGTCCGCCACAGAGGCGAAACGAGGAGATATTGGTGACCGACTCCATATGGGCCATGCCCTTCTTCGCGGGCAAGACCGTCGTCATTACCGGAGGCACGACAGGTATCGGAAACGGCATCGCCATGGCGTTCGCCGAGGCCGGGGCAATTGTCCACGCGACGGGGGCCACGGCCGCCGAGGTAGCGGCCGCTCGTGCATACGGCACCGCCGTCTCGTATTCAGTACTCGACGTCCGGGACATGACTGCGGTCGAAGGATATTCCGGTCAGTTCACATCCGTTGCAGCGCTCGTAAATTGCGCAGGGGTAAACCTGCGCGCCGCCGAATTCACTGTCCAGGGTTTCGAAACGGTGGTCGATATCAATCTCACCGGCTCCATGCGGAGTGCGAGCGCGTTCCGGGGGGCACTCTCGAACGGGGGCGCCATCGTCAACATCGCCTCGATGTTCGCGTTTTTCGGCGCGGCTCATGCGCCGGCTTACGCCGCGTCCAAGGGCGCCATCGTGCAACTTACCAAGTCGCTCGCCATCGCCTATGCCGGGGATGGCATTCGGGTAAACGCATTGGCGCCTGGCTGGATCGAGACCGCCATGACCGCCGCACCACGGGCCGATCCAGCTCGCAACGCGGAATTGATGAAACGCACTCCGATGGGTCGCTGGGGTACGCCGGGCGACCTGACCGGCCCCGCCATGTTCTTGTGTTCGCCGCTCGCGGGATTCATCACTGGGGCAATTTTGCCGGTTGACGGTGGCTATCTCATTGCGTGAGGCGTTGGCTATGCTGCGCGACCGATCTCTAAGCCTGTGTCGTCGAGATCAAGATCGAACGCGACCAATCGACCATGCCTGACCGCAATTGCCGCCACCAACTCCGCAAGCTCGCCATCCGTATGCTCGCAAAAAGCTGCCTGTTTCCTGACAATCGTGACCGCATCCCGGGTCGATACGACAGAGAACGGCCTCCGGGATCTCACGAATGATTCCGCAACCTCCGCGACGGATGAAGCTCGGTCAAAATTATCTTGCATACTTGCACCTCTGTACGACGCTAGCCCAAGCTCGGCCCGCGCAAATTGTTCCCATTGGCCTAATGCAGCCTGGTTGGCATCCGGCTTGGGCTCCTTTGTGAGCGAAGGCCGGGAGCAACGCGACATGGCCGTCGCCGTCTGCCTTAGACAGTCGGCTGGACGCATTCGTCTCCGAATGCGGACACGGCGCCGGACGCCTAAAAACGAGGAGGATCAGATGTGTCCAAGCCGCTCGCCAAAGTTTCCGATCCTCGGACCACCGCAGTTCCACGCAACAAGTCGCCGGGAGACCTGTTTGCTCGCGTTGATTGCGGTCGACTGACTCCTGGCTCATTCGCCGCCTCGCCGGCTGGCTCCGGTCGGCCGGCTTCGTCCGTCTTCGTCATCGCTGGCCGGCGGACGATCCAATCCACCAAACCGGCTTCGGTCTCCTCGCAGGCCACGAATTCGCGCACCAGACTTCGCGCCAGCTCGCGCCATTGACACTCGGGCACGTTCATCTCCGCGATCAGATCTCGGCATGCAGCGCGTATGATGTCGGCATCGAAGGCTGACACGGCGACAGGACCACGGTCTGCATTCTTTGCTCGAGCAGTGTCGTCGCCCTGACGTTCGCGAAAGCGCCTCAGCACCTCGCGCGATGCGGCGATCGCTTGTCGGGTTTGACTCATAGCCTCGTAAAATCCAACTTCGCGGACCAGTGAGCGGTGCCGTGATAGAATGACGTCCTCCATAACCGCATGCGCAGTGTCCGTACGCGTTGCAACCATCGCCGCCTCCCTGCAGGCGCACCCAATGCTTGCAGCTTCTGCCGGTGTTCGGGCGGCCGCCTGCATTTGTCGTGTCGCTGCTATGATCGCGTGAGTTAAAGCCGGTGAACCGTCGCTGCAATTACAAATGTAAGTGTGGCATCCGATAAGTGGTATGCCCGCTGGCTGCGGCGGCGGCGAGTTCGTTCTTCAGACGGTCGAAGTCTTCCTCGGCGAAGCGCTCTCCTCGTTGCCGGAACGAGGAAGCAGGATCTGGACAAAATGCATGCGGCCGTGCCGCCGTTCAGGGGGCGCTATTGGCGAAAATCCGCCAATTTCCGCCAGTCGAAGACAACGCCCACTCCAGGCTCGTCGGGTGCTATCGCCAAACCATCCTGAAGCCTCAGCGGCTCAGTGGTATAATGGTCAATATCAAAACTATGCGCCTCCACCCAGCCGGCATTTGTCTGACCTGCAACGAGGCTGACATGAAGTTCCTGCATCCCGTGACTGCAGACCGGAATGCCAGCCTTGCGTGAGAGCGCTGCCACGCGCAGCCAGCCCGTGACCCCGCCGCAGTTGGAGGCGTCGGGTTGGATGTAGGCGAGATTCGACCAAGCGAAGGCATGCTCGAACTCCTCGATGACATGCAGGTTTTCTCCCATTGCCAGGGGCATTCCGGTCGCCTTGGCAATGCTGGCGTAACCCTCATAGTCGTCGGGTATGATGGGCTCCTCGAACCACAGCAGATCGTAGGCGGCGAATGCTCTCGCTGCCTCGATCGCTCGCGGGACGTCGAGCGCGTAGTTGGCGTCAACCATAAAGGTGATGTGATGTCCTATGCGCTCGCGAACTGCTTTCACCCGGGCCACATCCTCGGCCAGGTCGTCCTTGCCGACCTTGATCTTCACCCCGGTGAAGCCGGCATTGAGATAGGAATCGATGCTGGCCAAAAGCTGATCGAGGGTAAAGTTTAGGTCGATGCCGCCGCGATAGGCCTTGGCACTCTTCCCGGCCCCGCCCGCCATCTGCCAAAGCGACAGGCCGCTACGCCGGCCCTTGAGGTCCCATAATGCGATGTCGATCGCCGAGATCGCGAAAGAAGCGATGCCGCCGCGCCCGACATAGTGGATGTGCCAGAGCATGCCGTCGTAGATCGTGTGGATTTGCGTTGCGTCGCGTGCCTTGAGGAACGGCGCGAGGTCGTGATCGATCATTGCCTTGATGGCATAGCCGCCCCTGCCGCCGGTGTAGGTGTAGCCTGTGCCCTCGGTGCCGTCGGCAAGCCTCAGCGTGACGGTGACCAGCTCGAAATGCGTGTGCGCGCCGTGCTTGGCATCGGTCATCACCTCACGCAGTGGGACCCGGAACAGCCGGGTCTCGACTTCCTTGATTTCGGTGCGGCTCATGCTGCGCTCCATTCACGTTTTTCATCGGACCATAATTGCACCGGCAGCGCTGACTGGCAACAATGCGGCTGATCTTTCAGCGGTTCTGAAGCCAGTCCGTCAGTTTTGGTCCTACAAAAGCATCAATCCGCTTGTGCTTTGGTCCGATTTACCTTCTAATAACAGGACCATCTGGGAGGAAAAGGCTTGCTGGATACGGAAGAGCGTCCTGAGATGCCCGCGGCTATTCTCGCCGCCCGCGCGGCCGACGCGATGGTGGCCGGCATAGAGGCCGACATCACGTCCGGAAGGCTTGGCGACGGCAGCTACCTGCCGGCCGAGCGCGAACTGATGATCGAGTATGGTGTCGGCCGGGGCGTTGTGCGTGAGGCGATTGCGCGCCTGGCCAGCCGCGGCCTGGTGGAAGCGCGTCCGCGGTTCCGGCCCGTGGCGCGCCGGCCTGGCCTGGATGCCGCGCTCGGCGCCCTCGACGGCATTGTAGGACATCTGCTGAGCGACCAGGCGGGCGTGAAGAACCTCTACGACATGCGCGTCTTCCTCGAGGCGTCGCTGGCGCGCAACGCCGCCATCCATGCCCGCAAGGATGACGTCACAGCCCTGAGGGCGGCGCTGGCGATGAACGAGGCGGCCATCCCGGATTCCGAGAAATTCTATGCGACGGACGTGGCGTTCCACGCAGCGCTCTATGACATCGCGCGCAACCCGGTGCTGCCTGTCGTGCACAAGGCATTTACCGCATGGCTGTCGCCGCATTGGATGCGCATGCCACGGTCGCCCGAGCGCAACCGCGTGAATTTCCTCAGCCATCGTGAAATCTGCACGGCCATCCTTGAGCGAGATCCTGACGGCGCCGAGCGGGCGCTGCTCAACCACCTCTCGGCGGCATGGGAGTATGTCCGCGGAACATTCGAAAGCCGTGAGGCGCCGGAAGCATGACGCAGTCCTACGACCATATCGTGGTGGGCGGCGGAGCAGCCGGCTGCGTCGCGGCGGCAAGGCTTGTCAAAGCGGGACGGCGAACCCTGCTGCTGGAGGCCGGCCATTCCCATCATCACCCCTTGCTCGACATGCCGCCCGGCATCTTCAAGATGATCAACGGCTCGAAATTCATGCGCTATCACCGCACCGAGCCGCAGGCCCATCTCGACGGGCGCGTCCATGAAATCTCGCAAGGCAACGTGCTGGGCGGCGGCACCTCGGTCAACGCCCAGGTCTACATGCGAGGCCGCTCGGCCGATTATGAGGAGTGGGACGAGCTGCTGCGCGGCAACAATGCCGGCGTACGCTGGAACTGGCAGGCGGTGCTGCCGCATTTCACCGGCATGGAGGGAAACAACCGCCTCGGCGGCGAACTGCATGGAAGCGAAGGTCCGCTGCTGGTCTCGGATCCAGGCCACATCGATGATGTTTCCCGTTGGTTCGTCCAGGCCGTCCAAGGCCTTGGATTGCCGTACAACCATGACTTCAACGGACCGTCGCAGCGCGGGGTCGGCTTCTACCAGTTCATGAACCGGCGGGGAAAGCGAAGCAGCGCCGCCTATGCCTTCATCGAGCCGCTGACGAATGATCCCAAGCTGACGCTGAAACTCAATTGCACAGTCAGCCGGCTGCTGATCGAAAACGGTCGGGTCACCGGCGTCGTCTATTCGGATGCGTCGGGCGCCGAGCATACCGTCCATGCGGATGCCGACGTGATCGTCTCGTCCGGTGCCCTCGTCTCGCCGAAACTGCTCATGCTGTCCGGCATCGGCCCCGCCGAGGCGCTTGCCGGGCACGGCATTTCCTGCGTCGCCGACCTGCCCGGGGTCGGCGAAAACCTGATCGACCATCCGGAGGTGCCGATCATCGCCACCGCAAACGGCCCATACGGCTATTTCAGGCAGGGCCAAGGCTGGAGGATGATCAGGAACGGCCTGCATTTCAAGCTCTTCGGCACCGGCACGATCCTGTCAGCGGGGGTGGAGGCCGGAGCCTTCGTCAATCCGGCCGATCCCGAGGGCGAACCGACGATCCAGGCCTTCTGCGTGCCGCACGTCTATCTGGACCGCGATATCCTGACCTTGGTCGAGAACACCTATGGGCTTACCGTGACGACAGTGGTGGTGAAGCCAAAGTCGCGCGGTTTCGTGAGGCTGCGTTCGGCGGATCCGAAGGACATGCCGATCGTTTCGCCGAACCTCCTTAAACATCCCGACGACATGAGGGAAATGATCTCCGGCCAGCGTTATTTCCTGCAGGCTTTTCAGACCAAGCCGCTCGCCGATCGGGTCAAGGCCATTGCCGTGCCAAGCCAGGATGATCTCAGCGACGAAGCCATGACAAAGCATTGCAAGCGCTTCGTGAAGACCAACTACCATCCGGCCGGGACATGCCGGATGGGCTCGGACAGCGACCGGATGGCGGTGCTGGACGCGGCGCTGCGCGTGCGCGGAATAGACAATCTGCGGGTTGCCGACATGTCGGCCTGCCCCAACATCAATGCCGGCAATACGGCGGCGCCCGCCATGATGCTGGGCGACCGCTGCGCCGACTTTATTTTGGAGGCGGCATAGCGCCTGACCCAGCTTGCCGACGGCGTCATCGCCGAAGCCGTCTGGGCCGATATCGTGAGGAAATTACACAGTCGCTGAAAGCGACAATAAAGGAGGAAAGAGCATGATCATTACCCGTCGAAAACTACTGGTTGGCTCCGCCGCCGGCGCGGTCGCGCTGACACTCGGCTCACGCGCCTTCGCGGCGCTCCCGCCGCTCGCCAAGAAGGACAAGTACAAGGTCGGTTTCGCCCAGACGGAAAGCAACAATCCGTGGCGTCTTGCCGAGACCAAGAGCATGCAGGACGAAGCCGCCAAGCTTGGCCATCAGCTGGTCTACACGGATGCCGCCGGTTCGTCGGCCAAGCAGGCCTCCGACGTGAACTCGATGATCGCGCAGGGCGTCGACGCAATCTTCCTGCCGCCCCGCGAAGACAAGCCCCTAGTGCCGGTCATTCTTGCCGCGCGCGATGCCGGCATACCGGTGTTTCTGGTCGACCGCGACGTTGATCACACCATGGCCAAGCCGGGCGAGGATTATGTCTGCTTCATCGGTTCGGATTTCATCGAGGAGGCGACCCGCGTCGGCGAATGGCTGGTCAAGAACGCCAATGGCAAGTCGAAGATCATCGAGCTGGAAGGCACGACCGGAGCCTCGGCCGCTACCGACCGCAAGAAAGGCTTCGACGATTTCATCGCCAAGCACTCGCAGTTCACCATCCTGGCGTCGCAGTCCGGCGACTTCGCCCGCGACAAGGGCCGGCAGGTCGCCGAGACGCTGCTTCAGGCGCACCCTGATGCGGATATCATCTACGCGCATAATGATGAGATGGCGCTGGGCGCCATCGCCGCTTTGGAAGCAGCCGGCAAGACCCCGGGCAAGGATGTGCTGATCTTGTCGATCGACGGCGAGAAGGAAGGCGTCCAGGCGATCATTGACGGCAAGATCGGCGCTATCTGCGCTTGCAGCCCGCTGTTCGGGCCGAAGGCCTTCGCTACGATGGCCGACTATGCGGCCGGCAAGAAGATCCCGCCGTTCATCAAGAACGAGGATGCCTTCTTCGACGCCACGAACGCGAAGAAAGACTTCGATATTGCGTTCTGATATCCACTCTCTTTCCAGCTGCCCTACCCGCTCCGGCGGGTAGGGTTTGGGAGTTTGACGATGACCGCTCAGCCGGACCAAGCCGCGCTGCTCCTGGACATGCGTGACATCCAGAAGCGTTTTGCCGGCATCCCTGCCCTGGCCGATGCCTCGCTCCAGGTTCTTCCGGGCGAGATCCACGCACTCATCGGCCAGAACGGTGCGGGCAAATCGACACTTATCAAGGTGCTCACCGGCTATTACCGCCGGGATGCGGGCCAGGTGCTGTTCGAACGGAAGCCGTTCGAGGTTGGGTCTCCGCATCAGGCCCAGGTCAGCGGCATCAGCACCATCTACCAGGAGATCAATCTCGTACCGCTGCGCTCGGTCACCGAGAACATCTGCCTTGGACGCGAGAAGCGCCGCCGCGGCCTGCTCGACTGGAGCGCGATGCATGCGGAAGCCGAGCGCCTGCTCAGCCGCTTCTCGATCGGCATCGACGTGCGCCGCCCGCTCAGCGATTTCAACACCGCCACGCAGCAGATGGTGGCGATCGCCCGCGCCATCGGCTTTTCCGCCCGCCTCGTGATCATGGATGAGCCGACCTCCTCGCTGGACGAGCGTGAAGTCTCGGTCTTGTTCAGCGTTATCCGTCAGCTCAAGGCCGACGGCGTCTCCGTTCTGTTCGTCAGCCACAAGCTCGACGAGTTGTACGAGGTCTGCGACCGGGTCACGATCATGCGTGACGGCCGCACGGTGCGAAGCGCGGCGATGAGCGACATCGGCAAGCTGGAGCTGGTCGCGGCCATGCTCGGCCGCGACGTCGCAGCCGTCGAAGGCCACGCGACCGCGTTCGGCGAGCGCGATCGGTCGAGGATCGGTGATGTGCTGTTTACCGCGCAAGGGCTGGCGGCCGGCCAGTTGGTCCGTGACGTGAGCTTCGACCTGCGCCGCGGCGAGATCGCCGGCTTTGCCGGCTTGCTCGGCGCCGGCCGCACCGAAACAGCCCGCCTCGTATTCGGCGCCGACCGCCGGAGCGCAGGCGAGATGACGATGGAGGGCGCGTCCTACCATCCCGCACGTGCCGCCGATGCCATCGCCGCGGGGATGGGCTTCTGCACCGAGGACCGCAAGGCCGAGGGCATCGTGCCGGAAATGACCGTCGCGGAGAACATAACACTGGCACTGCTGCCGAAAATCAGCCGCAATGGCATCCTGAACGAGGCCCGGCAGAAGGAGATCGTCGAGCGCTTCATTCGTGAACTCGACATCAAATGCTCGGGGCCCAACCAGAAGGTCCGCGAGCTGTCGGGCGGAAACCAGCAAAAGGTGCTGCTTGCCCGCTGGCTGGCGATGAACCCGAAGCTGCTCATTCTCGATGAGCCGACGCGCGGCATCGATGTCGGGGCCAAGGCCGAGATCCAGCGCCTCATCCGCAAGCTTGCCGATGACGGGCTCGGCGTGCTGATGATCTCCTCGGAACTCGAGGAAGTGATGGAAGGAGCCGACCGCATATTCGTGCTGCGCGAAGGAGTGAGGGTGGCCGAACTGGAAGGCCAGGCAGCCAACGAGGAGGACGTGCTCGCGGCGATGGCGCATGGCGGCGCGGCGAAGGAGGCAGCGTGAGCGATCTGGCCACACCATCCGCAGCCAACGACGCTGGAAACCGCCGCTTTGATGTGTTCGGTTTCCTGGCGCGCTACGGCACGGTGATCGCGCTTGTGCTGCTGGTGGTCTTCAACCTTGCCTATACGCGCAATTTCGCGACTCTGCAGACACTCAACGTCAACCTGACCCAGGTCTGCACGATTGTGATCGTCGCGGTGGGGATGACCCTGGTAATCGCCACCGGCGGCATCGACCTGTCGGTTGGTTCGCTGATGGCGATCTCCGGCGCATTGGCGCCGATGATCTTTATGGGCACGATCTTCCCGGTCGGAAACATCTATCTGGCGGTAGCCGTCGCGATGGTTGCCTCGATCTTCGTCGCCGGCCTGTTCGGGTTGTTCAACGGCTGGTTGGTCTCGCGCTTCCGCATCCAACCGATCGTCGCAACGCTCGTGCTGTTCATCGCCGGGCGCGGGATCGCGCAGGTCATGACCAACGGCAATCTGCAGACCTTCCGCGTGCCGCAATTCCAGTGGATCGGACTTGCCCGCCCGCTCGGCATTCCCGCGCAGGTCATCATCATGGCCGTGCTGGTTGCGGCGGCCGCTTGGGCCCTTCACCGCACGGTGTTCGGGCGAAGCATCCTGGCGGTCGGCGGCAATGAAAAGGCCTCTGAACTCGCCGGCATCGCCGTATCGAGGATCAAGCTCGCTGTCTATGCGATCAGCGGCCTGTGCGCGGGGCTAGCCGGTCTCGTCGTCATTGCGATCAACTCCTCCAGCGACGCCAATCTCGTGGGGCTGGGCATGGAACTCGACGCCATCGCGGCGGTCGCGGTGGGCGGCACGCTGTTGAGTGGCGGAAAGGCCACAATCATCGGCACCCTGCTGGGCGCACTGACCATCCAGTTGGTGCGCTACACGCTGCTCGCCAATGGCGTACCCGACGCCGCTGCGCTCGTCGTCAAGGCCGGCATCATCGCATTCGCCGTCTGGCTGCAGCAGCAACACCGGGTGTAATCCATGAACAGCGCCAGACTGGTTCGCATCATCGGCACTTACGGTGTCGTCATCGCGCTTGCAGCCCTCGTCCTGTTCGGATTCCTGCGCTACGACCGCTTCCTCGGCCTCTTCAACGTGATGAGCGTTCTGCGCTACAACTCGATGTTCGCGCTCGTCGCGCTCGGCATGTGCTTCGTGATCATGACCGGCGGCATAGACCTGTCCGTCGGCTCCGTCGCCGCCTTGGGCAGCGTCGCGTCGGCCCTGGCGAGCCCGCACGGCATCGTGGCAGGCCTTGCAGCGGGCGTTGGCGCCGGCCTGGCAGCCGGGCTGATCAACGCGCTCCTGGTTACGCGCGGCAACCTGATGCCATTCATCGCCACGCTTGCCACCATGCTGGCCGCAAGCGGCTCGGCGCTGCTTCTGGCCGGCAACCAGACCGTTTCGGTGTCTTACGATTCGGGTTTCACCGCCATCGGCCAAGGGAATTTCTGGATTTTCCCGATTCCGGCAGTCATCGCCCTGGTTGCCTATGCCGTCGGCTCAGTGGTCCTGAACTACACCAGCACGGGACGGACGGTGCTGGCCATCGGCGGTGGCGAGGATGCCTCGCGGCTGATGGGGCTGCGCACTGACCGCGTCAAATTTCTCGTCTATGTCGCAAGCGGGTGCCTGGCCGGGCTCGCCGGCGTCGTCCTCGCTTCTCAGTTCGGCGCAGGCCAGCCGATCGAGGGCGTCGGCTGGGAGCTGTTTGCCATCGCAGCCGTGGTCGTGGGCGGGACGCTGCTGACCGGCGGCTCGGGCTCGGTGTTGACCACGCTGGCCGGCGTGCTGTTGCTCGGGATCCTTTTCAACGTCCTGAACTTCGAAAACGGCATGGGTTGGATTTCGCTGTCAGCCTACTGGCAGTCGGTAATCCGCGGGCTGTTTTTGCTCGTCGTCGTCCTTCTCCAGGCACGGCTTACGGGAAGGCGCGAAACTGCCTGAGGATGGCGAGCGCCTTCGAGCACGATGAGCTCAAAAGAGCTCTGGCGCTGCAGAATCAGTGCCCTTTGCGCACCCGGCCCAATGAGCGCATCCTGCAGACTTTCTGCGGCGATGCTTCCCCGGTGCACCTGGGGTCCGACACCCTTGAAGCGGGATCCGCAAGCGGATCGTGGTGCAGTCACATGGTCGTCCTGGAGACGGTCATTTCCCGGCGACCGCCACGAACACGGACTGCCCCTGCCTTTCCAGCCGAAACAGGATGGGCTTGCCCTGCCGGCGAGAGTTCGCCCACTCCTCGACGATGTCCGAAGGCTCCGTCACCCGGCGATTGTTGGCCGATATGATGACATCGCCCGGCTGCAATCCGCTCCGGGCGGCAAGGCCATCGGGAACCACTTCCACGACGAAGACGCCGGTCGTTCCTGATTTGATGCCGAGCTGCTGACGCGCCTGATCCGGAATCGGGCTGAGCGATAGGCCGAGGCCTTCTGCCGCCGACTTCTTGTCGGGAACAGCGCCGGTCTTCACCTCCGCATCCTTGCGCTCACCGATGACAAGCGCGATCTCCTGGTCCTTGCCGCCGTTACTCCGTGTCAGAGTGGCCTTGCTGCCAGGCTTCTGGCTAGCCGTCGCAAGCGTGAGGTCATGGACACCCTCAATGCCCTTGCCGTTGAACCGGGTGATCACGTCACCCGGCTTCAAGCCGGCTTTCTCCGCCGGGCTGCCGGGCTCGACCGAAGCAACCAGCGCGCCCTTGTCATCCTTCATCCCGAGGGCCTCAGCCAGCGACGGCGTGATGTCCTGCAGGCGGACCCCGATGAAGCCACGCTCGATCCGGCCGGTTCTAATCAACTGGTCGGCGATGCTCTGGGCGGTGCGCGATGGCACCGCAAATCCGATCCCGATGCTGCCGCCCGACGGCGAGACGATGGCGGTGTTGACGCCGATCACCTCGCCACGTGCATTGAACAGCGGACCGCCCGAGTTGCCTCGATTGATCGACGCGTCCGTCTGGAGAAAATCGTCGTACGGCCCGGCTTGAATGTCTCGCGAGCGGGCCGAAAGAACGCCGACAGTGACAGTCCCTCCGAGCCCAAAGGGACTGCCGATCGCGATTGTCCATGCGCCCGGCTGCATTGCATCCGAGTCACCCCATTTGGTCGTGGTCATGTTGGGCCGCGGGTCGACCTTCAGCACCGCTATATCGGTGGCGGGGTCACGGCCGACCAATTGCGCCGGCGCCGTTTCCTTGTCGGAAAATACGACATGGATCTCTGTCGCATCGGCAACGACATGGTTGTTGGTGACGATGTAGCCGTCAGCACTGATCACAAATCCGGAGCCAAGCGCCTCCCTCACCTGCGGCTGAACGGGTCCGAGTCCCTGGCCGTCGAACGGACTTGTAAAGTCGCCCGCCGTCGTCTGGTCCTGGACAACCTCCCGGGTCGTGATCGCGACCACGGCCGGCAATTTCTGCTGGATGATCGCTGTGAAGTCGGTCGGGGTATCCTGGGCCAGGACAGGCGCCACGCCACTGGCCGAGAGCATCAGCGCAACCGCGATCAAGCGCGTTGCAAATCGTCTTTGCATATCGTGAGACATTGCTGGACCTCCTGCCGGACAGCCCCGGCCGCTCGGCCGCGCCGCGCGGAGCCGGTGCTCCGGACGCTAGAACTGCCAACAAAGCTGTTTGTTTCAGCCCCCCGGAAAAATGGCACGGCCAGGAAAAATAGCCCGACCGCGGGGGTCCGGAAGGCAGCAGCCGGGAACCATTGAGGCCGTCGAGTTCAACCATCCACAGGACTGGTCCCGGACGTGGCAGAAATCAGCAAAGCGACTGCGTCAGCTCCGGCAAATGCCCGATATGCCCATGGAGCCAACCTAGCGGCTGAGGTGCCTCTACCGGGCCTGGTGCGAAAAGGATCTGCAATGAAAGAGGGAGCTCCACAGCCGCCGAGAGACGCGGCTGTGATCACCACCGCTCGAACTCCCTCAAGGGAACAAAAGGGTACCAACTAAGTTCGGCCCCCATAATGAGGATGCCTATATGGACCTGTTGCCCCAGTCAGCCGAACACACCGTCTCCCCGCCGCCCGCTCCAGACCTTCACCGGCTTTTGTTCGATCCAAACTTGCGTATACACGGCTTGATTGATGACACTGTCGTCACCAAAGCCTTGGACGATTTGAAAGCCGTGCGTTCCGGGGAAGACGATCTCTACGTTGAAATCGACACGCCCGGAGGCGACGCCGACGGCGCGCGACGTCTAGCTCTAGAGTTCAAACTTTTTCTGAAACACTCGGGCCGCAACGGCTACATCATTGGCAAGAATACGGTTTACTCTGCCGGGGTAACGGTCCTTGCCGCTTTCCCGAAAGCCTGCAGGTTCCTTTGCCCGCAAGCAGTCCTGCTGATTCATGAAAGAAGGCTTGAGAAAGACTTGGTTCTGAATGGACCAATTCGAAGCTGTCTTCAGATCGTTCGCGAACAACTTGCGCTGTTGGAAACGGCAGAGCGACTCGAGAATGAAGGGTTCGCCGATCTCGTCCAAGGTTCTCGAACATCGCTGGAAGAGCTGCGCGACCATGCCCTGAACAGCTGCTACCTGATGGCAGCAAGAGCTTTGGAGCTAGGCCTTGTTGAAGACATTGCCCATTAACTTGATGCCTCGATGGAAACGGCAGAGCGGAGTCCAACACGTTTCCCCTCACTCATGTCGGCGGCGACCATGAACGACGAGGTTGACAAGATAGAGCGGACCGGCGGCTGTCTTTGCGGGTCTGTGAGGTATGTTGTTGCCGGCGCGCCGTTGCGCGTTGGCTTGTGTCATTGCCAGGATTGCAAGCGAACCAGCGGCAGCACCTACAGTGCCTTTGCCGTGTGGCCACGGTCGGCTTACCAGTGCAAGGGGGAGCTTGCGGCGTTCAACGGCAGAGGTTTTTGTCCGGCATGCGGGTCGCGCGTGGTGAATCTCCGCGACGACGAAGCCGAGATCATGATCGGCACTCTCGACGATGCGCCAAACGACCTTCTCCCGACATACGAGCTTTGGACCCCCCGGCGCGAAGCCTGGCTCCACAACCTGCCTTGGGCTGACCAATTCGCGGGCGATCGCACCGAAGAAGGCCAAAATTGGCGCGAAGCCCGACGAGTATGACCATGCTCGAATGGCCCTCCACCCCTTGAACCGTGAAAGTCAGCTTGATGCGCGATGAATCACTCAAGTTCTTGAAGGATATTGTGGCGACCCCGTCGCCGAGCGGCTTTGAGCAACCCGTAGCGGAGCTTTTCCGCGAGTATGTTCGTCCGTATGCCCACAGGTTGACGACGGACGTCATGGGCAATGTCACGGCGATCATCAATCCTGAGGCGTCTATGCGCTTCATGTATGCCGGGCACATGGATGAGGTCGGCTTCATCGTCCATTACATCGACGATGACGGCTTTCTTTTCTTCAGCACCATAGGTGGAACGGACGTTGCCACTGAAATCGGCCAGCGTGTCTGGGTGCACGGCAAGGAGCCGATCCTGGGCGTCGTGGGTCGCAAGGCAATCCAGACGTTCAAAGCCTCTGACACGTCTCAAACTCCCTCGCTGATGGAACTGTGGATCGATATCGGCGCGAGTTCGCGAGAGGAAGCGCTGAAGGTCGTAGAGGTCGGCAGCGCGGTCACTATCCATGGCGAGTTTGCAGCGCTCCAGGGCAACCTTGCTGTCGGACGAGCGTTCGACAACAAGGTCGGCCTCCTCATCGGCGCCGAGGTGCTGCGCTGCCTCTCTGAGGAGGGAGGCGTTCACCCCGGCGTGGGGCTCTATATCCTGGGTACGGTTCAAGAGGAAATCGGTTCCCGAGGCGCGATGACCTCGGCGTTCAATATCGCGCCTCGAACCGGCCTCGCAATCGATATGGGCGTGGCAATGGACTATCCGCGCGCTCGCGCCGAGGATCAGGGCAAACTGGACCTTGGGAAAGGGCCGGCAATCACTCAAGGCGCGAACACCAACCCGGTGGTGTTCAAACTGCTGAAGTCGGTGGCCGAGAAAGAGGGCCTACCTTATCAGCTTCAGGCGGTGGGCAGCTCAAGCCCTACCGACGCGCGTGTCATGCAGCAGAACCGCGGCGGCGTCGCAAGTGGGGTGCTGTCCGTGCCTTTGCGTTACATGCATACCCCGTCCGAAGTTGTTTGCCTGGATGATGTGCAAACGACGATTGACCTGGTTTGTGCATATTGCCGGCAATTGACGCCGGAGATCGACTTCACGCCAAGATGAGGCGGCGGGATTGATTGTGGAAGTCGTGGCTCCAACAGTCGCCGATCTGGCGCCTGTCGGCTACCGCCTGGTGCGTCGGTCACCGCGCACCTGAGAAAAACCGACTGCAGTCCACTGGGGAGCGCGCCTCAGGTCACCGCCACCGCTTCCACCAAACGCCTGAGGAAGTCCGTCAGACCGGCTTCAGGATCATCACCTGCGCCAACGAGCACCGAAATACCCCAGCGCCCAAGCACGGCCTCCTCCACAGGGTTGCGGCTGGGCATGAAGATGAACGAAGGGGGACGATCTTTCTCATATCCAGACCGGTGCCAGGTCTGCCAAAGCCGGTGCAACAGCAGCCGAATGTTTGGATCGGAGAGGCTATAGCCAATGAACAGGATCGTGCTGCCGAGAGCATCGGAACGAAAGCGGACATCAAGGGGAGAATTGAAGGACAGGCGGTCAAGATAGTCGGTTTCGGTGAGGACAAGGGAAGAGTCCTCGTCAAAGTCGCCGTGAAATTTCACGATGTGCGTTACGCCTCGACGGGCCTGCGCAACGTGCCGTGCGTTGGCCACTTTCACGTACTCTCGACCGTGGATTTCAAAAGCGAGTTCCAGGTTCCGGTCATAGTTCGTCGTATAGATGACGGGAAAATCGAGCGTCACGATGAGACGGTGCAATTCCGATTTCTCGATCCGTTCCTTGGCGACAGACCAGTTTCTGTCCATCCAACTGCGAAGTGGTCCGATGCTGCCATGCTTGATCCGATAGTATTCGGCCAAGGTCTGAAAACGATCGCGTCGCGTGGAAAATTCATCGTCGACGCCGAGCTCCTTTGCCATTCGCTCGATGAGCTTCTCCCAAGACGGAAGTCCGACGCTGATCGATACCCCCGCCCCCACAAACAAAATTGCGCTGCGATGACGAATTGCATTGGCGAGCGAATTTATAGGATCATCATCGTTCATGGATAGGTCCTCCGAAGCCACTCGCGTGGGCCGTACCTAAAGGTGCGTGCCCCGGTGCGGGGATCGTGGACGTGGCTCCCCAATTCGAGCCAGCGTGCCCCGCCGTCATCGACTAAATCGGATCGACCGTGCACCAGCCAGCCCAGACGGGGCGGTCTTTGCAGTCCTGCCGAGCCGCTTGCCACCCGAACTGAAGTAGCGGCCGCGAGGACACTGGCTGTGAACTGGAACCGGCGCTGTTGCGGTTTAATGGCCACGTTGATTCAGTTCTGCGCCAGCCATATTGCGCAAAACTCGATCGAGTTTCGCATTCACCAAGAGGTTGCGCCGCTTCGCGCCGATAAAGATGGCGAGAGAGTAAATCATTGTAAGAACAGAGATCATCGTCATTCCGGCCTAAACATCAGCGACCGGAGATGTTCCATGCGCCCGGAAATATTCCAGTGCAGGTGTTTTAAATCGCCGAAGCTACGCGCTCAATGCGCGGTTGGTTTCGTGTCCAGGGCGGACGAATTAGCGCAAGGCGGTATTCATCCTCCCACATCGGCGGCGGACTGAAGCGAAATGCTGGTTGTGTCCCCCAGGATGCAATGAAACGCCGATGCTTTGCATGCGCCCCGGAACAAATGCTCGCTTGCACAGTTCGAGCCATGCAGCGGTCGACCCCCGCGCTGCAAGATCGGTAGCCCGATCGCCCGCGCCGGCCCCTCCCACGGCGCGGGCTTTCGTTTGAATTCCCGCTGTCGGGGTTGGAGTCGCTCCGCCGTTGTCGCGAGCCGGCTGATATACGCGCTGTCCGGGGCTCGCGGGATGTCGGCGACATCGGCATTCGCGCAGTCCGGCAGGTCAGCCGATGCACGGGAACAACGCGGCACGGTGAAGGTTTGGTGGCCTCGGAAGGTGACAGAGAACAATGGGCAAAAAGCCCAAACAGCACGCAAAATCCACGGCGGATCGCGAAAAGGCGATCGAGGCGCTCTACTTCGCGCGCAAGTGCGGCCTTACGAAGGAAGAGGCACTCAAGATGCTCAGGGAAGCCCCGATCGGGATCGATGATGAAGCCGAAGAGCGCTCCGGCAGTTAGAGGCGACCGCCATTCGCGCGTCGCAGCCGGCCGCGGCGCATGATCTTCTTCACCTCCGATACGCATTTCAACGATCCGCGCATTCTGCGCCTCGACCGGCGTCCCTTCGCCTCGTTGGTCGAGCATGACCAGGCGCTGGTTGCGTTTTGGAACGAAACGGTTGGCCCGAACGACGAGGTCTGGCACCTCGGCGATTTCGCCAAGGGTCCAGCCGAGACCGTGTCTTCACTGCTGTCGTCTCTTAACGGATCCAAGCACCTGATAATTGGCAACAATGATGGCGCTGCCACCATTGGCGACCCGGCCTGGGCGAGCGTGCACCACTATATGGAGCTTCTTGTCGAGGGCAGCTTGCTGGTTCTGTGTCACTATCCTTTTCGCACCTGGAACCAGATCGGCAAGAGATCGGTAAACCTGCACGGTCATTCGCACGGTCGTCTGAAGCCGATGACGCGCCAGCATGATGTCGGCGTCGACGCATGGGGGTTTCGTCCGGTAACCTTTGCTGCCATTCAGGCCAGTCGCCGCCGGGGCTAGCCCGGCAGAACGCCGGGTGAGCGAAGGTCTTCAGCTTTGCGGGATTCGAGCCGACGAGAGGCCGTCTGTAATCCTGCCGGGCCCGCAACAACGCGACAATTCTGGTTGGGCGACTTCAAATAGGAGAACTGCTTCATATATGCGGTTTTCGCGGTACGCGGACCGCGCCGCACCATCAGCTTGAGTGTGGCGAAGTCTTACGGAAGCCCTACCGGCCGTCGCAGCGCGAGATCGAACCCGTCGCCTGAGCTCAGCACGTGAACCCTAAGATCATGGATGGAAAGGGCGGCATCAGGCTCACCTTCCGCGATGTTGGAATGCGTCACGCCGGCTGCATCGACCAGATAGACAGCGCCGCTGCCGATGACCTTGAACATCTCGCCCTTCACCACGATCGCGGTGTCTTCATCGATGCCGATGCCGAGGACGCGCGGGTTCTGCGACACCGCCCCGATGAGCCGCCCAATGCGGCCACGTTCCGCAAAGTGCTGGTCGATAATGACGTTCGGCAGCAGGCCCAGTCCCGGCGCCATGCGAATGTGGCCGATCCGAAAGGACGCTGCGTTCGGCCCCTTCACCATCATTGTGTCGCTCATGACCGACGCGCCCGCGGAGGTGCCGGCAATGACGCCTCCGGCTTCATAGATTTCGTGCACCCGCTCGTCGATGGGCGTGTCGCCGATCTGGCTGGTGATCCGGAGCTGGTCGCCGCCGGAGAAGAACACCGCACTCACGTCTGCGAGCGCACTTATTTTCTTTTCATGAGCTGCCTCGAGGCGGTCGTTGACGTAGAGCTCGATGACATCCTTGATGCCCAGCTCACCGAAGGACCTCTGATACTTCTCGAGATAGCCATCCGGCTCATGAGACGCGATGGTGGCAAGCACCAGGCGGCCGTTCGGAACCAGGCTCGCCACCTCCTTCAAGATGACACGATCGCCATCATGGTCCTCGTGGCCGCCGATGATGACGAGCGTTCCGGCTTTACCGTTCGAGGATCGTTTTTTCTTCTTGTCGGTCATTTGTCCACGTCTTTCTTGCGCAGGAAAACGTGTGGGTGGTTGTCCTCGCTGGTCATGAATGCGACTGCGAACTCCCTGCTGTTATGCGCCCATCCAGACACGCCGGTCGCGGTAAGCACGATGGCTCCGGCTTCGCCGCCGATCGCCTCGACTTCCTTGAGCGCGGGATTCAGCACCTGCTCCAGGCCGCCTTCAGCCTGCCCCGAGGACAATGCCTGCCGCGCCGAGAGTGCCTGCATGACACGGGCCGCGAGAGCCTTTCGCGCAATATGCTCACCGTCTCCCGAGAAGGCGACGGCTCCCAATTGGTTGTCGGCATAGTAGCCGCAACCGGGTTGCGGAGAATCCCCCACACGACCCGGAGCACTGCCGTCCAGTCCGCCGGTCGAAGTGCCCACGGCGATGTCCCCGTATTGATCCAGGGCAACCACACCGATCGTATCCTTCGCCTCAGACTTGCTGGAGGCCTCGCGCTGCTGCGGCGTGATCAAATCCGCCGGATCGCAAAGCTCCAGCTGCTTGTCGGCGGCGAAACGCCGGGCCCCCTCCGACGCCAGCAGGATCGGCTCCTCATGCAGCATGGCCTTGGCGACACTGATTGGATGGCGCACGCCCTTGATCACTGCGACGGCACCCACATTGAAGTCCCTGCCCTCCATCAGGCCAGCGCACATCTCGACCTCGCCGTCCGAATTGAGGGCACTTCCATATCCCGCATTGAACGTCGGGTCCGCCTCGAGGACGCGACCGGCAGCTTCCACGGCATCGACCGCCGTTCCGCCGCCGGCCAGGACGGCCCGACCTGCCTCGAGCGCCTCGATGCATCCGTTGCGATGCGCCTCCTCCTCTTGCGGATCGATCTCCTTGGCGCCGCCGTGCAGGATCAGCGACCACATCAGCCAGCCCTCAGATGGCGAATATGGGTCTGATCGGGCCCTCCCCTCGAAGGCGTCGCGCCTCCGAAGCCGGTTACCTGCCGCCACACGGCTTCAACGTCGTCGACGGTGAGCACGACAAGGTCGTTCTCCCGAGCAAGCCGGAGACACACGTCGACGGCCTCCTTCTCGGGACAGACGGCGTGTATGCGGCCTGGGGCGCAGCCGGCGTTCAAGGCACCTTCCCGCAGCAAGCCGGCGATCGCTCCGGGGGCTCGGCCGCGCAGCTCCTGCTCATCCTCCTTGAAGACGATGACATCGAATATCCGCGAAGCGATCGCGCCCATCTCGCGGATGTCGCAATCGCGGCGGTCGCCCGGTATGGCGACCAAGCCGATCGTGCGCTGATAGCCGCACCCCATGTGGGAAACGAGCTTTCCGAGCGCCTTCAGCCCCTCCGGATTGTGCGCATAGTCGACGATCGTGCGGAAACCATGCCCGTCGAAGACGTTGAGGCGACCGGGAGATTGCTCGAACGAGGTGCCAAACTCGGCCAGCGCCGCCCGGATCGTTGCCGCCGGAACGTCGTGGCAATGCGCCATGGCGACGGCTGCCAGGCTGTTAGCAACGTTGAATTCGGCCGAACCCTCGAAGGTCGCGGGAATTTCGTCGACGCTCATCAGGAACATCGATTCCCCATCCTCGTGGATGAAAATGTCCCAGCCGTCGCTGCTGGGCTCCCGCGTCACGGCGCGGCCGCCTTCCGCCAGGTGGCTGCGCAAGAAACCGGGCCACTCGCTCCTGCTCGCCAGCGAGAAGTAGCAGATCCTGCCGCCGGCATCGCGCGACATTGCGGACGTATGGACGTCGTCGGCATTAAGAATGCTCCATCCGCCGCGGCGGACGGACTCGACCACGACCGATTTCACGTCCGCCAGGTCCTCGATCGTGTCGATGCCCCTCAGCCCGAGATGATCGCCGTGGACGTTCAGCACCGCGCCAACATCGCATGCATCGAAGGCAAGCCCTTCGCGCAGGATGCCGCCGCGTGCACATTCCAGCACCGCGACATCGACACCCGGCTCGCGCAGCACGATCCTGGCGCTCTGCGGGCCTGAGCAATCGCCTGTGATGATTCGTTCGCCGTTCAGGTACACGCCGGTGGTCGAGGTGAGCCCGACGGTTGCGCCATTCGCCTGCAGGATGTGCGCCAGCATTCTGGCAGTGGTCGACTTGCCGTTGGTCCCGGTGATCGCGAAGATCGGAATCCGGCCGTCCTTGCCGCCTTTGAAGAGAAGATCGAGCACGGGCCGTGCGACGTTGCGGGCGCGCCCCGACGAGGGTTCGAGATGCATGCGGAAGCCAGGACCGGCATTCACCTCTATGATGCCGCCGCCGGTCTCGCTGACCGGCCGTGAGATGTCGGGACAGACGAAGTCGATCCCGGCAATGTCGAGACCGACGATCTGTGCCGCCCGCCTGGCGATCAGCGCGTTTTCGGGATGGATTTCTTCCGTCCGGTCGATCGCGGTCCCACCGGTGGAGAGATTGGCGGTGGGCCGCAAGAGCACCATTTGGCCCGGCGCTGGAACGCTCGCCAGGGCGAGCTGCGATTTTGACAGGAAATGCTCGACGCATTCGTCGATTTCGATGCGGGTCAATACCGAGGAATGGCCCTCTCCCCTCCGCGGGTCGCGGTTCGTCTCCTCGACGAGCTCGGCGACAGAACTCCGGCCATCGCCGACCACATGGGCCGGAACCCTCTCGGCAAGCGCCACCACCTTTCCGCCGATTACCAGGATCCTGTGATCCGAGCCGACGAAATGCTGCTCGACGATAACGCTGCGGCTGTGTTCTCGCGCCTGTTCGAAACCCCAGCGGACGTCGTCTTCTGTTGCCAGACCGATGTTGACGCCGCTTCCATGATTGCCATCGAGTGGTTTGGTGACCACGGGGTAGCCCAGCCGTGCGGCTGCCGCGACCGCGTCCTGCGCCGATCGCACCAGTTCCCCGCGTGGCACCGGTAGCCCGGCCTGTTGCAGCAGGAATTTGGTCAGGTCCTTGTCCGAGGCGATCTCGGTCGCAATCTCGGAAGTGAGGTCGCTGCAACTGGCGCGGATGCGCTTCTGATGCTTTCCGTGACCAAACAGCACGAGGCTGCTGTCGTCGATCCGCGCCGCGGGTATGCCTCGCCTCTCGGCCTCGCGCACCAAGGAAGCAGTCGTAGGCCCCAAGGCACGCTCCGCGGCCAGACGCTTGAGCTGCTGCAGCCTGGCTGCGAACTCGAATGGCCCCTGCGTTTCCGCAATGTCGCCGAGCCCCTCGACACCATGCAGATTGGCCGGCAGCAGGCTGTCCACCAGTTCTAGCGCGACGCGTCCGGCGAGCAGCCCGACAAGCTCATCCTTGTAGGCGAACATGACGTTATAAGTGCCGGGACTGCCTTTGACCGACCGTGTCTTTCCTCGTGTCACCCGGTGACCGAGCATGCTCTGCAGTTCCAGGGCGACATGCTCGACGACGTGGCCGAGCCAGGTTCCTTCCTGCATGCGGCGGACGAAGCCGCCGGCGGCGCCATAACTACAGCCATGGCCCGCAAGGCCGGGCAACAGTCGGACGATTTGTTCGGAAAACCCAGGCAGTTTGTCTGTCGGGAACGCCTCAAGTGCTCCGAGGTCGATCCGAATCTGGACCATTGGCGTCATGCTATAGAGGTGCGGCCCGCGAAACACACGGGCGTCCACGACGCGGATAGGGCGAAAACGCGAGGCGCCCCGATGAATTTCTTTGTCCGACATAGTCCGTTTCTCCTGACTAACTCCGCAACATCCGGAGGATCGGTTAGTTCCCGGCCTTTCAGCCCAAATATTTTTGCAGGAGAGAGAAACAAAAGTGGCCGTTAACATATGTTGGCCCAAGAACACCCTCTGGTCATCTCGGCCACGTGCGGTCGCTGTTCTGAGGGCTACTTATCTCTCGGGACGAGGCGGGCCAAGCATTCGCTCCTCTTCACAATCATTCGCCGGGCACACCGCGGCCGTTGAGCTAGTGCCCGGCTTTGCTCATGGCGACCCATTGTGCGGGTGCAGCACTGAGGCATTAATCTTCAGCACGCCTTCGGCACCCGGGAACATTTCCAGACGCGTCAGGTTTGGAACCATCCTTGCACCGGAACTACAGCCATGCAGAGTCGAAAATCGGTGAAGGCCGCGCTTGTCAAGGAGATCGACGCGGTCCGCCTTCGTATCTCGCTGCTTGAAAGCGAGCTATGCAGAGATGGCAGACCCAGGCAAATTGGATGGCGTTCAGGATACGAACTGAACGCCCACAAAGCCCGCCTTGCTCGACTGGAGACCGTGCTTGCCCAATATCCGTCGGCACCGACGGCCCGGGCATCGAAACAGCAACAGCTTGAGTTGCGCGCAAGGCAACCAAGTAGTTTTGGGGAAACGCCATGGCTGACAGACCCTCAATCAGAACTCCGCTAGCTCGAGTGCGGGGCCTTGGATCGGCGAAACACGGAACCGAAACGTTCATGCTGGAGCGGCTGACATCTGCTGCCCTGTTGATCCTTGTCATTTACATCGTCGCGATCGTTATAATGCTGGTCGGCGAGCCTCGAGACGCCGTCCTCAGCGTCGTAGGATCGATCTATGTCGCGCCAGCCCTTATTGGCTTCATTCTCGTAAGCTGCGTTCACATGCGGCTTGGAATGCAATCGATCATCGAAGATTACTGCCATGCCACCGTGCTCAAATCGCTTCTTCTGATCGCCAATTGGTTGTTCTGCTGGGCAGTCGCGCTCGCAAGCTTGTTCGCTGTGCTGTTAATCAGCTTCAGATAGCGATCCGGTTCTCAGCTGCAGCCAGCGTCTGCCACCGGCAGGCTGAAGTTCGCCTCAGCGGCGAACCGGGCTTGCTTGCGCAAAGGAGTTCGACAACCCGGCCTCATCTGATTTGCGGCAGCCTGTCCCATTGATGGAAAGGGGGTGGAGAGGTCAGCTCCCACTCCAATGTGGTAGCTCCTGGCCCCCATGGGTTCATGCCGGCGGCTCTTTGCCGGTAGAAAGCTTCCAAGATGCCGAAGAGGAAAATCACGACACTCGCGGCCGACAGGTACGATCCATACGAGGACACCATGTTCCAGCCGGCGAATGCGTCGGGATAGTCGACATAGCGACGCGGCATGCCCGCCAATCCAAGGAAGTGATGGGGGAAGAAGACGAGGTTCACGCCGACGAAGGTCGTCCAGAAATGGACCCCAGCCAGAAGCGGATTGTAGAGATATCCCGTCATTTTCGGAAACCAGTAATACCAGCCCGCGAAGATGCCGAAGATCGCTCCCAGTGAAAGTATGTAGTGGAAATGCGCGACGACGAAGTATGTGTCGTGCAATTCACGGTCGAGGCCGGCATTTGCGAGTTGAACGCCCGTCACCCCGCCCACGGTGAACAGGAATATGAAGCCGAGGGCCCAGAGCATCGGCGTCCGCAGGCTGACCGAACCGCCCCACATGGTTGCAATCCAGGAGAACACTTTTATCCCGGTCGGCACTGCGATCACCATCGTGGCGAAGGTGAAGTAGCGCTGCGTGTCGAGGCCTATCCCGCTGGTGTACATATGGTGGGCCCAGACGACGAAGCCGATCACCCCGATCGCCACGATTGCGTAGACCATCCCGAGATACCCGAAGATCGGCTTTCGCGAGAAGGTCGAGATCACCTGGCTGACGATGCCGAACGCCGGCAGGATCATGATGTAGACTTCCGGGTGGCCGAAGAACCAGAAGAGATGCTGGTACAGCAGCGGGTCGCCTCCGCCGTCCGGCGCGAAGAACGTGGTTCCGAAATTGCGATCGGTCAGGAGCATGGTGATGGCGCCGGCCAGCACCGGCAGAGCCAGCAGCAGCAGGAAGGCGGTGATGAGGATCGACCACACAAACAGGGGCATCTTGTGCAGGGTCATCCCCGGCGCGCGCATGTTGAAGATGGTGGTGATGAAGTTGATGGCTCCCAGGATCGAGGAGGCGCCCGCAATGTGCAGAGACAGGATGACCAGATCCACGGCGGGACCGGGATGGCCGGAGGTCGACAGCGGCGGGTACAGGAACCAGCCGGTCCCAGGGCCATAGCCGCCGGGGACGCTGGGCATGAAGATCGACAATAAAAGCAACATCAATGCCGGCGGCAGCAGCCAGAACGAGATGTTGTTCATGCGCGGGAAGGCCATGTCGGGGGCGCCGATCATGATCGGAACCATCCAGTTGGCGAAGCCGCCGATCAGGGCGGGCATCACAGTGTAGAAGATCATGATCAGCGCGTGGGCCGTGGTGAAGACGTTGTAAAGCTGCTTGCCGGCGTCGATCGCCGCGTCGCCCTGGTAACCGTAGATCATCGACGCCAGTCCGGGGAAAAACTGGATCCCGGGTTGCTGCAGCTCGATTCGCATGCTCACCGACAAGAGCATGCCGATCACCCCCGCGATGAAAGCGAAGACCAGATAGAGTGTGCCGATGTCCTTGTGGTTGGTCGAAAACAGCCATCGGGTGATGCCGGTCGGCTGGTGGCTGTCGAGACCGTCCGGATCTGCCGCCGTATATTCGTTCATGACCTTCTCCGCTTGAGCCGTCCGTCGCCAGCATCGAACCGTGCTGGAACTTGATTGTTCCCTCCACCGAACCGGCGGTAGGAACATTCCACGGAAGCCGCGGTTAGGTTCCGCGCGGCCGACCCTGCGCGGCTGAGGATCGACGTCCATGCTGGCGATAATTGCTGCGACACTGGTTCTGACTACGGTGGTTGGTGGGCTGATATCCGCCTTCTGGCTCGAGGCGCGTCATGGTCTCCATGACCCCATGCCGCCGGACATGTCGGTGCCCAGGCAACTGAACGCCCCGGCCTGGAGCCGGTGGTCCTGACATGGACGCGATCACCGCGACACTCGACCCGAGAACGCGAGCCGGCTGGCTGCTGCTCGGCTTCGCGCTCGGCGGTTTCTTCGACGGCATCGTCCTGCATCAGATCCTGCAATGGCATCATCTTCTCTCGGGCGTCGCCGATCCGGTGGGTTCCGACCTGCGCTTCCAGATCATGGCCGACGGCCTCTTCCATCTTTGCATGTATGTGCTCGCCGTCGCCGGCACGGTGCTGCTGGTGGCCGCGAGGGCGGCCGGCGCGCGGCCCGGGACCACCACGGAGATCCTGCGGCTCGCCTTCGCCGGGTTCGGCGTCTGGCATGTCGTCGATGCCGTCGTGTTTCACTGGCTGCTGGGTCTGCACCGGATCAAGATGAACAGCGACTTGCCGCTCGCCTGGGATATTGCGTGGCTGGTCATCTTCGGCATCGTGCCGCTTGTGTTGGTGCTGGTGCTGCCCAACCGCGGCGGACCGGCACGCGGTGCTTCGGCAGCGCTTACCAGCATCGTCCTGCTTGCGGGACTGGCAGCCGGCGCCGGCCCGTTCTTCAACGGTGCCGCCAGTTCCATCATCGTCTTTCGGGCCGGGATGGAACCGGCGGCGATGATGCGGGCCGTTGAAGTCGCCGACGCCCATCTCAAATGGGTCGACGCCAGCGGCACCATCTGGGCGGTCGACCGCGTCTCATGGCGCGGGTTGGTAGCTCTTCACGCGCGCGGCGCCCTTGTGGTCAGCACGACGCCTGTCATTGCCGGATGCCTTGCCTGGACCGATGCCGCCGGAGTGAGCAGTAGCTCCAGCCAACAGCGAGGCACTCCTGCCAGGCTATGACCTCCGGACAGGGATAGGGGAGTATCAGCATGCAATTCGCCACCGAGAGCAGCCACGGCCGGAGCCTGACACCGCGGATCGTCGTGGTCGGCGGAGGCTTTGCCGGTCTGGAGGTTGCCAAGGCGCTCGGCAAGGCGGAAATCGGGGTGACGATCATCGACCGCCACAATCACCACCTGTTCCAGCCCTTGCTCTATCAGGTTGCAACCGCCGCCTTGTCGGCGCCTGATATCGCCGAGCCCATCCGCAAGATCCTGGGCCGCTATCCCTCGGTTCAGGTCCTCTTCGGCGATGTCACCGAGATCGGCACCGAGGCCAGGATACTGGTGCTGGCCGATGGGACCACGGTCCCCTACGACATCCTGGTCTTGGCCACCGGTTCGCAGCCATTCTATTTCGGCCAGGAGAGCTGGGCTCGGGTTTGTCCCGGTTTGAAGACCATCGAGGACGCGCGCACGATCCGGTCACGGCTGCTGCTATCGTTCGAGCACGCGGAACGGACCACCGATCCAGTCGAGCAATCCCGGCTGATGACGATCGCCATTATCGGCGGCGGCCCGACCGGTGTCGAACTGGCGGGCTCGATCGCCGAACTCAGCCGGCACACACTGGCGCGCGACTTCCGCAACATCCGGCCCGAGAAGACAAGGATCATACTGGTAGAAGCCGGCGAGCGTCTGCTCGCCGGATTCGCCCCGGAGCTTTCCAGATATGCACGTCTGCGCCTTGAAAGCCTGGGCGTCGAGGTCGCGCTCGGCAACCGGGTCGAGGCGATCGAAGCGCATCAGATCACCGTCGGCGGCCAGGTGATCCCGGTGGCCTTGACGCTCTGGGCCGCCGGGGTGGCGGCTTCTCCGCTGGTCGCCCAGCTCGGTGTCGGGCTCGACCGCGGCGGTCGGGTGAAGGTCGAATCCGACCTGCACGTTGTCGGCCATCCCGATGTCTTCGCGCTTGGCGACGTCGCACTGGTCCTCGATGGGAACGGCCAGCCATTGCCAGGTCTTGCCCAGGTCGCCAAGCAGCAGGGCGAGCACCTCGGCAAGGCACTGGCACGCCGGATAGATGCTGGCGATACGCTGCCCGCTTTTGTCTTCAGCAATCGAGGCAACACGGCCATTGTCGGCCGCCACGCTGCCGTGTTCGAATCGGGCAGGCTGAAACTGAAAGGCTGGATCGCCTGGTCTGCCTGGGCGCTCATCCATGTTTATCTGCTCGTCGGTTTTCAGCACCGCGTCCAGGTCTCGATCCAGTGGCTCTGGCGCTACCTGACCTATGAGCGTGGCGCCCGGCTTATCGCCGAGGAACGAGTCGAACCGGGTTCAACATCGTCGCCGGGAGCGGCCCCGAGAGAGCCGCTGCCACCCAAGGCAGACCCTGCCCCGGCATTGCCCGCCCGCACTGACTAGATTGCCGGGTGCTCAGTTCGGAGATAGTGGCGATGCGGGGGTCAGCTCTGGATTCCGCCACGGCCCGGCGTCCCACGGCAGCCCGAACCTCGATAATCGAGGCGGGTGGTTCCCAGCTTGTATCCCGTGCCGGCCTGATGGATCCGGATGGCACCAACGACGTTGCGTCCCTATATGCACAAATGAACACAGGCTCCTCGAGAAGGGAGCTGTTGAACCCCTCTTCAGAGACAGCTTGTCATGACGTCACCTGCGACTGCTGAACAACCCCCGGTCATTCAGATGGGGCTTCCCGCCCTGAGCAACAGCTATGGGCAACTGCCGGAGCGCTTCTTCGCGCAAACAGATCCGAAGCCGGTGTCCGAACCGCGGCTGATCCGGTTCAACCGGCCCCTCGCCGAGGAACTCGGGCTCGATGCCGACCAGCTTACCAGCCCGGATGGAGTGGCGATGCTTGCCGGCAACAGATTTCCGGAAGGCTTGCAGGCAATCGCCCTGGCCTATGCGGGCCACCAGTTCGGAAACTTCGTGCCTCAACTCGGCGACGGGCGCGCTCTGCTGCTTGGCGAAGTGGTGGACGTCAACGGCATTCGCCGTGACATCCAGCTGAAGGGATCGGGACCCACGCGGTTCTCGCGCAACGGCGACGGCCGCGCCGCACTCGGCCCTGTCCTGCGCGAATATGTCGTCAGCGAAGCGATGGGGGCGCTCGGCATTCCGACGACGCGAAGCCTTGCGGCGGTGCTCACCGGCGACCCGGTCTATCGCGAGGTCCGGCTGCCCGGCGCCGTCCTGACACGGGTGGCGGCAAGCCATATCAGGATCGGCACGTTCCAATATTTCGCCGCGCGCCACGACACCGAGGCGCTCAAGATACTGGCCGACTATGCCATTCAGCGTCACTTCCCACAGCTGGCGGGGGAAGCACGGCCGTACCGGGCTTTGCTGGAGGCCGTTGTCGCCGCACAGGCGGACCTGGTGGCGCGCTGGATGCTGGTCGGCTTCATCCATGGCGTCATGAACACCGACAACATGTCGATCTCGGGCGAGACGATCGACTATGGCCCATGCGCCTTCATGGACGCTTACGACCCCAGCGCGGTGTTCAGTTCGATAGACCGCGCCGGTCGCTATGCCTATGCCAACCAGCCTCGTGTCGCCACATGGAACCTTGCGCGCTTTGCCGAGACCCTGCTGCCGCTCATGAGCACGGACGAGAATGAAGCAGTGTCTGAAGCGGAAGAGGTGCTGAGGTCGTTCCAGGCCTCCTATGAGGCTGTGTTGCAGCGCGGCTTCCGCAGAAAACTCGGACTGCTGACCGAAGCGGAAGGCGACTTGCAGCTCGCTGCCGACTTTCTGGATGTGCTGGCTCGCGGCGAAGCGGATTTTACGCTCGGCTTCCGGCGCCTGGGCGATGACCTCGACGCTGCGGACGGCCAAGGCACGGCGCGGCAGTTGTTTAAGGATCCAGGTGCATTCGATGCCTGGTCGGCGCGGTGGCGCCAGCGCATCGCAAGCGAGGGCGACACGGCCACGCGCCGTTCTGCCATGCAATCGGTCAATCCCAAATTCATCCCCCGCAATCATCGCATCGAGGCGATGATCCAGGCGGCGTTGGGCGGCGACTTCAGACCGTTCGAGGAGATTCTGGCGGTCGTCAGCCGTCCCTTCGATGAGCAGCCGGGAATGGAACGCTTTGCTGAGCCGCCACGCCCGGATGAGCGCGTCCTGCAGACATTCTGCGGTACATGAGACATTCGTGATGGTCGCTTAACATGTGCAAATGCGGAAGACCCATTAGCAAGCTATCGTCACGGGCACTCTCGTAGGGGCTGAGCTATGACGATCATAGAATTGGCATTCGAATTGCTGGCACGGAAGCTCGTAGACCGTACCGGAATATCAGACGAAGATGCTCGAGACCTTGTCGCAGCCATGGGAGCTGACTGGTCATCGCTCGTGCGAGCAGCGAGGGCGATCAAAGAGGCTTAGGTCTTTTGACGTCGTTTTAGCTGCCATCAGCTGCAGGCAGATCGGACCAGAGGCTGCTGCCGCGATCCAGGCGCGACACCGCGCTCTTCACCGATCATGTCAGCAACGTGGTCAAGCACTGTATTTCGGTCGCTCCAGATCGACCGGATACAACACGCTCCCCTGAAAGCCACGGCGGCCCGCTACGCAAGTCGCCGCAAGCTCGCAATAAACAGCGAGCAGCCCAGGCTTAGGATTTATATTGCAGGCCCGCACCACTGGCAGGGCGACGCGGGCGGGCCGCTGCCGTTCCTTGAAATCCGCGTTGGGAGTCAGATTCCGTCGGCACCGAAAAGCACAGGTGCTGACGAAGCAGACGGAACTTCCCCCCACGATCACGGTTTTGAGTCACGATACCAACCCAAGGAGATGCAGATGTCGAGCAAAATGCCGCCCGTGCCGCCTGAGAACCAGAGCCAGAAGGGTCGAGGAGAAGGGCGACAGGTTAGCCACGATGATGCCCAGCACGGCACTCACGGAGCGCCGGATCCGGAGCGCCAAGGGCAGCAAGCCAACACCAAGGTCAACACCACTCATCAGGGCCGTCAGCAGGATCGGTGATCATGTCCACATCGAAGAAACACCCGAACACGATCCGGCAGGGCGGGCCAGGCGCATCGCACGAGAACGCCAGAAAACCCCTGCAGGTCAACAAACCCCCGGCGGATGAAGACCGTCGATCCAAAAGCCGAGTTTCAGGGGGTGGCGGTGAAAAGGACAGTCATCATTCGCACAATCCAGCCAAGAAGGGTAGCAACAGTTGAACCCACGGCTTTGTGAATGATTGTGCTAAAGTGCGCCGCGTGTGCATGTCATTGTCTCACAACCGAGCCTTTTTTTGAGTGACATGCATAGCCGGACCAGGGGATGAGGATCAGCGAGTCGAGACGCCCGGAAAAACCGGAGGCCGTGGGCCCGCACCACTGGCGGAGCGATGCGGGCCCGGCCAAGGGTTACGGCCCTCGACCAGCAGCGAGGGGCTCGCTGCCGCATGCAGAACAAGCCCCGTAATTTCAGGTTCCGCTAATATACAAAAAAGCCGGCCACCTTTCGGCAGCCGGCCAGTTCCAACAGAACAAGGGAACGTGCACTGATGGGGCAGTGCAACGCCCGAAGTGTTTCGAGGCGACGATGTTCCACCGGAAATCCACAGATTCGCCGTTTCGATCTACATTGGCCGGATTGAAAGATCTTTGACGATCTCTCCCAAGTTCTCGCGGAGCCCGGTCCGACGTGTGGCGCCCTGTCTGCGCCTTGGCTCTCTATGCGGCCAGCAAGCTCATCTTTGAAGAATGCCCGCCGCGACTGCCGCGCGCGTCAAACACCGGCGTGCAATTGGTCGAGCGCGCGGCAGACCGGGGACGCGTCAAGTCGAGCGTCGGTCGACGTAGGTGTAGACGCCGGCCCCAATGGCGACCGCGCCGACCGTGATCACGATCGATGGCGCGCCCATCAAACTGGCAAAGACCGCCCAGATGAGGGCGATGACGATAGCGCCGAGTGTTCCCAGGATCAGTCTCGGCATTGTCTACCCCTCCACGTTCGGGCCGCCTGTGGATGGTCGTCACCCACCGGTCATGCGAAACGCCGCATGAAAGCACAGTGTGGCCCATGAGGTGAAGGGCCGCGCCGGAATACTCCGGTGCGGAAAAGATGATGCCCGCGCCGCCAAAGCCCGGGTGTTCAATAGCCAAATGGCTGGACCGGCGCCTAGCGCCTCAGCGCGTGGACTTCCGCCATGCTTTCGCCGCCCATCGGCAGGGCCATGTCATCATCGAGCAGCCGGGTGATGCGGGCAAAGCCCGTAAACGCCTTCCTGGCTGCTTCGGCCGACATTCTGCCCGACAGGGCCGCGGAGCAGCAATTCACGGCGCACTGATACACAGGCCCACGCCGTCCCAATGGCCATTTCTGCAAAAAGACCATCGCTTCGGCAACGCTATCGACTTCCTCGACGGGGTGTCCCTGCCCGCGCGCAATGCGCACGGGCGTAAAGAAATGCAAGCGGTCCATTTTGTTCTCTCCCTGGTCGGCCGCAGCGCGAACCAACCCTACTAAATTCGCGGATGGCGCGTTTGTTCCGCTTATTGCAAAAAAAAAATCTGCGCTGGTGGGCTTGGGTTGCCGACGCCCGCTTTTGTCCGGAACGTTAGGCCGGCTGATGCATTTCGCTCTCGTGATTGCCTTGAGGGACACGTTCAAACCATGCGCATAGCCCATGTCGCCCCTTTGCACGAATCGGTGCCACCCCTTCTCTATGGCGGCACCGAGCGCATCGTTTCCTATCTGACCGAAGGGCTGGTCGAACTCGGCCATGAGGTGACGCTGTTCGCCAGCGGCGACAGCCGGACGTCGGCCAGACTGATACCAGGTCGCGAACGCGCGCTACGCCTCGATCCGCGTCCACTGAAATCGGACACGGCGGCGCATCTTGCGATGCTTGCCGATGTGAGGAACCGAGCCCACGACTTTGATATCATTCATTTTCATCTCAGCCATTTCCTGCATTTCTCGTTCTTCGAGACCATGCCGGACAAGACGGTGACAACGCCTCATGGCCGGCTCGATTATGTCGATCTGGCGCCAGCCTATGAGCGTTTTCCGCGCTTTCCGCTGATCTCGATCTCGCATAGCCAGAAGACCGGGCTTGCGAATGCCAATTGGCTGGCCACCATCCATCACGGGCTGCCGACGGGTCTCTATCAGCCGACCTTCGAGACGGCGGCAGGCGAACCATACCTCGCCTTTCTCGGCCGGCTTTCGCGCGACAAGCGGCCGGACCGGGCCATCGACATCGCCTTGCGCTCGGGCATGAAGCTCAAGCTGGGGGCAAAGATCGGCGACGATGATCGCGCCTATTTCCATGAGACGATCGAGCCATTGATCGATGGCGACCGCATCGACTATATCGGCGAGATCGCCGAGGGTGAGAAGACTGAATTCCTCGGCAATGCCGCTGGTCTGCTGTTTCCGATAGACTGGCCCGAGCCGTTCGGCCTTGCCGCGATCGAGGCGATGGCGTGCGGTACGCCAACCATCGGCTGGAACTGCGGTGCGTTGCCGGAAGTCATCGACCATGGCGTTACCGGATTTGTCGTCGATTCTCTCGATGCCGCGGTCGCCGCAGTGCCGGCCTTGCTGCAGCTCGACCGGCGAAAGGTGCGCGCCGTCTTCGAAAGTCGGTTCTCCGCCAACAGGATGGCGCGCGACTATCTCACTGCCTATGCGCGTCTCATCGGCGCCCCGGCTGAATCGAAAGCATCGTGAACGACGGCGGACGTTCCGAGCCTGAAACAGAGATTTGTGACTGATGACCGAACTTGACGAGCGCAAGCTCGACCCTGCCGTTGCCCTTGCCTCCCTGGACGAAACCGCGCCGCGCGAGCCGCACCGGCTGTTTGCCCTCAAGCAAGGCGACTGTTTTGCCGTGGCCGATGTCTACGGCGATATCAGGGGTGCGGGCGACGGTTTCTTCCGTGACGACACGCGGGTGCTGTCGGAGTTCAGGCTCACCGTCGGCGGCCGGCAGACATCGCTGCTCGGTGCCTCGCTCAGCCAGGACAATGTGCTGTTCACCAGCAATTTGACCAATTTGCCGATGCAAAGCGTCGGTGGCCGCGACATCCCCCAGGGCGCCATCCATATCGAGCGCGTCAGGCTGTTGTGGCAGGACCGGCTGTTCGAGCGCATCACCCTTTCCAACTACAGCCAGGAGCATTCGGCAATCCGCGTCTCGCTGCATTTTGCCGCCGATTTCCGCGACATGTTCGAGGTGCGCGGTTCGACCCGGCCGAAGCGCGGAATGGCGCATGCAGCGGAGATCGCGCCTGCCTCGGTGCTGCTGCGCTATGACGGACTGGACGGGCTGGCGCGGGTGTCGGCGATCTCGTTCTCGCAGCCGCCGGACCAGTTGAGCGCCGAGCGCGCGGATTTCCTCATCGCAGTGACCAAGCGCAGCAGCAAGATGCTTTACGTCGAGGTCGGCGCGGAACTGACCGAAATGCCCGATCGCGACCGTTTTCGGGCGGCCGCGGCGCGCGCTCGTTTCGGCATGCGGGCCAAGCGCCGCCATGGCGCGACGGTGCACAGTTCGGGCCGCGTCTTCAACGATTGGGTCGAACGCGCCCGCGCCGATGTCGCCTTGCTGACCACCGAGCTGTCGACCGGCCCTTACCCCTATGCCGGCATCCCCTGGTTTTCGACGGCCTTCGGGCGTGACGGCGTCATCTCGGCGCTGCAGATGCTGTGGCTCAACCCCGGCCTGGCGCGCGGCGTGCTTGCCTTCCTCGCCCAGCACCAGGCGACCGAGACATCGCCTTTCAGCGACTCGCAGCCCGGCAAGATCATGCACGAGACACGCAAGGGCGAGATGGTGGCGCTGCAGGAGCTACCCTTCGGCCGCTACTATGGCGGCGTCGATACCACGCCGCTCTACATCCACCTCGCCTGCGCCTATGCCGAGCGCACCGGCGACATGGACTTCATCGCCAGCCTGTGGCCGTCTCTCTGCGCCGCCGCCAAGTGGACGGAAGAGGCGAGCCGCGCAACCGGCTTCGTCACCTATCAGCGCGCTGCCGAATCCGGCCTTGCGAACCAGGGCTGGAAGGACAGCTTCGACTCGGTCTTCCACGCCGACGGCCGCATTCCCAAGGGGCCGATCGCGCTGGTCGAAGTGCAGGGTTATGTCTTCGCCGCCTTCAGGGGCCTTGCCGCTCTCGCCCGCCGCCGGGGCGAGTTCGCGCAGGCCGAGCACTGGGAAAATCGCGCCGAAGAGATGCGGATCGCCGTCGAGCGTGATTTCTGGCTGGACGATCTCGGCTTTTATGCGCTGGCGATCGACGGCGCCGGAGAGCCGTGCAAGGTGCGCACGTCGAATGCCGGACACCTGCTCTATGTCGGCCTGCCCGAACCGGCGCGGGCGAAGATGGTCGCAGACCAGTTGCTTTCGGCTTCCTTCCACTCCGGCTGGGGGGTGCGAACGCTTTCCGACGATGCTGTGCTGTTCAACCCGATGTCGTACCACAACGGTTCCATCTGGCCACACGACACGGCGATGTGCGGCGCCGGCCTGGCGCGGTTCGGCGAGCGTGACAGCGTGGTGCGGCTGATGAGCGGCACGTTCGAATCCGCCGTGCACTTCAACATGCGGCTGCCGGAACTGTTCTGCGGCTTTACCCGCTCGCCGGGTGAAGCACCGATCGCCTACCCCGTCGCCTGCCTGCCGCAAGCGTGGTCGGCAGGCTCGGCCTTCATGCTGATGCAGGCGTGCCTCGGTCTGGAAATCGACGGCTGGAACGGCGAAATCCATGTGACCCGACCCCGTTTGCCGATCGGCATCGATACGCTGACGCTCAGGCATCTGGGTGTCGGCGAAAAGAGGGTCGATCTTACCTTTCAGCGCGTCGGCGACCGCGTCGTCGCCTTTCTCGCCGACCGCCATGAGGGGCTGGTTCCGCTGATGGTGCGGACATGATCGGAACGGCTTTCAACGGGAACCGATCCCAGGTTTGTGCGTTGCAAAAAACACAGGTTCTCACGGGCGATCGTCGGCTGCGAACACTCAAATCGAACCATGAAGAAAATGGCCCTGACGGCCGAAGTTGAGTTGGAATTTCAATGACTGATTATGGCATGGCCCTGCTCTGGGTCTTGATCCTTGCAAGCCTTGGCCTTTCGGTTCTAGCCGTTCTGTTATCGATCTCCAGGCAACGTCGTAGCCATAGCTTGACGGTTGCACCGACTGCCGGCGAGGACGTCGCATCGGAAGCGACGCGCAAGGTTTTGCGGGAGTTCGAGAAGAATGGACAATCTCCCGACGCGGCGCTGGTGAACTGGTCGCCCGACACCTTGCGCAAGATACTTGCCGACGACCTGCCGGACGCGCAGGTCATCGTCGTCTCGAACCGAGAACCCTATATCCACAACATCAAGGACGACGGCGTCGAGCTTCTGGTGCCGGCCAGCGGCCTGGTGTCAGCGCTTGAGCCTATCACCCGCGCTTGCAGCGGCACCTGGATCGCCTATGGCGGCGGAACTGCGGATCGTCTGACGGTCGATAGCAACGATCGGGTTCAGGTGCCGCCGGACAATCCGTCCTATACGCTGCGCCGCGTGTGGCTGAGCGACGACGAATATCAGGGCTATTATCTCGGCTTTGCCAATGAAGGGCTTTGGCCGCTCTGCCATATCGCCTTCACACGGCCGGTCTTCCGTGCCTCGGACTGGGAGGCCTTTGAGGCCGTCAACCGCAAATTCGCCGATATGGTGGTTGCCGAGGCGCGCAATGAGCGGCCGATCGTGCTGGTTCAGGATTACCATTTCGCGCTCCTGCCGCGCATGATCCGCGAGCGCCTGCCGGAGGCGATCATCATCACCTTCTGGCACATCCCGTGGCCGAACTCCGAAGTGTTCAGCATCTGCCCATGGCGCGAACGCGTTCTTGATGGACTGCTCGGGAGCTCGATCATCGGCTTTCACACCCAGTTTCATGCCAATAATTTCACTGAAAGCGTAGACAGGTTCCTGGAAAGCCGGATCGAGCGCGCCGACGCCGCGATCTCGTATGGCGGGCGGACGACACTGGTGCACGCCTATCCCATCTCCATCGAATGGCCGGCCGAACTCCTGGCCAAACTGCCACCGGTCGAGGAAAGCCGCGCCCGCCTGCGTGAGCGGTTCGGCCTGTCGGCGGACGTCAAGCTGTGCGTCGGCGTCGAGCGCCTGGACTACACCAAGGGCATCCTCGACCGCTTCCATGCGCTGGACGAATTGTTTACGCGCCACCCCGAGTGGATCGGCAAGGTAGTGTTCCTGCAGATTGCTGCCCCAAGCCGCGGCACGCTGCCGGCGTACCAGCAATTGCACGATGAATGCCTGCGTTATGCCAACGAGCTCAACCAGCGCTACGGTCATGACGGCTACAAGCCCGTGGTCATGGTGGCTGAGCACCATTCGCAGCAACAGGTCTATGAGATCTATCGCGCCGCCGACATCTGCATGGTCACCAGCCTGCATGACGGCATGAACCTCGTAGCCAAGGAATTCGTCGCCGCGCGTGACGACGAACAGGGCGTGCTGTTGCTCAGCACGTTCGCCGGCGCGTCGCGCGAACTGCTGGAAGCACTGATCGTCAATCCTTACGACGCGGCGATGATGAGCCAGGTGCTGCTGCAGGCGCTAACCATGTCACCGGACGAACAACGCGAGCGCATGCGCCCGATGCGCGAAATAGTGCGCGACAACAATGTCTTTCGCTGGGCCGGCAGCATGCTGCTCGATGCGGCGCGCCTGCGCAAACGCGGCGACCTCGAAAGAGCGACAAGTGTCGCCGAGCGGCCCGCAAACACCGACACCAACATCGTCTCGCTGTTCGACCGCATGCGGAAGGTGGCGTCATGAATAGCCTGTCAAAAGCACCGGGCCTGCCAACCGCACCCGACCTGCCGGAAGGACAATGGGCGCTTTTCCTCGATATCGACGGCACGTTGCTGGAGCACGCGGCGCACCCCGACGCCGTGTCCGTAAGCGACGAACTGCGCAACCTCCTCGGCGTCGTCGACAAACGGCTGGACGGCGCTGTCGCCTTTATCACCGGCCGCTCGGTCGAAGGCGCCGACCGCCTGTTTCATCCGTTGAAGCTGCGTGTTGCCGGTCTCTATGGGCTGGAACACCGGCTGACGCCGGACGGCCCGGTCGTTACCGCGGATGCTCCCGCCGATATCGCTGCCCTTGCCGACGCCATCGAGGCCGAACTGGATGACGGCCTTGTTCATATCGAGCGCAAGGGTCCGATCCTCGCCATCCATACGCGTGCGGCGCCGCATCTGCTGGCCAGGGCAACGCATCTTGTCGAACAGGCTTTGACCGAGCTTCCCAAGGGCTATCGGGTTATCCCGGGCAATGCCGGCGTCGAACTCATGCCGCTCGAAGCGGCCAAGGGCGCTGCCGTGCGGCGTTTCATGGCAATCCCGCCCTTTGCCGGACGGCGGCCGGTCTTTCTCGGCGACGACACCGCCGACGAAAACGGTTTCGAGGCGATCAACGAGGCCGGCGGCATCTCGATCCGGGTCAAGCCGCGTGGGCCGACCGTGGCCCAATACAGGCTCGATGATGTCACCTGCGCGATAGCTTGGCTTGCCGCCAATTTCGACGCATCACCGGCCCTCAACCGCAAAGCGTCCTGATCGCTGCCGTCTACGGGTCGAATCAAGATCGCCGCGATTGCGCCGACCTTCGCCAAAAGCCGATCGATAAGCGCTGTTCTCATTGAATATCTTTAAGGCCAAAGCCGGCAAATGGATTGCTTGCCGGTTCCCCTGCGTCAGGCATAACCTGCGCAGTCGACGCGTGAGGGCGCGTGCGGCATCAAGGGGAGGACATCGCAATGACCATACAAGGCGCATCACCCGATCTATACAATGAGGATTTGGCTCCGGCCAAAGTCCGAAACTGGGGGCCGTTCTCGATCTTCAACGTCTGGACGTCGGACGTCCACAGCCTCTGGGGCTATTATCTCGCCGCAAGCCTGTTCCTGTTTTGCGGCGGCTTCGTCAATTTCATCATCGCCATCGGCATCGGTTCGCTGATCATCTACGCGCTGATGAACATGGTCGGCTATGCCGGCGTGAAGACCGGCGTGCCCTACCCCGTGCTGGCGCGCGCGTCCTTCGGCATCTGGGGCGCCAACATTCCGGCCCTGGTGCGCGCCATCGTCGCCTGCTTCTGGTACGGCGCGCAGACGGCAGCGGCATCGGGCGCGATCGTGGCGTTGCTGATCCGCTCGCAATGGTTCGCCGATTTCAACGCCAACACGCATTTCCTCGGCCATACGGGTCTGGAAGTGATCTGTTTTGTGGTCATCTGGGCACTGCAATTGCTGATCATCCAGAACGGCATGGAAACGGTGCGCCGCTTCCAGGATTGGGCCGGCCCGGCGGTGTGGGTGATGATGTTGATCCTGGCGATCTATCTCTGTGTAAAATCCGGGAGATTTGCCTTCACCAGCGACATCCCGATGGATGTGCTGCTCGACAAGACAAAGGATGCCGGCGTACCCGGAACCCCTGGCTCCTGGACGTCGCTGTTTGCGGTGGCGGCGATCTGGGTCACCTATTTCTCGGCGCTCTATCTCAATTTCTGCGATTTCGCCCGCTATGCCCCAGACAAGGCATCGCTGCGCAAGGGCAACATCTGGGGCCTGCCGATCAATCTCATCCTGTTCTCGCTGGTCGCCGGCGTGACCACCATCGCTGCCTTCGACGTGTATGGCGAAGTGCTTCTGCATCCCGACCAGATCTCGGCGAAATTCGACAGCTGGTTCCTGGCAGCGCTTGCAGCCCTGACTTTTGCCGTGGCGACGCTCGGCATCAATGTGGTGGCAAACTTCGTCTCGCCGGCCTTCGACTTCTCCAATGTCTTTCCCCGGCAGATCGACTTCAAGAAGGGCGGCTATATCGCAGCTGTGATCGCGCTGGTGCTCTATCCCTTCGCGCCGTGGGAAGGCAGTGCCGCATCTTTCGTCAACGTCATCGGCGCGACGATGGGGCCGATCTTCGGGGTGATGATGGTCGACTACTATCTGATCCGGAAGGGCGAGGTCGACGTCGAGGCACTGTACCGCGAAGATGGCGAGTTCCGCTTCCAGGGCGGCTGGCACGTCAACGCCTTCATAGCAGCCGGCATCGGCGCCATCTTCTCCTCGGTCCTGCCGAACTTCACCAACCTGCTGCCGGCATGGTGGGGCGTTTATGGCTGGTTCTTCGGCGTCGGCATTGCAGGGGTCATCTACTACGTCCTTCGCACCGCCGCCCTTGGCGCAGGGGCCAGGACGGCGAAGGCGTGAAATTGAGGGATAGGGAGTAGTCAGTAGTCAGTAGTCAGTAGGGAATAATACCCCTACTCCCTACTCCCTACTCCCTACTCCCTACTCCCTACTCCCTACTCCCTACTCCCTACTCCCTACTCCCTACTCCCTACTCCCTACTCCCTACTCCCT
>NZ_JAMYTN010000028.1:0-44218 GCF_040322455.1 Mesorhizobium sp. M0139
GGCGTTCCTTCGCGGGAATCGGTGACGTTGAACATCACCAGCCTGCCATGACCGCCCTCTCTCAGCGAATTTGCAGAACTCTCAGCACACTACCCATTCCGGCAGAAATGGCTCGTTGCCGAGGGGGATGACGCGCTCGCCGGTCTCCTTCTTTGACGGCATCGAAAGGTCAGGGGAGCTAGAAGGCGCTATTTTGAAGTTTGTAGTAGGGTCGACATTTCCCGACCGGCTTTGCACTGCCTAAGCGTAACTGCGAATCGGAACCTTGTTGAACCACGCGCCGCTGGCGGTCGACGGGTGGCATCGTTAGGGTTTGGCGAGACTCACTTTCTTTCCAATATGATCGCGCCATAAGCCGAGCCGCTTTATTCGATATTCAACAAGTTCCGGTGAGGTCCCGAAGAAGGATGCGATCTCGGGGGCACTTTTGCCATCCGAGACCATACGCTTGATCGCGTCTCGTGGAAGCAAAGTTGCCGATGCCAAGAAATAAGCGTCGTGCTCTTCAGCGCTATCATATGTTCGACCGAAGCAGCCAGCAATCTTAGCTATCTTGGTTAGCTTGTGCCCGGCAAGAATATGCCAATACTCCTCAAGTAGCGTCACTCTTTGTCTCTCAAGGGTATGGTAGTCGTTTAAAAAGACAACCCAGCTATCCTGATCGGAATTCAAGGGAACGCTCATCGCGGACCACTCGCCGCGCGACGGTCCAGCAAGCGTGTTTTTTGCCTTTCCGGAAATACAGGTGGATTCCCGCAATCGTTCTACCGTAACAGAATCAACAACCAAATAAAATGGATCCAGCGGATCGCTTTTCTTCAACCCTAACTCTTTTCGGAAATCTTCGGCCGTCTGCTCGAGCTCCTCCTTAGACATGGCGATAACTTCAGCATCTATCGGCGCGCTGCTCGGTTCTGATATATCACCCTTAGTGTAGTGCTGACGAAGACACACGGCTGCGTGCAGTAGGGTTTGCACAGTCCCGGAGGACGCGTTTTTGCCAGCGCGGAAGTGGACGAATGCCACCCGATCAAAGCCAAGCTCGTGTTCATCGGCATCAGGGCCGAGCCACTCGAGCAGCCTAATTTTGGAATTGTTGTCGGGCGATCCGTCGCCCCGCTCGATGCGGGCCAGCGTGGAGAAGCTGATCCCCACAATCCCCGATAATGCCCTTATACTAAGACCTTCGCGTTCCCGCTTCTCGCGGACCGCCCCGACGAGCTTTTCTTCGAATTCGTTCATGTTCACCATTGTGCGATCAGCACACCTTGACACACTCCGCTCCAGAATGCATCCTGTGCTGGTGACACAGACTCGCACATCGGCAAGCAAAATGGAAGTGTTGTTGACCAACGATGCGCGGGCTGAGTTGCAGCGGATTGGCGACGGTTTGGACGCGCGCCAGCCCGTGGGGGTAAGGGACCGGGGAATCGTAATTCTCGGCCCACAGCCCACATCACCGACTGTCCAGGAGAAAAGTAATGAGCAACAGCAAGGAGCGGGAGGACCCGCAGCCCGATCACGGCAAGGGTCCACCAGACGGCAAAGGTCGTCCGATCGATCACGGGCGCCCCGTGCCGGATCACGGATCGTCGGCCTCGCCGGCAACTACGCCGGGCAGCTAGAGAATGTGCAACGGGCATACCCCGGAGCAACTCTCCTCCCCGATGACCATGGAGTATGGCTTCTCGCTCGCAGCCAAGTCATAGATGGTTTAGCGCGAGAAGCCATATTCCTTATTGCCTTACCAGAAACACCAGCGGTCGAGCCGCGTGGATGGGCGTTCTGGGAGCAAGATGGGCAGGTCGAATGGATCGGCCCGCGACATACCAATTTCCCTGACGGCTCGGTCTGCGCTTATCACCCCATGCTCGACAAAGCTTGGTCGCCAGGTGGTGATTTGTGCACGTTGCTCGACCTTTATAGCGTATGGGCGCTTCGTCACCTTCATTTGGTGGTGTTTGATCGGTGGCCGGGACGCCAGTATGCGATGCCTGATGAACTGGGCCAATCTGATCCCTATTATCGGCTAACTCAGTTTAAGGAGGCCGAGCTTTGCAGCTGCGGATCAAATCGGCGCTATGGCGAATGCTGCCGGCCGCATGACCTGAAACTGCCCTTTCTGTCAATTCTGCACGCCTTCAAAAGGCGTAATCTCGGTCTCGGCATCCTTGGTCGAGCGCCCCCCGCCGAAATTCCAGCGTTGATCGCCCAAGGAGGACAAAAACCTCCACCTTCCATGTTAGAGGTTCACTCTGCTCTGCGGGCGCATGTCGCGGACGTCAGCCGGAATCCGTAGCTCTACATCCCGTAAGAGATGCACGATCGGGTCAGAGGGGAAGCATGCCGCTCCTGACGAATCCCCAATGCCAGGTGCCGACGACTTCCGAGCCCTCGAACCAAGTCGAAAAGTTCAGCTTCGGAAAATGCAGCACGCGGGCCGCCCATCATATTTTCTCAATATCGTGGTCGCCTGGACCCTTTGCCCATGGGGTCCAGCCCTTGCATAGCCGTTGCGCCAATTCGCTGTTTCGCATCTTCATTCCTACGGAATGATGGATAAAATAACGGGGTATATCCGTCGGAATAGGGAAGTCTACGAACTGCCAGCAGGTGGAATTTGGCAGAATTTACCAGATTTGTTCATCACTCTTGCACCAAAATTCAACTTTAGGAGATGCTAACTCGGCCTTGGGAGGGCTGGGGGATGAGAATAAAAGCATTTGTGGCACTTGGTGCCACGGCAGCGCTGGGCGGCTGCCAAACAAGCAATCAAGCTGACTACATGCAAATAGGCTACGGGCCTAGTTTCGACGTCGCCCACGCTCAATGCGAAATGCACAAGGGGTCGGTTGACCAAGGCTATATTGCTATCGGGTCCCCGGGCTTTGTTGCGGGGGCCGGAATCGGCAATGCCCTCGGCAACTTGGCTGCCGAAGACCAGTATATGAAGAACTGCCTCATCCTAAGCGGGTGGAAGCGTGCCCCGCATGGCCAGAGTGCCACGGCAGCTCCAGCCGTTGCTGGTGGCGCGCCACCGACACCCTATGGGATCCAGCGCGCACCTGGCAGCTGGATCAATACGGCGCTGCTGGACTGGTCAGACGCGAATAACAAGTGCGTCGCCGGCGACAAGGCCGCGTGTGGGACTCGAGCGAAGCTTGGTGCGCAACTGAGAGCCGCCGGCATAAACCCGGCGCCGGTCTAGGGGCCATGCAGTGGAACCTGGCGATCTGCCTTGGCATCGTTCTAGCATTGAGCGGCTGCGCAGCGGATTATCTCAATCACTACGACAGCGTGACGCTCTCTGCCGGCGACGCCAATACGCCAATAGCCTCGCCCAGACAGTCGACCCGTTCAACCCGAACAGTCAGAACACGCATATCGAGGGCGACGGCCAGCGAACAGCTGGAGTCATCCAGGCCTTTCGCGGAATCCCGCTGACACCGCCAGGCCAAGGTGCGCGCCAAGGTGGCGGCGGGGACTCTGGCAATCATCCATGCGATCTGCGCAATGGGGTTGACAGCCTAGGCCGGGCTTGCGGTGAACGTGCCGCCGAAGCGAAACCGGGCGGCCGCACCGGACATGAGGCGAACTAGCAATGCTGCGTAGAATGCGATCGCCTCGCCGGAGGCCACTTGGCGTGGTGCAAAGGCGCCTGATCTTGGTGACGGTGGCCGCGGCTGGCGCTCTGGCTGCGCAAACGGCCATGCAACACAGCGACCGCGTACCTGAGTTCCATCTGCCGAACTGGACCAGCGCGGGCTTGGCGACGATTGCCGGCGTGGCATCCGTCATCGACGGCGACACGATCGAAATCCACGGACAGCGCATCCGCTTCAACGGCATCGACGCGCCGGAGAGCCAGCAGCTTTGTAAAAATGCGAGCGACTATCCCTACGGCCGGCGATCGGCACAGGCGCTTGACACCTTCCTGGCCGCGTCGAAGCCAGTGCAATGCACATTCTTGACCTGGGATCGCTATCACCGCTTTGTCGGCGACTGCCAGCGTGCCGATGGCGCCAGCGTGGGCGCTTGGATGGTCGAGCACGGCCAAGCGATCGACTGGCCCCGCTACAGCCATGGTGCCTATGCAGCGCAGCAGGGGAAGGCGGAAGCGGCGAAGGTCGGGCTGTGGGTCGGAAAGTTCCAAGCGCCGTGGGAATGGCGCGCCGGGCATGGAGACAATGCCCAACCGGCGGTGAGCCAACCGCTCGGCACCATCAGCCGTCAACAGGTAGCGCAAAGCTACTCATGCCAGCCGCGGCGGAAATGCTCGCAAATCAGCTCGTGCGACGAGGCTCAATGGTATCTCAGTAATTGTCCGTGGGGCGGCAAGCTCGACCGGGATGGCGACGGGCAGGCGTGCGAAACCTTATGCTAGGAATGGCGACGATGACAGCGAGACTAATTGGACTGGCTGTGGCTTTGTGCCTGCCCTTTCAGATGGTTGCGCTTGCGGCGGGAGAACCGACTGTGGTCTCCTGCAAGTTTGAGCACCTGCCTCCGATGCTGCTAACGTTCCGTGGCGGGATGGGAGCTAACGACAATACTCTGCAAGTCGGACAAACCCCGCCCGTTTCGTTAAGCGTCGGATCAAGTTTGATGGTTGCCGAAATAGGGGCACATGGCTGACTGTTCCCCGGGGCGCAGCTTCACCGCGCCGATCTCATCGAGGCAATTGCACCGCGCAGTCCAGGAGGCAGCCAAAGTCGCCGGCATCCGCAGCTCACACCTATGTCGGCCTCCGTTAACTTGCCGCGAGCTGGCTTAACTAGGACCTTGCTCATACCTACTCCTCGCATGGACGAGAGCATCTCGCCCCCATCGGTAGTCTTTCGCCGAACAGAGTGAGGTCAGCCGGCGCGTGCGGCCTTTGTGCGATTACGTCCACCTGCCGCTCTTTTAACGCTACGCACGGAGACGGCTTTGGGAGCCACGACGTCGCCGAGCCGCTCTATACGGAGGGGCGCGCGCGAGGGAAGGCGAACGACGAGTTCGAGTTGCCCCCCGATCGCCTCGACGTAGCTTTTAAGAGTAGACAAGTACATGTCGGCTTGTTTCTCGATCTTCGAGACCGAAGGCTGCTTGATCTTGAGGACCGAAGCGATTTCGGCCTGGGCCTTTCCAGCGGCACGCCGCAAATCGCCGAGACTCTCGACTTCTCCCCTTAACTCTTCGAAACGCGCGTCGACCCGCTCCCGACGATCCTCGGGGAGCGCAGCGATTAGGTCATCAAGCTTGCGTCCCATCACTTCTTCTCCTTCTTCGCCGCCGCCAAACGGTCGAGATGCCCTTGATAGCGCTTGTCCGCCTTGGCGATCAGACGTTTATAGAAGCGCTTCTCACTCACGCCCGACTTATCGCCGGCGACGAGCAGGATCGCCTTCCGCTTCCGGTCGAATGCGAACGCAACCCGCCAGACACCATCATCAGCATCGAAGCGAAGTTCTTTCATGTTCGCGAACGACGAGTCATTCAAGGTATCCGCATGCGGTCGCCCCAGCTGGGGCCCAAACACACCGAGCAGCTTAGCGGAGGCCAATAGCTCATCTTGGACTGTCTGGGGCAACGCCTCGAACTCCCCATCGAACTCATCGCCAAAAACGACTTCCCAAGTCATATATAGCTCCTAGGCTATGTGGTCAACATCATCAAGCTGCCGAACGATAGTCTGCGGCCGAAACAAGGTAGGCGCCGTCGACGATAATCCGGCCGCCGTTGACACGACTGGCAATTCGCGACCTGTCTGCGCTATCGAGCGGCATCGTCACCGGCGTTCTGACGGGCATGGCCGGCGCGTAGCTGTCGCTTGCCCATAATGCCTGCTTGTCGTAAAGGATATGACCGCCAGCAAGGGTTCCATCGCGCCGGCAGCGCTCACCGACGCCAAATGGAAACCGGTGCCGGCGAGGTTCGCGTGTCTGGCGGCGAAGGTCGCGTGGCCCGGAGGTGAAGCCGGCGAGGCGCTTGCGCTGGTCCATGCGTAATCGTGCGGAGGACCGCGCCGCGCTGTGCATCGCATCTCTCGTCCCGCTGCGCTGCTGAGGCCTCTTCTGTCAGGCGGTCTAGGTTTCGCGCTTCGGGCCGAGCACGAACACTATGAGGGCAGCGACGAACGTGGCAACAGCACTGTAGGCAATGGCGCTGGTAATCCCCGCATTCTCCACCAACAGTCCGCCGAAAATCGCGCCGGCGGCGATTGCCACTTGGAATACTGTGACCAGCAGCACACCGGCGCTTTGGGCCTGCTCGGGAACGGCCCTCCGTACCATCCACGTCTGCAATCCCACTGGCACCGCGCCGAAGGCAAACCCCCACGCGGCAACAGCAATCGCCGAGGCCAAGGCCGATGCTCCCGCCGTCAGCAGCGAAACAGCGGCTATCGCTATGAGCAGCGGTGCAAGGGCCGCGACTGCCTTGAGACTGTACTCGGCCAGAAGCCCGCCGGCCAGATTGCCGAAAAATCCGCCGATGCCAAAAGCAAGCAACACAAGCGAGATCGTTTCTGCATCCAGCGCGGGAATCTTCTCGAGGAAGGCGCGGATATAGGTGATTCCGGCGAAGTGGCCGGAAGCGACCAGCAGGACGACCAAAAGCGCAACCTTGACCATCGGAATCTTAGCCACATCCAGCAGGCTGCGGAAGCTAGCCACTCCAATCGGAGGCAGTCTCGGAATGGTTATGAGTTGCACCAGCAGTGTAGCCGCGCCGCCGGCTGCGGCGAGCATGAAGGCGCTTCGCCATCCCCAGATATCGCCGACATAGGCGCCGATTGGAGCTGCGCAGACGGTAGCTACGGAAACGCCGGTGAGGATGATCGACATGGCGCGGGGCAGGAGGTGGCTTGGAACGAGCCGCATCGCCAGTGCTGCCGACATCGACCAGAAGCCTCCGAGCGCTATGCCGAGCACGACGCGTGCAGTCAGGAGAACCGCCAGCGACCACGCGCCGGCCGCCAGAACGTCCGACAGGATCAGCAGCAGCGTCATGGTCCACATGACGGTCCTGCGGTCCAGGCGCTTTGTGATGATGGCCACCGTCGGCGCCGAGATCGCCCCGACGATAGCTGTCGCCGTCATCGCCTGTCCAGCCGCTCCCTCGCTGATACCGAGATCATGCGCGAGGGGCGTGAGCAGGCTGACAGGCAGAAACTCTGCCGTGACCAGCCCGAAGGTGCCCAAGGAAAGCGAAATGACCGCACCCCATGCGGGACCAGACGGTGGGACGGGCTTTTCTGGGTGCAGAACAGCGTCCATGACACCTGCTGCGGATTGGGTCATGAACGAAGTCTCCACTTTGATGCAATGCAACGTGATGTTGGCTGCCTTGACCCAAATCTAAAAACACAAGCGCATTTCCCGGCGGCGTTGCACGGAGGAGGGGATGTTCATTGCTTCGCGATATTTTGTGACGGTGCGGCGCGCAACATCGACGCCGGTTTCCTTCAGCCGGACAGCGATGTCCTCATCGGAAAGCACGTCGCCGGGAGATTCTGCGGCAATGATCGCTTTGATCCGATGCCGGACAGCTTCGGCGGAGTGCGCATCGCCGCCTTGGCAGGACGCGATCGCGACGGTGAAAAAATACTTCAGTTCAAAAACTCCGCGCGGGGTAAGCATGTACTTGTTCGAGGTCACCCGGCTTACCGTCGACTCGTGCACGCCGATCGCGTCAGCGACGGTTCTAAGATTGAGAGGCCGCAGGTGGGCGACGCCGTGTTCCAAAAAGGCATCCTGCTGACGCACGATTTCAGCCGCAACCTTAACAATGGTCTTGGCGCGCTGATCGAGGCTGCGGATTAGCCAGTTCGCGTTTTGCAAGCATTCGTCGAGAAATGCTTGATCTTTCGAATTTTGGGCAGTTTGACGCGTGACTTCGGCATAATAGGTTTGGTTGATCAGCAGCTTTGGCAGCGTGGCGGGATCAAGTTCGATCTGCCACCCGCCTTGCGGCGAGGGCGTGACCCAGACGTCGGGTATGATTGATTCAGACGCACCGGATTCGAATCTGTTCCCAGGCTTGGGATCGAGCGCCCGAATCTCATGCATCATGTCGAGAAGGTCTTCTTCATCGACGCCGCAATGCTGCTTCAGTGCCTCAAAATCCCGTCGCGCAAGCTTTTCAAGATGGGCAACCAAAGCTGCCATTGCCGGGTCGAGCCGATTTCGCTGGCGCAACTGAATCTCGAGGCATTCTCTGAGACTTCGCGCAAAAACTCCCGGTGGATCAAATTGCTGCAAGGTTCCGAGAACCCGTTCCACAACAGCCTCATGGACATTCAGGCTCTCGGCCAGCTCCAAAAGGTTTGCCCGAAGATAGCCAGTGTCTTCCAGATCGGCGGCAAGCTGGCCAGCGATCAGCCGCTCCTGTGGTGTGAACGCAGTGAGGGCGATCTGACGAGCGACATGGTCGTGCAATGTTTCGGCGAGGGTGGCATACTCGTCGAGGGAAGGGCCATTGCCGGGCGGGTTGTTGGTCGTGTTGCGAAGTGATTTCCATTGCCCGAGCCGTTCAGGCGAACCTCCCCCGGTCGGTCCTTCAACGGCGTTTGCCCTAGGGCCGACAGGCTGATCCGCTCCCGAAATCGAAGCATCGTCAAAAGGCCCGCCATCGTTTGACGCAGATTCCAAGAGCGGGTTCTTCTCGATTTCCCGCTCCACGAACTGATGCAGTTCAGTATGCGCCAGTTGCAGCAAGCGAATCGACTCAATCAGTTGAGGCGATGCGACGATTGATTGCTTCTGGCGCTGAAACAGGCTTGCTGAAGATTGCATGGTGAGTGCTATAATCCTGTCGAGGAGCCTCTTGGGGCCTGCAATGGCGCCAGTGAGACGTTTTCTAGGTCATGCGGCGGCTTTCAGCGTTTCGAGAACGTTTTGCGGGGATGAGACGCCATACGGGTCGGCCTCGCAGTTGTCGGAGAAACCTTCCTCCTCGAACCAGTGCTCCACCACGCCATTGTTGATCAGGGCGGCGTAGCGCCATGAGCGCATCCCGAATCCGAGATTGTCCTTGGCAACCAGCATGCCCATCTTGCGTGTGAACTCGCCTGAGCCATCGGGGATGAGCTCGACCTGCTTCAGGCCCAAGGACTTCCCCCACGCATTCATGACGAAGGCGTCGTTGACTGAGAGGCAGTAAATCGCGTCAATTCCCTCCTTCTCAAACTCATCATAGAGCTCTTCGAACTTGGGCAATTGGTAGGTCGAGCAGGTCGGCGTGAAGGCGCCAGGCAGCGAGAACAGGATGACCCGCTTGCCGGCAAAGTAGTCGTCAGATGTCTTTTCTTCCCAGCGATATGGATTTGGCCCCTGGACCGACTTATCGTGAACACGCGTGAGAAAGGTGACGAAGGGAACTTTCTTTTGAACTGTCATCAAGTTGCTCCTAAAGAAGAAAACTGCCGTTGATTTCGGGCAGAGGCTGGCGCAATACCGAGAAAAGGCTCGTATGCTCGGGCACGGAATGAGGACCTCGCGGGTCGCAACCTCCTTTTCCATCCCGACGTATGGGAACGTCCTGGCTGCTGGTCTTTGCCATCCGAACGCAATCGATCTGAGCGAGCTGGAGACCGTCGAGCCGCTTGCTTTCCACGGCTATGGCGCCGCAAGCGGGATCGATCACTCGCGCTCGTGCCCACGGAAAAGTGATAGCGGCCGGAAGTAGCCAATATCGCAAGCATGTGCAGGCCTCAAATGTGACTTTACGCAACAGACCCGCGTCACTGGACTGGTTCAGCGTGTTGTCGATATGTGGCGGTGACCCGCCGACCTTGGCTTGGGCGACCCTTTGACGGGGACTTTTCGGCACTCACATGCTGAACAGAACCGGCAAACGGCAATTGCGCGAGCGCCCCGTGTTGGCGTGCCGGCACCGGACCAGCCATGCGCAAAGCGGCTACCGAGCAAGGACCTCCGGAGGAGACGATGCCCCCGATGTTCAACGGGAGCGGGCACCGTCTCCTCAGGCCACGGTCTAGAGCTTCGCGTGTCGGGCATAGTGCAAGTCGCTTTCATCGTTTTTGATGGTGCTCTAACCAGGAGCAGCAAGCGGCGTGCCATTTCAAATAGAGATGCTTTTGGACCGCCCCCTTTTTCTCGGAGGCCGTGTCTTAGAAGATCGGGCGCACGCTATAACCGCCTCGTCACCACACGCAACGGTGCTGTATGGTGCGGGTATTCGGCGCTTCCGCCCCGGCTGGGCAAAGACGAACCGGAAGCCGAGCCGATGCACTACCTCACACCGGCGGGCACTGCAGCGATTGCGTGTTCTTGCGTGCGGAGCCACGGCTATCGCGAACACGCGCCTGTCGCAGCAACCATGAGCGCGCGCTCTTCGGCAAGCGCCCTGATTCCGTGAGGATCGAATTCCACAATCGTGTCTGTTTGCCGCCCTCTTATGTTCGAAACTGGACCAGAATGTCGCAAGCCCGACCTAAAGGTCGCCCGAGGCGTTCTGTCCGACACTGTTCCGTCGCCTTTGTTGGCCCGCGACACCGGCTTATTTCGCCTAGCTCTTCTCTGGCCTCAGGCTAAGCCGCTGAGAAGCTGCCACAATCTTTTTCTGCTGCGGCCAAATTGGCACGAGATTTGAAGCACCTTCGTTGCGGGCCGGGAGCCGCCGACCGACTTTCATTTCGTGGATGGCACGAATGGAACGAAGAAAGAAAAGCAAAATGTCAAATCCGCGTCGGATAGCGTCTATGGGCAGGGGGTCCTCGGCGAAGCCGCCCTTACCCAACAGCTCGCCGCCCTTGTCGACCCTTGCGCAGGAAATCTTGGCCGCCGGCGGCTCAAAGGCCCACCACACCGACCTTATCCTGAAATCGATGGTGCAGGATAAAGTTCTGCATCTCGCCGCGCGGTGTGCCTAGACAGTTACACGTTGGCCGATCTTGATAATCGGTCTGCTTTCGGACGACGTCGTCTACATGCCGTCTTAGGTCTTCGCTGCCGCAGCACCCGCCGGTCACCTTCCGCCCTTCCATCGCTATAGAGTGAAGTGCCAGCATGTCCGAACAACCTTTGCCGACGCTGCCGATGTGGCGCGTCGATCACATTGAGCCCTCGCCCGAGATGTTGGCGCTACGGGCCAACGGTCCGATCCACCGCGTGCGCTTCCCGTCCGGGCACGAAGGCTGGTGGGTGACAGGCTATGAGGAGGCCAAGGCGGTGTTGTCCGACGCGGCGTTCCGGCCCGCGGGAATGCCGCCGGCGGCATTCACCCCGGATTCGGTGATTCTCGGTTCGCCAGGATGGCTGGTCTCGCACGAGGGGGGCGAGCATACGCGGTTACGCACGATCGTGGCGCCGGCCTTCACCAACGGCAGGGTGAAGCTGCTCGCGCAGCAGGTCGAGGCGATCGCCGCGCAGTTGTTCGACACGCTGGCGGCCCAGCCCCAGCCCGCCGATCTGCGGCGCCACCTCTCCTTTCCGCTTCCGGCCACGGTCATCAGCGCGCTGATGGGCGTGCTCTACGAGGATCACGCCTTTTTCGCCGGGCTGTCCGACGAGGTGATGACGCACCAGCATGAAAGCGGCCCGCGAAGCGCGTCGCGCTTGGCCTGGGAAGAACTCCGCGCCTACATTCGCGGCAAGATGCGGGACAAGCGCCAGGATCCGGGCGACAACCTGCTGACGGATCTGCTCGCGGCGGTCGACCAGGGCAAGGCGACCGAGGAAGAGGCGATCGGCCTGGCCGCGGGCATGCTCGTGGCGGGTCACGAGAGCACCGTCGCGCAGATCGAATTCGGCCTGCTGGCCATGTTCCGCCATCCGCAACAGCGCGAACGCCTGGTCGGCGATCCATCCCTGGTGGACAAGGCGGTGGAGGAAATCCTGCGCATGTACCCGCCGGGCGCGGGCTGGGACGGCATCATGCGCTATCCGAGGACCGACGTGACCATTGCGGGCGTGCATGTTCCCGCGGAGAGCAAGGTGCTGGTCGGCCTGCCGGCGACGTCCTTCGATCCGCGCCATTTCGACGACCCGGAAATCTTCGACATCGGACGTGACGAAAACCCGCACCTGGCGTTCTCCTACGGGCCGCACAACTGCGTCGGCTTGGCGCTGGTCAGGCTGGAACTCAAGGCGGTGTTCGGTTCAATCTTCCAGCGCTTTCCCGCGCTACGCCTGGCCGTGGCGCCCGAAGAACTGAAGTTGCGCAAGGAGATCATCACTGGCGGGTTCGAGGAGTTCCCGGTGCTCTGGTGATGCGGGGACGCCACCAGGAATCGCGACGTTCTCGAGTTGCCGGCGCGCCTGCCGCGCGCCGATCAGATCAGCCAGCCAACAGGTGACCAAGATGGACGTGCAAGAAACCACGGTAGCATGCCGGGACGCCTTCGCCGAACTGGCGTCGCCAGCGTGCATTCAGGACCCGTACCCATTCATGCGGTGGTTGCGCGAGCACGATCCGGTACATCGCGCGGCGTCGGGCCTCTTTCTGTTGAGCCGCCACGCCGACATCTACTGGGCGCTTAAAGCCACTGGCGATGCTTTTCGGGGGCCGGCGCCAGGCGAACTGGCGCGCTATTTCCCGCGGGCGGCGACCAGCCTGTCGCTAAGTTTGCTGGCGTCCACTTTAGCGATGAAGGAACCACCAACGCATACGCGTCTGCGCCGGCTGATCTCGCGCGATTTCACCATGGGCCAGATCGACAAGCTGAGGCCGACCATCGCTCGCATCGTCGCAGCGCGCCTGGACGGCATGGCGCCCGCGCTGGAGCGCGGGGAGGCGGTGGACCTGCATCGGGAATTCGCGCTGGCCTTGCCCATGCTGGTTTTCGGCGAACTGTTCGGCATGCCCCCGGACGACATTCTCGCGCTCGTCACCGGCATCAGCGCCATTCTGGAAGGCCTGAGCCCGCACGCCAGCGATCCCCAGCTCGCCGCGGCGGACGCGGCCAGCGCCAGGGTGCAGGCCTACTTCGGCGACCTCATACAGCGCAAGCGTATCGATTCCCGCCACGACATCGTGTCAATGCTGGTCGGCGCACACGACGACGATGCCGAGATGCTGTCGGATGCGGAATTGATCAGCATGCTCTGGGGCATGCTGCTGGGCGGCTTCGCCACCACTGCCGCGGCCATCGGCCATGCGGTCCTGGCGATGCTGGCGTATCCCGAACAGCGGCACTGGCTGCAGGGAGATGCCGGAGGGGTGAAGGCATTCGTCGAAGAAGCCCTGCGCTACGACGCGCCCGCCATGTTCAGCTCCATTCCGCGTATCGCCCAGCGCGACATCGAACTGGGCGGCGTGGTGATCCCGAAGAACGCGGACGTGCGCGTGCTGATCGCGGCCGGCAATCGCGACCCGGACGCCTTCGCCGATCCCGATCGCTTCGATCCCGTGCGGTTCTACGGCACCAGTCCTGGCATGTCGATCGACGGGAAGATCATGCTGACCTTCGGCCATGGGATCCACTTCTGCCTTGGTGCGCAACTGGCCCGGGTGCAGTTGGCCGAGAGCCTGCCGCGGATCCAGGCGCGCTTCCCCACGCTGGCATTGGCCGAGCAGCCGACCCGGGAGCCCTCCGCGTTCCTTAGAACATTCCGCGCGCTGCCGGTACGGCTGCATGGGCAGGAGGGCTGAGATGCGCGTCGTAGTCGATCAGGATCTGTGCGGAACGACCGGGCAGTGCGTGCTGACGCTGCCTGGCACCTTTCGCCAGCGCGAACCGGACGGCGTGGCCGAAGTGTGCGTGGCGACGGTCCCGCAGGCGCTGCACGCCGCCGTGCGGCTTGCGGCCAACCAGTGCCCGGTCGCCGCCATTCGGATCATCGAAAACGACACTGGCCATGACGAGCGCGCCAGCGCCGACCCGGCGCCTTCTCCGACGCAGGCCGAGGGGCATGCCGCGAAAGACCAATGCAATTCAGGAGACACGATGGGAAGGTTTGAAGGCAAGGTGGCCGTGGTGACCGGCGCCGGCGCCGGCATCGGCAAGGCATGCGCTCTCGCCATCGCGCGCGGGGGCGGCAGAGTGGTGGTGGCCGACATTGATGGCTCGGCTACCATCGCCTGCACCGCGCAGATCGCGGCCGAAGCGGGCCACGCGCTGCCCATAGCCATGGATATCGCCGATGATCAGGCGGTGGCAGCGCTGTTCGAGACGGCGGAGCGGCACTTCGGGGGGGTCGACCTGCTGGTGAACAATGCGAGCGCCATGCATCTGACCCCGCGCGACCGCGCGATCCTCGACCTGGACCTGGCAGTCTGGGACCAGACCATGGCGACCAATCTGCGCGGCACGCTGCTCTGCTGCCGGCAGGCCATCCCACGGATGATCGCCCGCGGCGGTGGCGCGATCGTCAACATGTCCTCATGCCAGGGGCTGAGCGGTGACACGGCGCAGACGTCCTACGCCGCGTCGAAGGCGGCGATGAACATGCTCTCGGCTTCGCTCGCCACCCAGTACGGTCACTCTCAGATACGCTGCAACGCGGTTGCGCCGGGTCTTATCATGACCGAGCGTCTCCTCGCCAAGCTGGACGAATGCATGCAACGGCATCTGCGCCGGCACCAGCTCCTGCAGCGCGTCGGCCTCCCCGAGGACGTGGCCGCGCTCGTGGCGTTCCTGCTCTCCGACGATGCTGCGTTCATCACTGGCCAGGTCGTGTGCATCGACGGCGGCATGCTGGCGCATGTGCCGACATACGCCGAGGGTGGCAACAGCTGCGCCGCGCGCCCTGCCGGCGACACCGAATCGGCGGCGGCGGCGCGCTGCTGATGGACATGCTGCTCAACCCACTCAACCGTCGGCACCGGCTGCGATGCGACATCCCGGTCATGCCTGGCGCTTTCCCCCTGGTCGGGCATCTTCCCGCCATTGTCTGCGACCTGCCGCGCCTGCTGCGGCGCGCGCAACGCACGCTGGGCAGCCACTTCTGGCTGGATTTCGGCCCTGCCGGACATCTGATGACCTGCGTGGATCCGGATGCATTCGCACTGCTCAGGCACAAGGACGTGTCCTCGGCGCTGATCGAAGAGATCGCGCCCGAATTGCTTGGCGGAACGTTGGTTGCCCTGGACGGCGGCGCGCACCGGCAGGCGCGCGATGCCATCAAGGCAGCGTTCTTGCCCAAGGGGCTGACCCAGGCCGGGATCGGCGACCTGTTCGCGCCCGTCATCCAGGCGCGGGTGCAGGCGTGGCGCGCCCGCGGCGAGGTAACCATCCTGCGCGAAACCGGCGACCTGATGCTGAAGCTCATCTTCAGCCTCATGGGAATCCCCGCGCAGGACCTGCCGGGATGGCATCGCAAGTACCGGCAATTGCTGCAGTTGATCGTCGCGCCACCGGTCGACCTGCCCGGACTGCCATTGCGGCGCGGCCGCGCCGCCCGCGACTGGATCGACGCGCAGTTGCGCCGGTTCGTCCGCGACGCGCGCGCGCATGCCGCGCGCACCGGGCTGATCAAAGACATGGTGAGCGCCTTCGACCGCAGCGACGGTCCGCTCTCCGATGACGTCCTGGTCGCAAATATCCGCTTGCTACTGCTTGCCGGTCACGACACCACTGCCTCGACGATGGCCTGGATTGTGATCGAGCTGGCGCGGCAGCCTGTGCTGTGGGACGCCCTCGTCGAGGAGGCGCAACGCGTGGGCGCGGTGCCGACCCGGCACGCGGACCTGGCGCAGTGTCCGGTCGCCGAGGCGCTGTTCCGCGAGACACTGCGCCTGCATCCGGCGACCACGCTCCTGCCGCGTCGCGCGCTGCAGGAATTGCAACTCGGCCAACGACGCATTCCCGCGAGCACCCATCTATGCATCCCGCTGCTGCATTTCTCGACCTCGGCGCTGCTGCACGAGGCGCCTGATCAGTTCCGCCTGGCGCGGTGGCTGCAACGCACGGAGCCGATCCGGCCGGTTGACATGCTGCAGTTCGGTACCGGCCCACACGTCTGCATCGGCTACCATCTGGTATGGCTGGAAATGGTGCAGTTCTGCATCGCCTTGGCGCTGACCATGCACAAGGCCGGGGTGCGGCCGCAGTTGCTGAGCGACGTCGAAAAAGGCCGGCGCTATTACCCGACCGCACATCCGTCCCTGGCAATCCGCATAGGCTTCTCATGAGCTGGCATCGCATGCCCTGTGGCAAGGCAGCGGCGCCGGCGGGGCGCGGCATTGCTGCACTCGGCGCACGCACTCGTGTGACGACTTGCGCTCGCCGTGGCCGTCTCAGCTACAAGGACATGAACAACATGCAAACCGGTTCCACAATACACGGCGACCGAACTGGCGTTTCCGCATTCGGCGGATTGGGCGCGCAGGCGCGCGGCGAATCTGCCGGGCTGCTCCCCGAGATCTGGATGCAGGACGGCGCAAAGCGGGTCGAACAGGCTCTGGGGCGTCTGCTCTGCGCCGAAGACGACGGTAAGACGGAGCTGATGGCGGCCATGCGCTACGCCACCTTGCATGGCGGGAAGCGCACCCGCGCCTTGCTCTGTCTGGCTGCCGGCGCACTGGCGGGCACGCCGGCGCACATGCTCGACGACGTCGGTGCCGCCGTCGAGATGATGCACGCCTGTACCCTGGTCCACGACGATCTGCCCGCGATGGACGACGACGTGCTTCGCCGCGGCCTTCCGACCGTGCACGTAAAGTTCGGCGAAGCCACTGCGATCCTGGTCGGCGATGCGCTGCAGGCCCACGCCTTCCTGACGCTGGCGAGCCTGGATGCGCCGGGCGACAATCGTATCGCGCTCGTGCGCGAACTGGCGCAGGCGGTGTCCGCCGAGGGTGCCGCAGGCGGGCAGGCCATGGATCTGTCCCTGGTCGGAAAGCACGCCGGGCTGGACAGGATCCTAGCGATGCACCGGATGAAAACCGGAGCGCTAGTGCGCGCGTCGGTTCGCATGGGCGCGCTATACTCCATCACGGAGGATGCCGCGCACGCTGCGCTGTACTGTGCGCTCGATCGCTACACCGCCTGTTTTGGCCTGGCCTTGCAGGTGGCCGACGACATTCTCGACGCGACGGCGGATACCGCGACTCTTGGCAAGACCCCCGGCAAGGACGCGGCGGCGCAGAAGCCGACCTGCGCGTCAATCATGGGGCTGCAGGCAGCGCGCCAGTTCGCCCAGTACTTGTTGCACGACGCCGGGGAGGCCATCGCCCCTCTGGGGCCGCGTGCGGAAGGGTTGGCTCAGATGCTGCAGCGGGCCAACGTCTATCTGTCCGCGCCATACGCATGAGCGCGCCCATCCGTAAGGACTCGCCCCTGTGCTGGTGCGATCGGCCGGCGGGCGCTGCATGCTGCACTGTGTCCGTGTCGGCGGCGACGTGCGCGGCGTCTGCCCGTTTCTGTTCTCGTTAGCCCTCTGCAGAAGGAACATCCCGCGTGAACGCGCTGTCCGAACAGATCCTTTCCGAATTGCGCCACCTGCTGAACGAGATGAGCGACGGCGGCAGCGTCGGCCCGTCCATCTACGACACGGCGCGAGCTCTGCAGTTCCACGGCAACGTCACCGGTCGGCAGGACGCGTACACGTGGCTCATCGCGCAGCAACAGGCCGATGGCGGATGGGGAAGTGCGGACTTCCCGCTGTTTCGCCATGCGCCCACGTGGGCGGCGTTGCTGGCATTGCAGCGTGCCGATCCTCTTCCCGGCGCTGCCGACGCAGTCCAGGCTGCAATCCGGTTCCTCGAGCGCCAGCCCGATCCCTACGCGCATGCGGTGCCGGAAGACGCGCCCATCGGCGCGGAGCTGATCCTGCCACAGTTGTGCGACGAGGCCGCATCGTTGCTGGGCGGCTTGGCGTTTCCGCGCCACCCGGCGCTGTTGCCGTTGCGGCAAGCACGCCTGGTCAAGTTGGGCGCTGTGGCGACGTTGCCGAGCGGCCATCCGTTGCTGCACTCCTGGGAAGCCTGGGGGACGTCGCCGGCCACCGCATGCCCGGACGACGACAGCAGCATCGGCATCAGTCCAGCGGCCACCGCCGCGTGGCGTGCGCACGCCGTGACACAGGGAAGAACGGCCCAAGTCTGGCGCACCGACGGGTATCTGCAGGCGGCATCGCGGGCGACGCGCACCGGCATCGAAGGTGTCGTTCCCAACGTCTGGCCAATCAATGTGTTCGAGCCATCCTGGTCGCTGTACACCCTGCATCTGGCCGGTCTGTTCGCGCATCCCGCTTTCGCCGAGGCGGTGCAAGTGATCATCGCGCAGCTCGACGCCCGCCTCGGAGCGCGCGGTCTGGGCCCGGCCTTGCACTTCGCGGCCGATGCGGACGACACCGCCGTTGCGTTGTGCGTCCTTCGCCTTGCAGGGCGCGACCCGGCGGCCGACGCGTTGCGCCAGTTCGAAACCGGCGAGCTCTTCGTCACCTTCCCGGGCGAGCGCAATGCCTCGGTGTCGACGAACATCCATGCCCTGCATGCGTTGCGAATGTTGGGAAAGCCCGCCGCCGGCACCAGCGCCTACGTCGAGGCCAATCGCAACCCGCACGGTCTATGGGACAACGAAAAATGGCACGTTTCGTGGCTGTATCCCACCGCGCATGCGATTGCTGCGCTGGCGCAAGGCAACCCCCAGTGGCGCGACGAGCGCGCGCTGGCCGGGCTGCTGCGGGCGCAACGCGACGACGGCGGCTGGGGCGCCGGTCGCGCGTCTACATTCGAGGAAACCGCCTATGCGCTGTTCGCGTTGCACGTGATGGACGGGAGCGAAGAGCCGGCAGGGCGCCGGCGCATCGCGCAGGCGGTGGCGCGTGCGCTGAAGTGGATGCTCGCCCGCCACGCGGCGCATGTATTGCCCCAGACGCCGCTGTGGATCGGCAAGGAACTGTATTGCCCCACCCGGGTGGTGCGCGTGGCCGAACTCGCCGGGTTGTGGCTGGCGCTTCGTTGGGGGCGGCGCGTCTCGGCCGAGGGAGCAGGAGGGGGGCCATGATCCCGACCGATCGCGCGCTGCAGCAGGTGCTGGAGTGGGGGCGTTCCCTGACCGGGTTCGCCGACGAGCATGGCGTGGAAGCAGTCCGGGGCGGCCAGTACATCTTGCAGCGCATCCATCCGAGCCTGCGCGACGCCAGCGCTCGCACCGGCCGCGATCCGCTGGACGAAACGCTGATCGTTGCCTTCTATCGCGAACTGGCGCTGCTGTTCTGGCTCGACGATTGCAACGACCTTGGCCTGATTGCGCCGGAGCAGCTCGCCGCAGTCGAGCAGGCGCTGGGGCAAGGCGTGCCGTGTGTGCTCCCCGGATTCGAGGGCTGTGCTGCGCTGCGCGCTTCGCTGGCCGCGCTCGCCTACGATCGTCGCGACTATGTCCAGCTTCTCGAGGATACCCGGTGCTACTGCGCGGCGCTGCGCGCCGGACACGCGAAGGCGGCAGGGGAGGAGCGCTGGTCCTACGCCGAGTACTTGCAGAACGGCGTGGATTCGATCGCCTACACGAACGTGTTCTGTTGCCTGTCGTTGCTGTGGGGGCTGGACATGGCGACCTTGCGCGCGAGTCCGGCGTTTCGCCAGGCCCTGCGGCTCATATCCGCAATAGGGCGCTTGCAGAACGATCTGCATGGACGCGAAAAGGATAGATCGGCCGGCGAGGCCGACAACGCGGCGATCCTGCTGCTGCAGCGCTATCCCGCCATGCCTGTGGTGGAGTTCCTCAAGGACGAGTTGGCCGGCCACACACGCATGCTGCACCGGGTGATGGCGGAAGAACGTTTTCCCGCGCCGTGGGGACCGTTGATCGAGGCCATGGCGGCAGTCCGCGCGCAGTACTACGAGACCTCGACCAGCCGCTACCGCAGCGACGCTGCAGGCGGAGGCCAGCGTGCGCCGGCCTGAACGCGGGGGAAACGATGGCGTGCGCGCGCTGCCGTCGGTCCGACCCGACGCAACGCCGTCGCCCGATGACGCGGATGGAGCGAGCATCAGCGACACCAAGTTGAGCCGACGCAAGGACGACCACCTGGACATCGTGCTGAATCGGCGAACCGCACGGGCCAAGGCCGCCGGCTGGGAGTACATCCGTTTCGAACACTGCGCATTGCCCGAGTTGGATCTGACGCAGATCGACCTGAGCGCCTCGCTGCTGGGCAAGACCATGCGCGCGCCGCTGCTGATCAGCTCCATGACCGGCGGCATGCCACGCGCGGAGTCCATCAACCGGCATCTGAGCGAGGCAGCGCAAGCCTTGGGGATCGCCATGTGCGTCGGTTCGCAGCGCGTGAGCCTGCAATCCCGCAACTCCCATGGGCTGACGCGCGCGCTGCGCCGCCTGGCCCCAGACGTTCCATTGCTTGCCAATATCGGCGCCGCGCAACTGCGCGAGGCCGACGGCCTGGACCTCGCGCGCCGGGCGGTGGATGCACTGGAGGCCGATGGACTCATCGTCCATCTCAATCCGCTGCAGGAAGCGGTACAGCCGGAGGGCGACCGCGACTGGCGCGGCGTCCTGGCGCAGATCGCTCGCGCCGCACGCAGCGTCGGCGTGCCAATCGTGGCGAAGGAAGTGGGGTCGGGCCTGTCCGCCTCGGTGGCCCGTGCGCTCGTCGAGGCGGGCGTGGCGGTGATCGATGTCGCCGGCGCCGGCGGCACTAGCTGGGCCGCGGTGGAGGGCGAGCGGGCCCGCGATGCCGCCGACCGCGCAGTGGCAATGGCATTCGCGGATTGGGGGATTGCGACCCCGGCCAGCGTGCAGGCGGTACGTCGGGCGCTGCCAGCGGTAAAGCTGATCGCGTCGGGCGGGATCAGCGACGGCGTCGACGTGGCCAAGGCTATCCGTCTTGGCGCGGACATCGCCGGGCAGGCAGCCGGCGTGCTGCGCGCGGCTACGCAATCCAGCGAGGCCGTTGTCGCGCATTTCGAGATCGTTATCCGCCAGTTGGCCGTCGCCTGCTTCTGCACCGGCTCGGCTGATCTGGTGGCGTTGCGTCAGGCGCGCTTGTTGCCCTCGGCGCATCTGCCCGCCGGTTGATCCCGGCGTCGCGCGCCCGTGGCGGCGGGCGCCTAGTCTTATGAGTCAGAAAGTCTCGGATGCGGGGGGAATCGCGCTGGTCGCGGGCTTGTCCGGGTGCTGCTTCGTGATCAGGGAGGCACCCCGCCATGCCCGAACGGACAGCCGAGAGTAAAGCGGTATCCGACGGATACTTGATCAGGGTGATCGGTAACGCCGACCGAGCTGAGCCCTTGAAAGGGTCGGAACAAGGTGCGCCGGGAGACCGGCAGGAGCAGATGGTGCAAATCCATTGCAATGAACGAGTAGCGGTCCACAACTTCTCTGGGGTCAAACACGGGTTGTTAGGCTCAAGCAGTTCATCAGCATGCTTTGAGACAAAGCGATGGCGGTGGAATGGTCGGTTATGATCGAGGGCTGGAACGAATTGGGAGACATGCCGGTAAGGTCCGGATAGACAAGAGCTGGGAGAGCCTGTTCTACGGCGACATCAGTTGTCGATCTGCGATAGTAGAAGATCATGGCAGCGCTGCAAAGGAACGCGGTCGTGAATCATCAGGCGGTGACGTATGCCTTCTTCGCCGGATTTGCCCGGATTGCCATACTTTCCGGCAGGTCAAGGAGTTTGCGATACGCCGGAGCCGAACGTCTTCGGCGCCGTTGAGCTTAATCCCCGATGGATGCTGTGACAGGAATGCCATCAAGGGATGGTCGGTGCCTTCGCTCTGAAGGAAATTTGTCCCGACATGGGAGTTGATGGAACCGACGGCGCGGCTAGGAAGCATGCGCCCTACCGGGAGGCGGCGAAGTGTGGCGATTTCTGCCCACTGGCGTTGACGGACAAAGTATCATCATGATACCTACGCCCATGTGATTCACCCCGTCTCCCTAGGAGCGCCGTGCTCCGGAAAGGAGGTGATGAGCATGAGCAGGAAGACGATTACGGTTGGCCGCAGTGCGGTCTCGGGTCGGTTCACGACTGTTACGACTGCGGTTCGCAAGCCGAACACGCATATCGTGACGCACATCAAGAAGTGATAAATAGGGCGCCCTTACCTCCCAGGGCGCCCTTTTTATCGTGGAGAGATTTTTTACCAAATCACAAATTTTAGCGAAAGGGACTCTTTTAAAATGTATCATAGTGATATACCTAAGGTGAAACCAAGCGGGCATGGGGGCGTTGTAGTCCGTCGTTGTGATTGGCCGAAGGGGCAAGCAACGGACGAAATACGCGCGATTGCGCGTTCGAAAGCGCTTACGATTTCCTATAAGCGCCACGCGATCGACCGTATGGCCGAACGAAACATTATCATGGGTGACGTTTTGTACGTCCTCAAAAATGGCTTTGTGCACATGGAGCCGATGGAGAGTACGCGACCCGCGTACAAAAAATATGCGATGGAAGGTCTCTGTCCCAACGGCAATAGCCGCACTCTGAGAGTGATAGTCATTCCTGAGAAGACCGGCACCTTCCTAAAAATTGTCAGTGTTATGTGGGTTGACGAGCCGTCTACCCGCGCAGGTACGTTGAATGGAGAATGCGATGAATAGCCACCACTACACCGAATGCGGACTGAAGAACGTTTTCATTAGCGGTCTTGATTTCGTGAACGACGATGAAGGTGACGAAATCATCACCATCCCGGCTGTCAACGAACTTCATCGTGTAATCGCTCTTGGCATAGTCTCACACGAGCATGGGATTAGCCCTGACGAGCTCCGTTTTCTGAGAACAGAAATGGGGTATACTCAAGCTGAGCTTGCTGTGCTTGTTCACCACGACAAGCAGTCAGTGGGACGATGGGAGCGGGGCGAGTTTGTGATCGATGGGTCGGCGGAGACAATCATCCGGCGTTTAGCGATTGAAAAACTCGATCTAGCTTCCGGAGCTGGGATGGATGAGCTGTCGCGTCGGAGTGTGCACACACTGAAGCCGCAACCGATCCAAATTCAGCACAGCAATGACGACGGATACCAGCTTCTAGCAGCCGCTTAGACCAAGCCATGGGTGGTCGTCCCACCCGCCCGAGTGGGAGGGGCGACCACCTGGCCTTTGCCAGCCTTGATCAGCGGCCATGCGCTTTCGTGCTTCTAGTTCCAATCGCGTCGATGTCGTCCCATCCAGCTTTTAGGCCTGTCCGGACGTCACCACTTTAACGGCAGCTGAAATCGCTCATCTCTTTCGTGTTCATAGGGACACCGTCGGGCGCATTGCGCCGAGGTCAAAATAGCCATTTCGCTGAATGTTCGCAGTTGGCCGTTTTCGGGCGACGTACGCACCTGGCCGGCCCAGTCGGTAGAAACGCCGGGTGCACGGTGGCAGTAGCAGCTGCTCTTCGAGGACCGCCGTTCGCTCTGAGGCGCTAAAGATATCTTTGCATATCATCATTTCCATATATGATACGTGAACAGATCATAAAGCTTTGACTTGCTCCGCTGGATAAGATACCCCTGCGTATCATTTGGCATTGGAATGAATCATCTGCGTATCGTTATGGACTCTGAATCGGAAATTCTGCGCGAAATCGGTGGGCTTTTCAGGAAGGCGAGGCTGGCCGCCGCCATGACGCAGGAGCAGGTTGCTGACTTGGCGGGTATATCCCGTCCCCGCTATCGCGACATCGAAAAGGGAGCCGCAGCGGCGCGTGCGACGACCCTCATGAATATCGCTCGCGCGCTCGGTCTGGAAATGATGCTGGTTCCGCAAGTCATGGTGCCGGCTGTCCAGGCTCTATTGCGTCCACATGATGATGACGATCGACCCGCCTTTGTTTCTCAACCTGACGATGACGATCATGGCTCCAGTCTTTCGCGCACCTAAGACGATCCCGTCGCTGGACGTGCTCTTGAACGCAGCGAAAATCGGCACAATCGTCAGGACGCCGGGCGATTTCAATGCATTCAACTTCGATGAGGCCTACCGCGCGACGGGCGGCTTTCCGGTTCTCAGCCTGTCGTTCCGGGCAGCGACGGGAGGATTGCGGAAAGATCCGAAGCCTCTGGCAAGCGCCTTGCCCGCATTCTTCGCGAACCTCCTGCCGGAGGAGAAATTGCGCGAGGCGATGGAAAGGCACCACGAAGGCAATGTGCGGCCAGGCAATGATTTCGACCTTTTAGCGGCGCTGGGCGCCGATCTGCCGGGAGCCGTACGGGCGTTGCCCAGTGACGGCGCGATAGCGGTTTCACAGGACGCTTCAAAGGATCAGCCCAAGGCACGGTTCTCGCTTGCCGGCGTGCAGATGAAGCTGTCGGTCATGAAGAACATTGGAAAAGGCGGCGGCCTTACCTTGCCGATGGACGACGAGCAGGGCCGGTACATCGCCAAGTTCCCTTCGACGGCGTTTCCGGGCGTTTCCGAGAACGAATTCGCCAACCTGGCGCTGGCAGCAGCAATCGGCATGGAGGTTCCTGAACGCGAACTTGTCGAGAAGTCCGATTTTGAGGATATTCCCGAAGAATTCAACACGCTGTCAGAGGGCAAGGTCCTTCTCGTCAAACGCTTCGATCGCGGCGCTGAGGGCGAGAGGATACACATCGAGGATTTCGCTCAGGTCTTCGGTGTCTACCCCTCGCGCAAATATGAGGGGGCTGCTTATCACGACATAGCCTTGGCTCTTGGCGTGGCCGTCTCGCCTACGGCGGCTCTCGAATTCGTCCGCCGCCTGGCACTGACCGTCATCACCGGCAATGGCGACATGCACCTGAAGAACTGGTCTTTGATCTATCCCGATAACGGCGACAAGCCGGCGCTTGCACCAATCTACGACCTCCTGTCCACCGTGCCATATATTCCCGCCGACGCCATGGCGCTGTCGCTTGGAGGAGAGCGCTCGTTCAAGGCGCTAGCAGCACCGCGATGGAAAGCATTTGCGAACCGTGCACGGCTTCCGGAGCCAGCAGTCCTGAAGGCAGTGGTCGAGACGGTCAAACTCGTCAACGAGTACTGGTGGCATCTGCCTGAGCGCGACGTTGTCGCAGCGAAAGTGCTCGAGCGGATCGACGAACATGTGAAGGCGATGACGACGGTACTGAACTCCTGCGCCGAGAAGTAAACCGAGTCCCTCGGGTTGATATAGCGGACACTATTCGCCCGTGCCCCGGATGAGTGGCCGTGGATCGGTGGCATGCTAGGATCGCGCGCAAAGTCGGCGGAGTGTCCACTTGGACACGCGTTGAGCAAGCACGTCAGCTCGCGGGCACAGAAGAGTTCGCAGCATCCCGCAGAGGGTCGAGATGCTGTTCGTCCACCTCAATACAACGATGCGGTTCAACCGAATGCGGTGACTGAGGATCGCGATCCGACGCTTTGTGTCGCCAATGTCGCGTCCGCTACACGGGCCGTTCCGACGATCCTTTCTTGGAACTCAAGCTAAACCCCTGAAAAGCAACCATGAAGTTATTCTTCGGTTGGATCAGCCAAATTGGCATGAGTCTTGAGATCCTTAGGTGCGAGGCGGCTAGAGCTGCCCGACCGGCATTCAAGTCGCGGCAGCCGCGATGAATGGGAACGAAGGAAGGAAAGCTACATGTCAGGTTTGCGTCAGATCGCCTTTTACGGCAAGGGCGGCATCGGCAAGTCCACCACCTCCCAAAATACGCTCGCCGCCCTGGTCGACCTCGGGCAGAGAATCCTCATCGTCGGCTGCGACCCCAAAGCCGACTCCACCCGCCTGATCCTCAACGCGAAGGCGCAGGATACGGTCCTGCATCTCGCGGCAGAGGAAGGTTCGGTGGAAGACCTGGAACTCGCGGACGTGCTCAAGGTCGGCTACAAAGGCATCAAATGCGTGGAGTCGGGCGGACCCGAGCCAGGTGTCGGCTGCGCCGGCCGCGGCGTGATCACCTCGATCAACTTCCTCGAGGAGAACGGCGCCTACGACGATGTCGACTATGTCTCCTACGACGTGCTCGGGGATGTGGTGTGTGGCGGTTTCGCGATGCCGATCCGCGAGAACAAGGCCCAGGAAATCTACATCGTCATGTCCGGCGAGATGATGGCGCTCTATGCCGCCAACAACATCGCCAAGGGCATCCTGAAATACGCCCATTCGGGCGGCGTGCGGCTCGGGGGCCTGATCTGCAACGAGCGCCAAACTGACCGCGAACTCGACCTCGCCGAGGCGCTTGCTTCCAGGCTCAATTCCAAACTTATCCACTTCGTGCCGCGCGACAACATCGTCCAGCACGCCGAGCTCAGGAAGATGTCTGTGATCCAGTATGCGCCGGACTCCAAGCAGGCCGGCGAATACAGGGCGCTGGCCGAGAAGATCCATGGGAATTCGGGCCAGGGCACCATCCCGACCCCGATCACCATGGAGGAGCTCGAGGACATGCTGCTCGACTTCGGCATCATGAAGACCGACGAGCAGATGCTTGCCGAGCTTCAGGTCAAGGAAGCGGCCAAGGCGGCCGCACAGTAGCGACCGCTGCGACATAAGGCGCCGCCTGACCTGGTGCGCCTTTCAAAGAACGGCGCCTCGTCGGTGAGGCGTCCCTGAACCTTGAAAGGGGTCCCATGAGCCTGGAATACGAGAATGACGGTGCCCTCCATGCGAAGCTTATCGAGGAGGTGCTGTCGCAATATCCTGACAAGTCGGCGAAGCGCCGCAAAAAGCACCTCAACGTCGCAAAGAGCGGCGACGAGGCTGGCGAGGAAAGCGAGGTCCTTTCCGAATGCGATGTCAAATCGAACATCAAGTCCATCCCCGGCGTGATGACGATTCGCGGCTGCGCCTATGCCGGCTCGAAAGGCGTGGTGTGGGGTCCAGTCAAGGATATGGTCCATATCTCGCACGGGCCGGTCGGCTGCGGGCAATATTCCTGGTCTCAACGCCGCAACTACTACGTCGGCACGACCGGCATCGACACGTTCGTCACCATGCAGTTCACCTCCGATTTCCAGGAGAAGGACATTGTTTTCGGCGGCGACAAGAAGCTGGAACGGATCATCGACGAGATCGAGGAACTGTTTCCGCTGAACAAGGGCATGACTGTGCAATCCGAATGCCCGATTGGCCTGATTGGCGACGACACCGAAGCTGTGTCCCGCAACAAGGCCAAGGAGCACGAAAAGACAATCGTGCCGGTGCGCTGCGAGGGCTTCCGCGGCGTCTCGCAATCCCTCGGCCACCACATCGCCAACGACGCGATCCGCGACTGGGTGTTCGAGAAGAAGGACCTCGAGTTCGAGGCCGGCCCGTACGATGTCAATGTGGTCGGCGACTATAATATCGGCGGCGACGCCTGGGCTTCGCGCATTCTGCTCGAGGAGATGGGTCTGCGCGTGGTCGGCAACTGGTCGGGCGACGCTACGCTGGCCGAAATAGAGCGAGCGCCAAAGGCGAAACTCAATCTCATCCATTGCTACAGGTCGATGAACTACATCTGCCGGCACATGGAGGAAAAGTATGGCATCGCCTGGATGGAGTACAATTTCTTCGGGCCCTCCCAGACCGAAGCCTCTCTGCGCAAGATAGCCAAGCACTTCGGGCCGGAAATCGAGGCAAAGGCCGAGGCGGTCATCGCCAAATACCGGCCGCTGGTCGAGGCGGTCATAGCCAAGTACCGGCCGCGCCTCGAAGGCAGGACGGTGATGCTCTATGTCGGCGGGCTGCGCCCCCGTCACGTCGTCACCGCATATGAGGACCTGGGCATGGTGATCGTCGGCACTGGCTATGAATTTGGCCATAACGACGACTATCAGCGCACCGGCCACTACGTGAAAAAGGGCACGCTGATCTATGACGACGTGACTGGTTACGAGCTGGAGAAGTTCATCGAGGGGATCCGTCCCGATCTCGTGGGCTCCGGCATCAAAGAAAAGTACCCGGTCCAGAAGATGGGCATACCGTTCCGTCAAATGCATTCCTGGGATTATTCCGGCCCGTATCATGGCTACGACGGCTTCGCCATCTTCGCGCGCGATATGGACCTGGCTATCAACAACCCGGTCTGGAACCTCTACGACGCCCCCTGGAAGAAAAAAGCCGAGCCGTCGGCGGCGATCGCAGCCGAATGAAACCCTGGCCTCCCGGAAGCCGGGAGGCCGCGAACGCCTGTGGCCGCTTGTCCGCGGGAGACCTGAAAACGTTTCGACGTCCCTGTGCCGCCGTATGGCGGGCCAGATGGAAAGAGGTAACCACCCATGCCGCAGTCGGCTGAAAAAGTTCTCGACCACGCTCCCCTGTTCCGCGAACCGGAATACAGGCAGATGCTTGCCGAGAAGAAGCTGAATTTCGAATGTCCGCACCCGGACCAGATCGTTACCGACCAACGCGAATTCACCAAGACGTGGGAATACCGCGAAAAGAATCTCGCTCGCCAAGCGCTTGTCGTGAACCCCGCCAAGGCCTGCCAGCCGCTCGGCGCGGTCTTCGCGGCCGCGGGCTTCGAGCGAACCATGTCATTCGTCCACGGCAGCCAGGGCTGCGTGGCCTATTACCGCTCGCACCTGTCGCGCCATTTCAAGGAGCCTGCTTCGGCGGTTTCATCCTCGATGACCGAGGACGCGGCAGTGTTCGGCGGCCTGAAGAACCTGGTCGATGGGCTCGCCAACACGTACCAACTCTACGACCCAAAGATGATCGCCGTCTCGACCACTTGTATGGCGGAGGTCATTGGCGATGACCTGCACAGCTTCATCGAGAACGCCAAGGACGAAGGCTCGGTCCCGCGCGACTTCGACGTCCCCTTCGCCCATACGCCGGCCTTCGTCGGCAGTCATGTCGATGGCTACGACGTCACGCTCAAGGGGATTTTGGAGCATTTCTGGAAAGGCGAGGAGCGAACGGAAGCCGAGGGGACCATCAACGTCATTCCGGGCTTCGACGGATTCTGTGTTGGCAACAACCGGGAACTCAAGCGCCTGCTCGACCTGATAGGCGTGTCCTATACCTTGATCCAAGACGCCTCTGACCAGTTCGACACGCCGTCCGACGGCGAATACCGGATGTATGACGGCGGCACGAAGATCGAAGACGTGAGGAAGGCGCTCAACGCCGAGGCGACGCTGTCGCTGCAGCATTACAACAGCCGAAAAACGCTAGAGTATTGCGAGGGGGTGGGGCAGGCGACGGCCTCGTTCCATTACCCGCTCGGTGTAAAGGCGACTGACGACTTCCTGATGGAGGTTTCCGCGATTTCCGGCAAGCAAATCCCCGAGGCAATCCGCCTCGAGCGCGGCCGACTTGTCGACGCCATGGCCGACAGCCAATCCTGGCTGCACGGTAAGAAATACGCTATCTACGGCGATCCGGACTTTGTCTACGCCATGGCCCGCTTCATCATGGAGACGGGCGGCGAGCCGACCCATTGCCTCGCCACCAACGGCACGTCGGCATGGGAAGCGGAGTTGAAGGAACTGCTTGCATCATCGCCCTTCGGCAAGGATGCTCAAGTCTGGGCGGGCAAGGACCTCTGGGCGATGCGCTCGCTGCTCTTCACCGAGCCGGTGGACCTGCTGATCGGCAACTCCTATGGCAAGTATCTGGAGCGCGACACCGGCACGCCGCTGATCCGGCTGACGTTTCCGATCTTCGATCGCCACCATCACCATCGGTTTGCGCTGATGGGCTACCAAGGCGGGTTGCGCGTGCTGACGACGATCCTCGACAAGATCTTCGACAAGCTCGATCGCGAGACAAGCGAGACGGGCGTGACGGACTATTCGTATGACCTCACCCGCTAAGCTTGACGGTCGGCTTTGGCCGGTCGTCTTCCCGAGGGACTTTGGAGACCGACGCAATGTCCTTGCTCAGAGCCAAAATCCAGGATGTCTTCAACGAGCCTGGCTGCGAAAAGAACCGCGGCAAGGATGCCAAGGCGCGCAAGGAGGGCTGTTCGAAGCCACTGATCCCCGGGGCGGCGGCCGGCGGCTGTGCCTTCGATGGCGCCAAGATCGTGCTGCAGCCGATCACGGACGTCGCACACCTGGTCCATGGGCCGCTCGCCTGCGAGGGCAATTCCTGGGACAACCGCGGTGCGGCTTCGTCCGGGCCAACGCTGTGGCGCACGAGCTTCACGACAGACCTCACCGAACTCGATGTTGTCATGGGGCAGGGCGAGCGGAAGCTCTTCAAAGCGATCCGCGAGATCAAGGAAGCGTATGGGCCGCCGGCGATCTTCGTCTATCCAACCTGCGTGACGGCGCTGATCGGCGACGACATAGAGGCCGTCTGCCAGCGCGCGGCGGAAAAGTTCGGCTTGGCCGTTGTACCGGTCAATGCGCCGGGCTTCGTCGGCTCCAAGAATCTTGGCAACAAGCTTGCCGGCGAGGCGTTGCTCAAGCATGTCATCGGAACGGCCGAGCCCGACGATCCCGGCCCTTACGACATCAACATCCTTGGCGAATTCAACCTCTCAGGCGAATTCTGGCTGGTGAAGCCGCTGCTGGATCGGCTCGGGATCCGGGTGCGCGCCTGCATTCCGGGTGACGCGCGTTACTTCGACATTGCCTGCGCGCACCGCGCCCGGGCGGCTATGATGGTGTGCTCCACTGCGCTCATCAATCTCGCCCGCAAGATGCACGAGCGCTGGGGCATCCCGTTTTTCGAGGGCTCCTTCTACGGCATCACCGATACCTCGGATGCACTCCGGAACATAGCTGAGCTGCTCGTGAAGCAGGGTGCTGATCCGGAGATCCTCGGCCGCACCGAGGCATTGATTGCAGAGGAAGAAGCGATCGCCTGGAAGAAGCTAGCCGCCTACCGGCAGAGGCTCGAAGGTAAGCGCGTGCTGCTCAACACCGGCGGCGTGAAGTCCTGGTCGGTCGTCCATGCGCTGATGGAGATCGGGATCGAGATCGTTGGCACCTCTGTCAAGAAGTCGACCGTGGAAGACAAGGAGCGGATCAAGCAGACCCTCAAGGACGAGAACCGTATATTCGAGCAGATGGCAGCGCGCGAGCTTTACGCCATGCTCTCCGAACACAAGGCCGATATCCTGCTATCAGGCGGGCGCACGCAATTCGTCGCTCTGAAGGCCAAGACACCTTGGCTCGATATCAACCAGGAGCGTCAACACCCTTACGCCGGCTATGACGGCATGGTGGAACTCGTACGCCAGATCGACCTGGCCATTCAAAACCCCATCTGGTGCCAGCTACGGGAGCCGGCACCATGGGATTGCCAGCCTGCGGTGAGGGAGGAACTGCCGCGCACGAAAAGCGAGACCGTGACCTTGCATGCTGTCCAGGAATTCTCCGGCACGACGCCGCTGATTTCGGCGAGTGTTGAGAAGCCAATGGGCCGCATCCTTCCCCAGACCAAAGCGGCGGCGGTCAATCCGCTGAAGTCATCGCAGCCTCTGGGTGCCGCCTTGGCCTTTCTTGGCGTCGACGGCGCGATGCCGTTGTTCCACGGCAGCCAGGGGTGCACCAGCTTCGCGCTCGTGCTCTTCGTGCGACATTTCAAGGAAGCCATTCCCTTGCAGACAACCGCGATGGACGAGGTCGCGACGATCCTCGGCGGGGCAGACCATCTGGAAGAGGCGATCCTCAACCTCAAGGCCCGCACAAAGCCAACGCTGATCGGGGTTTGCACGACCGCGCTGTTGGAAACCCGGGGCGAAGACTGCGCAGGAGATATCGCCAATATCAGGCTGAAGCGCACGGAAGAACTCGCGGGTACGGAGGTGGTGCTAGCCAACACACCGGATTTCGATGGCGCGATCGAAGAGGGCTGGGCCAAAGCTGTCACCGCAATGATCGAAGGGATTACACGGCCCGGCGAGCAGGCGCGGCAATCGAAGAAGATCGTGATCCTGCCTGGCTGGAACCTCACTGTGGCTGACATCGAGCATTTGCGTCAGATGGTTGAAAGCTTTGGACTGAAGCCGGTGGTTCTGCCGGATGTATCCGGCTCGCTCGACGGAACGGTGCCCGACCGTTGGGTCACCACCACCTATGGCGGCACCAGCGTCGAGGATATCCGCGAGCTTGGCACGGCCGAGCAATGTATCGTCATCGGTGAGCATATGCGCCGCCCGGCCGAGCTGCTGCAGAGGTTGACCGGCGTGCCTTACGTGCTGTTCCGGTCGCTGACCGGATTGAGGGACGCCGACCGGTTCGTCTCCCTGCTGTCCGCAGTTTCGGGCGCGGCGGCGCCGGCTGAGGTGCGCCGTCGGCGGGCGCAGTTGCAGGACGCGTTGCTCGACGGACATTTCCACTTTGGAGGCAAGAAAATTGCGATCGCTGCTGAACCAGACCAACTCTACCAACTCGCGAGCTTCTTCATCGGCATGGGCTCCGAAATCGGGGCGGCGGTCACAACGGCCGCTATGTCGAAAATTCTGGAGGAAGTGCCGGCGCAGTCGGTTCAAATCGGCGATCTCGGCGATTTGGAAGCGCTTGGCGCCGGCGCTGATCTTTTCGTTACTCATTCCCACGGCCGCCAGGCGGCGCAGCGCCTCGGCATTCCGCTCATGCGGGTCGGCTTCCCGATCTTCGACCGGCTCGGGGCCCAGCACAAGCTCACAATCCTCTACCAGGGGACCCGCGACCTGATCTTCGAGGTTGCCAACATTTTCGAAGCCAACGGGCGAGCGCCGACGCCTGAGGCGCTTGATCCACTCCGTAAGCGAGAAATGCCAGATGAGCTCCGTTCGTCGCCTCTCGCTCGTCACTGACGAGGTTCACGCACCGAGGCCGGAACGCCAAGCCGGCGCATTGCGCGTGGCGATCGCCACGCAGGACATGAAGAACCTCAACGCCCATTTCGGTTCAGCCAGGCGCTTTGCTGTCTACGACGTGATGCGCGAGGAGTGGAAGCTCGTCGAAGCCGTGGCCTTCGATGACGTTTCCGACGAGAGCGGGAAGCACCCAACTGAGGGCGACGACCGCATCACCCCGAAGGTGGAGGCGCTGAAGGGCTGTCATCTCCTGTTTTGTCTGGCGATCGGCGGACCTTCGGCAGCCAAACTTGTTTCCGCAAAGATCCATCCGATCAAAGTCCCGCAGCCCCAGACCATCCAAGAGGTGCTGTTGCGCACGCAGATGATGCTCAGGACGTGTCCTCCCCCTTGGCTGCGCAAGGTGCTGGCGCAGGCAGGTGTCGCTGAACAGAAACCCTCCTTCGAGGACGAGGGCTAAATTGAGGAGTAGCCGAAATGTTTGAAGCCGCTGTTAGCCCTGCCGCCACCGAGGACGAGGCGGCCCTTGCCACCCCGTTCGTCAAATGCCTCGTGCGGTTGATCCGTGCCAATGATTCCCACGGGTCATGGGAAGGCAAATCGGACCCCGAGCTGCTGGGCGACTTCATCATCACCAGGGAACAGCGCCGTGCAATTCCAATCATCGGCGATCCCGATCCGGACGTGCTGTGGAGGCTCGATAAGTTCTACACCGCCGTCGGGCTTGCGATTGAGGAGCGCACGGGCCTGATGGCATCGCCGATGATGGAGATGAGCCATGAGGGCTTCGGGCGCGTGCTCTTCACAGCCGGGCGGTTGGTCGTTCTGTCAAAGACCCTGCGCGACGTCCACCGGTTCGGTTTCGAGACGTTCTGGAAGCTCGCCGCGGCCGGTACCAAACTGGCCGGCGATGCCACCGCAGCCATTGAGGCTCATCCCGAGGTGGCGCGGGCGTGATGCAACCGACTTTCGATCGAGGGGATCATGTCAGGTCTTGAGGACATGCGGTGGCCAGCCCTCTCAATTGAGGCGGTCCATGCCGATATGGTTCTTGGGGTAGCGCTGATGAAGCCAGGGGTACTGATCTGTTCGCAAGATGCGGAGTTGTATCTGTACTACAGCCACATTCTGGGGGTGGATGGCTTCAGGATTGAACTGGCCAGAAGCGTGGAGGAAGCGCTGGCATTAGCCAGTGAACGGGAGCCGCAGGCCGTGGTGCTGGACTGCCAGCCGGCAAGCTCGACAGGGTCTACCATCTGTGCCCAGCTCAAGGCGGAGTTCCGGAACAGAGGCCTGCTGGTTATTGCGCTGATCGCGCCCGGCGCCGAAAACCAGCAGCTCGATCTCTTGAAGGCAGGTATTGATGAGAGCTTTGTGCGGCCCTTCACGCCGGCGATGCTGCTCGACTATCTACGCACGAAGCTGGCGCTACCGAAGCCGGGTTCAAACGGGATCGAAAATGGCAGCTGGCTCTGCTGCGGCAGCCTTGAGATGAAGCTCGATGCCCACCGAGTTCGCGGCAATGGCCACGACATCCACCTCGGACCTCTCGAATTCAACCTGCTGCGGCAATTTCTTGAGGCTCCCGGCAAGGTCTTCAGCCGAGACGAGCTGATCGACGCGGCCTGGCCGGACAATATCCATATCGGTGAACGCACTGTCGACGTCCATATCAGCCGGATTAGAAAGGCGCTGAAGGCGGCCTCGCCAGGTAGCGTCATTCGTACTGTCAGGTCTGCCGGCTACTCGCTCGAGAAGCCGGACGACTGAATCGCGAACGGATGGTGTGCCACTCTCCGTCTTCGTTGAAAGGCAAGTCTTGCGGTTCGAAACGCGCTACGGGCCCGACATCTCAGGGGGAAGCAGTCAGATGGCCTTCAAGAAAATACTCAGTGTGACGGGAGCTGACCATTCCGATCAGGACGTCGCAATAGCTGCTCGCTTGTGCGCCGAGGTCGGCGCGTATCTTTCCGTACTGATTATATCGCCTCCGCCGCTCCTGATGTCGCCTCCGCTTATTGGTCCCCCTCCGGCGTTGGGCGGTGGCATCCCCGAGTGGTCTAGACATCGCACACACCACATTGCCGCACGGGAACAATTTTCACAGGAGATGGCCAACCTGGAAAAGACATGCAGGGAAATTCACAAAGTGCTGAGAGCCACGTGGCGCTGCTATGATGTCGACACCGAACACTGCGACAAGGCTGGCGTCGGTGACGCGGTGCGACAGCGGGCGCTCTGCACCGACCTGACAATCGTCGGCCCCGCAACTTGGAAGCGCCGTCGCGAAGCACATTCCCCGGACGCCTCTAACGCGCTCGGTGTCTGCTCGCCGAGACAACCCGTAACGCTCAGACAAACGGCCGGGCAGAAGCCCAGGCGTCCTCAATGCGCTCAAACACAGATACTCGAGCCGGCGTCAGGTCGAGAAAGAGAGTCGTTTCAGCGCGGCAGGCCGCGTTCGGACCATAGCCTCTTCGTACTAGCGTTATCACGATTTCCCTCACCACTGGCCGGGAACTGAACACGGAACGACCGTGCAGCGGCCAACGCACCGACCTTCGAGTCCGGCGGTCGGGCTCTTGCCGGCCCTCGGCGCGAACGGTGGCATCAATCACGTAGCATCGCCTGGGATGGTAGCCGTCAGCGGCGAGGGCGGCCGCATCTTCGGCGTTTTCAGTCTGCCTTGGCCCATCGCGTGGCGACCTAGCGGCCTTCAGGCGGGCCAAATTCCGACAACGCTCACATTCGCACCAGGTGGTCCCTGTAGGGCCTGCGCACAGGGACACAGAACAACAAAAGTAGGATCCGGGAGAGTTCACCGGCCCGGCACAGGCCGGCACTCATCCTGGCCCTCTTCCCCAGATCATCATCTGGCGATAACGGTACTCGCGACCCGCAGCCGGACATAACCGGCGTCGTCGTGAAGAACTCCTGCGTCGCCAGCAGGAATTCAAGCGCAAAGCGGAAGAGGTAAGGCAGAGGCGATGCTGGAGGGAGCGGCCCCGCAATCGCAATGGCGTTCCGCTGGGCGACCGGAACGGCAAGAAGCTCAAGCAAGGCTTGAGGCGGACGATGATGACGAGGCTGGCGGCAGCCAACGCGGTCATGCATCTGTTCGTCCCTATATGTCGAGACGTCGGTGGCCACGCTTCTGCGCCGACGGGAAGCGGGTGATGCGTGTCCAAGACCTGACAGTGGCAAAAACATGTCGCGACTAATACAACCGGCTACTGCGCGCCCCGGAAGCCTTTCTAAGGATAATCAAGCGTTTGCTGTACGCTGAGCGCGTGGCACGGCCTTTGCGAATTGAGATTCAGCAACACTGAGTGAAGGCTGACTGCACGCAGATGCGCGAGACGAGCGATGGTCTCTCTTCCTTACCTCGTGCCCCGTGTCAAAGGGGGAACAAGCTTGCGCATAAGGCCACGCAACCTTTGGCAACAGCTTTGGAGGGCAAGATATGTTGCGGATGGGGTCTCCGGCTCCTTCGATCAAAGTGGAGGACTGGCTGCGTGGCGAGCCCCTTGCGGACTTCCAGCCCGGCAAAATTTATATCGCCCGGTTTTGGGCAACTTGGTGCGAACTATGTGCGGCGGAGATTCTCGAGCTGATGCAGCTACAGGAGAGATACAAGGACAGCGGACTTGAGGTCGTCGGGATCGCGGCTGATGAAGACGCTCCAACGGCCGTCGAGGCCCGGACCAAGTTGGACGCGTGGTTGGCCGAAAAGTGCCCGGATCTGAATCATCGGATTGGGTTCGACTACACAGGCGAAATGAAGAAGCTTTGGAGGGAACCCAGTTTTTGCGTCGGGATTCCGAGCTCGTTCGTAGTCGACCGAGACGGCTGCATCGCCTTTATCGGCCATACGAGCCAACTCGGTGAGGTTTTGCCGAAAGTGCTCAACGGCAGCTGGCGTACCAGCAAGAAAGCGAAAGCCGCCGATCATGAGCGGATCGCCACAAGCGAACCCCTGGCGCGCGAACAAGCGTTGGAGAAGCCGATCGATGACAGGTTCTGGGCGGCGGTGAAGTTGGAAGATTGGAAGACGGCGCTCTGGGCGATCGAAGAGGGCATTGCCTTCATGCCGGACGACCTCAATTTCCGCTTGGCCCATGCACATCTGTTGCTTCACAAAATACAAGACATGTGGACCGGCTTGCCCGTGATGCGCCAGTTGGTTCGCGACGCGATCGACAAAAACTCCGAGGATTGGATGGTTTCGGCGCTAGACCAACTTTTCCATCCGGCCAATGACCATTCGCGCCTTCCCCCTGCTGAGCGCTTCGCGATGGGCAAGGAGCTGTCCGAACACATCCTGGCGCTGAATCCCCCGCAAGGCGACAGTCCCAAGTTCCGATCTTATCCCGCGGCCGCCCGGTACTATCACGAGAACGGCAACAATGATCGCGCGATCGAGTTGGTCGAACTGGCACTGACGTCGCTGGACGGTCCGGAGCCTATCCCGGCCGAATTGAAAGAGCAGCATCTGCCGGATTTGCTGCAGGCCCTCGCCAAGTACAGGCGTGCGAAGGCTTGTTGCGGCGCTCTCTTTGCCGCTGCGCAAAACAGTTTCCCGAAGGTGCCAAAGCGCGGTCGGCCAAGAAAGAAAGATAAAAAAGGGTAATTGGTCGAAAGGGCTTACTGGCCACTGCGTCCATTTCCCTCGCGTGACCGCAGCAAGGAGGGTCCATGCAGCACTTGGTCGATCGTTTGCAGCAGGATCGAGGCTCGAATCTTCATGGCCTCCGGCCGCATTGCGGCGGAAGTGATGTTCGACGCGAATTCGCGTGGAAGACTTCGCAGCCGAGGACGTGTTCAAGGTCGGCCAAAGGGACGTCAATTGCGTGGAATCAGCGGCGCCGAGCCGGGCGTCGGCTGTGCAAGTGTGCCCGAAGTAGGCGCGCCAGAAAAAAGACATCGTGCTTCGAGGAAGAGGACTGAAATGAGCAAAAGGCGAAATGTCTGATGCCGCGGTCAGCCTAGCTGTCAACGAGGACGAGGCGGCCCTTGCCACCCCGTTCGTCAAATGCCTGGTGCGGATGATCCGTGCTCAGGAGTCCTACTGCTTATGGGAAGGCAAATCTGACGCCACGCTGCTGGCCGACTTCATCATCACCAGAAAAGCGCCAAGCGATCCGTGGCATGGGCTACCCCGATCCGGACCTGCTGTGGAGGCTCGATTTGTTTTACACCGCCGTCGGGCTTGCCATTGCGGAGCGTCTCCGCCCGGTGACATCGCCAATCGTGGAGATGAAACCGTAAGGACTTCGGGCCGTCCTTTTCATGGTCGGGCAACTCGTCTTTCTGTCCAGACGTCCATGGGTTCGGCTTCGAGACGTTCAGGAAGATCGAGGAGGCCGGTACGAAACTGGTTCGACTTCAGCCATCGAAGCCTAGCCCGACGTGGCACGGGCGTGAAGAAACCGATTTCGAGCAAGAGTTTATGTCAAAGCTAGACGAGATGGGGAAGAAAGTCCGAAGGCTTCAGCTGCGCGCGGCAGTTGCCAAGATGCAATTGCGACCTTGCAGAGGATCTCCCGGGAAAATGGACTGAGATAGAGGAAGTTGCTCAGGAAAAGTCGGCGGTTTTTTCCGAGTTGGATGGTGCCAAAAGAGCCCTCGCTGCAATGAAGAAGTTACGATGACGAACACATTTATCACCCGCGACGGCTCCGGATGGGTGCCGGAATATCTCACCGCTATAGACGGCACGACCTGCATCGGCTGCGGCCGCTGTTTCAAAGTCTGCTCTCGCGAGGTCATGCATCTTTACGGCGTCGATGACGCGGGTGAAATCCTCGGCGCCTGCGACGGCGAAGACGACGATTTCGATGGCGAGCTCAATCGCATGATCATGGTCGTCGATCATGCCGGCCGCTGCATTGGCTGCGGGGCATGCGCCCGCGTCTGCCCGAAGAACTGCCAGACCCATGTTGCGGCCGATCAGGTCGCAGCGTGATCTGAGGAGACAAAACCAGGAGAACGGCGTTGACCTTTAGAATGTTTTGTCGAGTCCTGGGGGTGGTGCTGTGCAGCACCGCACTGACTGTCTACTTCGCATCTCATTCGATCGGCACAGTAGTCGTCACAACCCTGGCTTGTTCCCTGCTCCTTCAGCTGGCGTATTTCGCAAGCGTGCTCTTTCTGATCTGGCGGTCTGGCTGCGATAGCCGAATTAGCCGAAGGGCTGAGCATTTCGGCAGTTGCAAGGAAGTTGGATCCGAGCCGCCAGACCTTGATGAGGTGACGAATGAGTCCGCAGATTTGCTCCAGCGCGATCAAATGCTCGCCATATCGCTGCTGCTGCCTTGAGGCCCATTGACAAGGTCAGTGCTCAAGATAGCGCAGACTTTGGACCCCATCAACATTGAGCAGATATTAGAAGGAATACTGTGCTTGAGAAGTCCATGGTGACCGCAATCCGGTCATTCTGGTTAATCCAGGAGAGGCAGTTCGTGAATGCCATATTGGTAGCCGGTCGCAGTATGCCGGCGTGCGGTTGCGACTCCCAATGACGAACGAGGCGCTGGAAATAGTAATGGGACACTTTTGGGCGTCGGATAACACAGACGACGCAAAATCAAAGACGCCTCTAAAATCACTCGTGCATGGCTAATCAGCTCCATCGCGTGTTGCCGGAGAGAAAATGCTGCAAAAGTTCGAACGCTATCGCTCACCTTTGGGCCCACGCCTTCGAGAAGCTCGACCGCCTCTCCAAGCATCTGGGGGGCAGGGTGGAAATCTACGCTAAGCGCGAGGACTGCAACTCCGGTCTCGCATTTGGCGGAAACAAGCTCCGCAAGCTCGAATACATCATCCCCGACGAGATCGTGTTAAATGCGGACACGCTTGTCTCCATCGGCGGCGTGCAGTCCAACCACACGCGGATGGTCGCCGCGGTCGCCGCCAAGATCGGCATGAAATGTCTCCTGGGTCAGGAGAGCGGGGTACCCCATGAGGACACCGTCTACGACCGGTTCGGCAACATTCTCTTGAGCCGGATCATGGTGCATGAATGGGACGGATGGCTTTCTGCTTTGTAGGATGTGCGAATATGCCCATCCAAAGGCGTTCGCATGCTGACTGGAGGTCGGCAAACCGCCTGAAAGCGCGAGCGAATCTCGATCCTCCTGAGACTGCATAAGGCGGGCATCATGTGGAACAGGTCGACGAGTCTGGTCGCCTATTCTCGCGCGGCTCCGACCGATCCGTGGGCGCATCTCTCAGCACAAAGTTGTCTGGTAAACTCTTGTTGGCCTAAATGGGGGGAGAACCGGCTTAGTCTGGTCCTACAAACAGACTGTAATATCCTCCGCCGTTGGCCTTTCGGGAGCCTGATCCTCATTTAGGCATAATTGGTCGAGACGCTTCATAAGCCGTCCGAAAGCGGCCCCGACATCGAAGAACGCCGATCATCGCCGCTACGCCGCTCGTGTTGCGGCCGAAGCGGCCTGCAACACCTTAGCATGCTGCTGCAGCATGGCAGAAGCGCCCGTCACACATGAGCCGGTGCTAGCGCTGAGCTTGATAGGATTGGCAGGGCGTCTCGCCGGGTACAAGAGGTGCGTCAACTACCAAATGCCGTAGTATCGACGCCTCCCCAAAAACTCTAGAACGGAGCTCGACCAACGCTTAGACGAGAGATATCGCCGTGCAGAGCAACGTGACTACGGTAGAGGAGGTTTCGAAGTGCGTCAGTGCAGCAGTTGAGCTGCCGAAGTCCGGTCTCCCTTTTGTCACGGACGTTTTTGAGGAGCGTTTCGGCATTCCTCAACATATTCATGGGAAGTCACGACCGCCCAAAGTTCCGCCCGGACCGTTCCGATCTTCAAGTGAAGCTGAAAACAACCGCAACAAACCAAGCGCATTTAATCACTTGCTCGTTGACGCGACGCGACACGCAGAGGGACCCTGAAATGAACACTGAGATTTTTACGGCTCATGAGTCCAACGTTCGTCGGTACGGGCGGTCGTTTCCTACAGTCTTTACGAAGGCCCTTGGGGCGACAATCTGGGACGAGGCCGGTAACCCTTATATCGATTTCCTTGTAGGGTCCGGCGCACTCAACTACGGACACAACCATCCAGACATTATTGCGCCAGCAATCGAATATATGGTTGGCGAGAACATTCTCCTATCCCTAGACATGTATACAGCGGCGAAGCGTGACTTCATTGAAGCGTTTGTGGATTCGATCCTGAAGCCCAGGGGGCTTTCTCACAAGATACAATTTCCTGGGCCGACCGGCACAAACGCTAACGAAGCAGCGCTGGCACTGGCGCGAAAATATACCGGCGCCTCAAGCGTCATGGCCTTCACAAACGCATTCCATGGTATGTCGCTCGGCTCTCTGGCGGTCTCGGGTTCGGCGTCGACCAGGGAATTAGGCGGCGTTGCTCGTCACGATGTGATCCGCGTCCCTTATGACGGATATCCGAACCAAGATTTCGATTCCCCGAGTTACATAGACTCCTTATTGGGCGACCCAGGAAGCGGGATAGAAAAGCCCGCGGCAATTATTCTGGAGACCATTCAGGCAGAAGGCGGCATGAACGCCGCATCAGCAGCTTGGCTAACGGAAATTCAGCGCATTTGCCGCAAACACGGCGTTGTATTGATCGTCGACGATATTCAGGCTGGTGCGGGCCGAACGGGCGACTTCTTCTCATTCGAGTTCGCGGGCATTGATCCCGATATCATATGCCTTTCAAAGTCCCTAAGCGGATCAGGCAGCCCGTTCTCCATCGTTCTGATTCGCCCCGACTTGGACATTTGGAATCCCGGAGAACATAGCGGGACCTTCAGAGGCAACAATCTCGCCTTCGTGACTGCAGGGGCGATGTGCAAAATGTGGTCCGACACGCAGTTCACTGCAGGCGTTGAGCGGACAGCCGCCAAACTCCAAAGACACCTGGACAGGCTCGTTGCGAAATTTCCCACGTGCATCGAACAAAAGCGCGGCCGTGGTCTGATGGCCGGTCTCAAATGCCGTTCACAGGCCGTTGTCGGCCGTGTGCACGATGTCGCATTCGAAAATGGCCTGCTGATCGAATCTTCAGGACCAAATCGCGACGTCATCAAAGTCCTCCCACCGATAACCATCACCGATGACGAACTCGATCATGGCATCGCCATCCTTGATCACGCACTAAAGGAGCAAGTCAATGAAGGCTAATCAAGCATCCCAAGCCGCAGCCACCTCGCCTGTTGCGATCAGAGAACGAACCGGCTCGATCAGCACTGCGGACATCATCTCAGTCCTGAAAGGTGAGATCACCGCTCTGCACGTCAAGCAAGCTTTCAGCACCGAAATTGCCGAGGAGATCACCGCGAACTTCAGTGGCAGTCCCGGTCTCAAGGAGCGTAAGGATGGCGTCCCCGGACAATATGTCGGCGCATCCCACTACAGGAAGGATGCAGCCACCTATTTCGCAGAGTCAGAAACTGCGCGACCCTACGTCGATGCCCTTTTCGGCAATTTGGTTGATCCGGTCCGAGCACTGTTCGACGCGTTGAAGCGCGAGCTTCACAAACAGGGCATTGAATTGCGGCTGGCCCGTTCGGAGCACGGTCAGGCTAATGTTTGTCGCGCTCTCAGTTGGTCTGGCAGCGGCACATTCTCCTTGGACCCCCACGACGACGTCGCTCAAGTGTTATGTGCTGGGAACGATTACGAGCTTCCTGCGGTGGCGCACAACACCGTCGCAGCACTCAACTTCTATCCCAGCATGCCCGAGGAAGGTGGCAATCTGCGGCTCTGGAGCCACAAGCCGAGAGTCATCGACCGAAAGTCTCAACGTGTGGAGACTACGGGCTATCCCTATTCGGCAGCCTATCTCGAGGGCGTTCCTTGTCGCGACTTCCAGCTCAGGGCGGGGGATATCGGCCTGATCGATGGCGGTTTCGTTCACGGGGTCACGGGTCAACCAGGCAACGGAAAGCGTCGCCTAGTGCTGAACAGCTTTTTCGGGTTTGCGCGGCCGGATCTAGTTCTCTGGTGGACCTGAAGTTGGATGTCGCAGCGACAGACCGGCTTCCGCCGACAGGTGTCACATCGGTCGCAACGCGAGGGGGAGGCCCCTCTAGTCACAGCCGCCCTCGGGCTGATCCAGACCGACACTATCATGAAGCCCTTGGCGTTTCAGGTGCTGCCGGTCTCCGACACGATTACCAATTACCTGTCCGCGTTACCCGGCGCTCCACTGTTCCCGGTGCCGAGCCGAACACGCATCGCGAGGTGATGTTAAGCAAGGCACAAGCAACGCGAGAGGTGATCTAGCCAACGTATACTTCTTCCTACATCGATCGGGCGTTTACCTGCGTCAGTGTGCAGTGCACCGCGGCTCGCCTTGGACCGTTTCCGAAAATGGACCGAAGCTTAGTGCTCCCACCGCTCCGACAGATCCAGGTTCAAGAAAACTCCTGGCACAACGGACGTTAAAACCGCCGAATCGCAGGAGTGCCTTTCTCCGCAACAAAAGCATCGTGACTTAGGCATGACATTCTTTGCGCGGCATGACATTCTTTGTGCGAGATTTTTGGTCGATTTTTCACAATTCGATAATTCCAAATTGTAGCGCTTTTATGGCTGCTGTTATTCTGCTACCAGTGTCCGTCTTTTTCATAACGTTTTTTATGTGGAAGTTAACAGTATTTACAGATATGCCTATAATCTGCCCTATTTCCCACGACGACTTCCCTTTCGCCGTCCATAGGATGCACTCCTTTTCTCTTGGAGAAAGGGGAGGTATCTCCTCGATGCCGCTAATCCGCCGGTGTTCCATAGTCTCTGCTCCACAGCCATTTGCACAGGAGGGTGTCACTGGCCCACAAGCTGCCGGCTTTGAAGGTACGGCTCTGCGCGCCGTCCTCGTCAGGCTGGCATCGTCAAAGCTCTACCACATCGTTGCTGTTATTAGTGTTATTTAACTTGAATTTATGCTTCGCTATCGTTATGAAAGCGCAACATAGAAATAACCTTAGTTTCTAAAAAGTTGGCGCAATCTCTCGAAAGATCTCGGCGACCCGGTTGAGATGTGCCCAGCTCCCGCTCCGCCCGCCGATCCGATGATGACGGGTATCTCGCGGGGAGATCCCGCGTTTCACGGAGCTTTTCCATCAAAGCAAACGTCAGTTCCTGGGTAGTATGGCCCCTGGTCGCTTGAACCGGCGTCCACGGCGATCACGTATAGGTTCCGTCGGAGACCTTCTTGGAACTGACCTGCCACTGAACTTTCATCAGTGGCGATTAGAGCCTCGACCGTTTCTGTTACGCCGTATGGCGCGGTTGGAGCAACCGGCGGAGACGCGAAGCCCTCATGTCGGCCGAATTGAGAAACTGACCCCCTGACGAAATGAAGAACTGACCCCTCGGTTATGAGAGGAGGCATGGATGACGGTTGAGATTTCGGCGATTCCTGCATTGTCGAGAACGATGCGGGGGGAGGAGCTGCTTCAGCCTGAAGAAGTTCAGCGATGCTGCGGCTGCATGAGCTTGGCTGGGGAGCGAAGCGACTTGCGAAGGAATTCGGATGCGCGCGCAACACGGTGCGTCGGTATCTGCGCGAGGGCGGGACTTTTCCGTTCCGCAAGCCTGTGCGGCGGACCGCGTTTGACGGGCTGGACGATTGGCTGCGGGAGCGCTTCTTCCGCCATGGCGGCAACGCCGATGTGGTGCGCCA
>NZ_JAMYTN010000029.1:0-41474 GCF_040322455.1 Mesorhizobium sp. M0139
CTTTGGGCGGCCCGCCCTGCGGGGGCCCCGGCGGTGGACGCGTTCCACCTTTCGCCCCCGTTCCACGATTTACCCGCTACCCGCCAAACGACCCCCTCTGTCGCCTTCGGCGACATCTCCCCCTCGAGGGGGGAGATTGGCGCCTAATCACGCCTTGCGCTTCTCCACCTCCGCCTTCCTCAGCAGGAAGCGCTGGATCTTGCCGCTTGGGGTCTTCGGCAGTTCCGTGATGAACTCGACCTCGCGCGGGTAGGCGTGCGCCGACAGCCGTTTCTTGACGTGCTGGGCCAGCTCTTCGGCGAGCTCCGAATTGCCCTTGTAAGCCGGCGCCAGAACGACGAAGGCCTTGACGATCTCGGTGCGCTGCGGATCGGGCACGCCGACGACAGCCGCCTCGTTGACCGCCGGATGCTCGATCAGCGCGCTTTCGACGTCGAACGGGCCGATGCGATAGCCGGCCGAAGTGATGACATCGTCGGCGCGGCCGATGAAGGAGACCGAACCGTCCGGCTCGTACTCCACCGTGTCGCCGGTGCGGTAGTAGCCGCCCGTGACCGCTGGCGTCTCGGCTTGGTGATAGCCGTCGAACCAGCGCAGCGGCGACTTCGCGATGTCGACGGCGAGGATGCCGGGCTGGTTGGGGCCGAGCTCGTTGCCGGCCTTGTCCAATACCACCATGCGATATCCGGGCATTGCCAAGCCGGCCGAGCCCACGCGCACGACGTGCGAGAGCCCATGATGGTTGTTGACCATCATGCCGTTCTCGGTCTGGCCGTAATGGTCGTGAATGGGCGCGGCGAGATTTGCGTCGAACCAGCGGATGACTTCCGGGTTGAGCGGCTCGCCGGCGCTGCTCACCACGCGCAGTCTGCCTTTGACACGGGCCGCAGCTTCCGCGCCTTCCGCCATCAGCAGGCGATAGGCGGTCGGCGAGCCGGCAAGGCTGGTGACGCCGAGCCGCTCGATGATGTCGTAAGTGCTCTTGGCGTTGAAGGCGCCTTCATAGAAGGTCGTGGCGATGCCGAGCTGCAACGGGCCGGTGATGGCGTAATAGAGGCCGTAGGCCCAGCCGGGGTCCGCGATGTTCCAGAAGATGTCGTCGGGCAGCAAGCCGATCGCGTCGCGCATATAGGCGCCGAAGGCGAGCAGGGCGCGAAGCGGCACCGGCACGCCCTTGGGCAGGCCGGTCGTTCCCGACGTCGACATCATCATGAACAAGTCGTCGCCCTTGCGCATCACCGGCTGGCACTCGGGCGAGGCGGCGGCAAGCGCGGCGCGGAAATCGATGTCGCCTGCAGGTAGCTCACCGCCATTGCCAAGAATGGTGGCGATTTGCGCTGATGTCTCGACCTCGTCGAGCTTGCCGCGATTGGCCGGGTTGGTCACCACGATCCTGGCGCCGCTATAGCCGAGGCGGTGCTCGATGGCTTTCGGACCGAAGGCGGTGAACAGCGGCTGGTAGACCGCGCCGATGCGCCACGTCCCGAGGATCAGCGCCACCAGTTCGGGGACGCGCGGCAGCATGCCGGCGACGACATCGCCGGCACGGACGCCGGCGGCCTTGAGCACATTGGCGGCGCGCCCCGACATGTCGGCGAGATCGTCGAAGCTGAATTCGCGAAGCTCACCGCCGGCCGAGATCGCGCGCAGCGCCAGCCGGTTTTGTCCGGTGTAGCGGCCGCAGCATTCGACATAGGCATTGATGCCGGTTCCAGGGTTGCCATACAACCACGCGATCTCATCTTCGATGCGAAAGCGCTGAACGGCATCCTCATAGCGCGGCATTTTGCTCATTGCGGTCCTCCCTAAGCGGCGCCCATCTCCCCTTGGAGCGCCTTATCGGTCAGATTGCCTGAAATTGCTGCGCTGGTCGATTACGGCGATAGTCGGGGGATGCGAAGGATCGCAGCGCAGCGACAATCCGCGCCGAGCCACTGCTGTTGACCGAACCGTCCATCCGGCCGATAGCACCGCCAGAATTGCCCCGAGGCCCCAATGACCCCAGACTCAACTTTCGATGACGCGGCCATCGCCGACGAAGGACGCGATGCCGACACCGCCTGGCAAAACGACATCCGCGCGGGCGTGCGCCACGTCCGCGATCTCGCCTCGCTGCCGCTGTCACCCGCCGAGCGCGCGGCGGCGCAGGAGGCGGCCGTACACCACAAGGTGCGTGCCCCCAAAACCTATCTCGACCTGATCGACTGGAACGATCCCGCCGACCCGATCCGCGCGCAAATCATTCCATCGCCGGATGAGCTGACGGAAACGGAAGGCGAGCTCGACGATCCGATCGCCGACCATGCCTTCAGTCCGGTGCCGCGACTGACGCACCGCCACGCCGACCGCGTGCTGTTGTTTGCGACCTACCAATGCGCGGTCTATTGCCGCTTCTGCTTCCGCAAGGAATCCCTGACCTCGATCGGCCGCGGCTATACGCGAGAAGCGCTCGAAGAGGCTTTTGCATATATCGAGGGCCATACCGAAATCCGCGAAGTGATCCTGACCGGCGGCGATCCGCTGTCGCTGCCGGACAAGGCGCTGGCCGAAATCCGCGCCCGCATCGAGGCGATCGCGCATGTCAGGCTGCTGCGCATCCACACGCGCGTGCCTGTCGTACTGCCCGCGCGCATCACGCCGGGGCTGGTTGGCGCGTTGCAGGGCCGGCTGATGGTCACAATCGTCACCCATTTCAACCATGCGCGGGAGATCACGCCGGCCACCGAATTGGCCTGCCGCGTCATGCGCCAGGCAGGCTTCGTGCTGCTCAACCAGAGTGTCCTGCTCAAGGGCGTCAACGACACGGTCGAGGTGCTGGAGGAACTCTGCCGCGAACTGATGTACCGGCTCGGCGTCAAACCCTATTACCTGCACCATGGCGACCTCGCGCGCGGCATGGCGCACAGGCGCACCACGATTGCGCAGGGACAGGCGCTGGCCGGCGCGCTGCGCGCCCGCCTGTCGGGCATCTGCAATCCGGTCTATGTGCTTGACCTGCCGGAAGGCGGCGGCAAGGTGCCGCTCGGGCCATGCCATGTCGAGGGGCGGGAAGAGCAGGACTGGCGCATCCGCGGCCAGGATGGCGAGGTGAGGGTATATCGGGACGTGGTGGTGTAGGCACGGCGCAGCGGCGACAATGACCGCCGCCGTCACATTGTCGATCGGGATGACCGATCGCACCAAACTCTCGCCACTACGCGTTCGCCTGCATTCCGTATGTTGACATAAAGATATCCTTATGTGATGGTTGTCGCCTCAAGGATAAAAAATGTCGCAGAATTCTGCATCGCTGGACGTTTTGTTCGGCCCCGTCGCGGCCAAGCCCGACGGTTCGGAAGTGCTTGCGGCGCTCACCGCGGCGGCACGCGAGCGCATCCTCATCCTCGACGGCGCCATGGGCACGCAGATCCAGGGTCTCGGTTTCGACGAGGAGCATTTTCGCGGCGAGGCATTCGCCGGCTGCGCCTGCCACCAGCAAGGCAACAACGACCTCTTGATCCTGACGCAGCCGAAGGCAATCGAGGAGATCCATTATCAATACGCCATCGCTGGCGCCGATATCCTCGAGACCAACACCTTCTCCTCGACCTCGATCGCCCAGGCCGATTACGGCATGGAGGATGCCGTCTACGCGCTGAACCGGGACGGCGCGCGACTGGTGCGTCGGGCAGCGGCGAGGGCACAGCAGGAAGACGGCAAACGCCGTTTCGTCGCCGGCGCGGTCGGGCCGACCAACCGCACCGCCTCGATGTCGCCCGACGTCAACAATCCCGGCTATCGCGCCGTGACCTTCGATGAATTGCGCCTGGCCTATGGCGAGCAGCTGCGCGGCCTGATCGACGGCGGCGCCGACATCATTCTCATTGAAACCATCTTCGACACGCTGAACGCCAAGGCGGCGATCTTCGCCTGCAACGAGATTTTTCTCGAAAAGGGCGTGCGCCTGCCGGTGATGATTTCGGGCACCATCACCGATCTCTCCGGCCGCACGCTGTCGGGCCAGACGCCGACCGCCTTCTGGCATTCGGTGCGCCATGCCAACCCCTTCACCCTCGGCCTCAACTGCGCGCTCGGCGCCAATGCGATGCGCGCGCATCTGGCCGAAATTTCAGGCGCCGCCGACACCTTCGTCTGCGCCTATCCGAATGCCGGCCTGCCCAATGAATTCGGCCGCTATGACGAGAGCCCGGACTTCATGGCCGCGCAGATCGAGGATTTTGCGCGGGAAGGGCTCGTCAACGTCGTCGGCGGCTGCTGTGGCTCGACGCCGGACCACATCCGCGCCATCGCCGAGGCTGTCAAGAAATATCCGCCACGCGCCATCCCCGAGATCGAGCGCAAGATGCGCCTGTCCGGGCTGGAGCCGTTCACGCTGACTGATGAGATTCCCTTCGTCAATGTCGGCGAACGCACCAACGTCACCGGCTCGGCCAGGTTCCGAAAGCTGATCACGGCGGGCGACTATGTTCCGGCGCTCGACGTGGCGCGCGACCAGGTCGCCAATGGCGCACAGATCATCGACATCAACATGGATGAAGGCCTGATCGATTCGAAAAAGGCGATGGTCGAGTTCCTCAATTTGATCGCCGCCGAACCCGACATCGCCCGTGTTCCGGTGATGGTGGACTCCTCGAAATGGGAGATCATCGAGGCCGGGCTGAAATGCGTGCAGGGCAAGCCACTGGTCAACTCCATCTCGATGAAGGAAGGCGAGGAAGCCTTTCTGCATCATGCGAAGCTGGTGCGCGCCTACGGCGCGGCGGTGGTCGTCATGGCCTTCGACGAGGCCGGCCAGGCCGACACCAAGGCGCGCAAAGTCGAGATCTGCACCCGCGCCTACAAGCTGCTCACCGAACAGGCGGGTTTCCCGCCCGAAGACATCGTCTTCGACCCCAATGTCTTCGCGGTCGCCACCGGCATAGAGGAGCACGACAATTACGGCGTCGACTTCATCGAGGCCGCCGGCGAGATCACCGCCACGCTGCCGCATGTGCATATCTCGGGCGGCGTCTCGAACCTGTCCTTCTCCTTCCGCGGCAACGAGCCGGTGCGCGAGGCGATGCACGCGGTGTTCCTCTACCATGCCATCCAGCGCGGCATGGATATGGGCATCGTCAATGCCGGCCAGCTTGCCGTCTACGACACGATCGAACCGGGACTGCGCGAGGCTTGCGAGGATGTCGTGCTCAACCGGGTGCCCAGGGCCGGCGGCACCGCCACCGAACGCATGCTGGAGATCGCCGAGCGCTTCAAGGGCACCGCCGGCAAGGAAGCCAGGGAGCGCGATCTCGCCTGGCGCGACTGGAGGGTCGAGCGGCGGATTTCGCATGCGCTGGTCAACGGCATCACCGAATTCATCGACGCCGACACCGAAGAGGCGCGGCTTGCGGCCGAGCGGCCTCTGCATGTCATCGAAGGCCCGCTGATGGCCGGCATGAATGTCGTCGGCGATCTGTTCGGCGCTGGAAAGATGTTTCTGCCGCAAGTGGTGAAGTCGGCGCGCGTGATGAAGCAGGCGGTGGCCGGATTGCTGCCGCACATGGAGGCGGAAAAACTGGCGAATGCCGCCAATGGGATCGACAATGGCGAGCGCCAGACGGCCGGCAAAATCCTGATGGCGACGGTGAAGGGCGATGTCCACGACATCGGCAAAAACATCGTCGGCGTCGTTCTGGCCTGCAACAATTACGAGATCATCGATCTCGGCGTCATGGTGCCGGCGGCGAAGATCCTGCAGACGGCGCGTGAGCAAAATGTCGACATCATCGGCCTGTCCGGCCTGATCACCCCGTCGCTGGACGAGATGGTGCACATGGCCGCCGAGATGGAGCGTGAAGGCTTCGACATTCCGCTGCTGATCGGCGGCGCAACAACCAGCCGCGTGCACACGGCGGTGAAGATCCATCCCCGCTACTCCAGGGGACAGACGGTCTATGTCAATGACGCCAGCCGGGCGGTCGGCGTCGTCTCGTCCTTGCTGTCGAACGAGACCAAGGGCGGCTACGTCGACACAGTGCGGGCCGAGTACAAAAAGGTCGCCGACGCGCATGCCCGCTCCGAGGCCGACAAGCAGCGGCTGCCGCTGGCAAAGGCCAGGGCCAATGCGCACAGGGTGGACTGGTCCGCCTATGAACCGCCGAAGCCGTCCTTCACCGGCGTGAAAGTGTTCGAGAACTGGGACCTGACTGAGCTCTCGCGCTACATCGACTGGACGCCGTTCTTCCAGACCTGGGAGCTGAAGGGGCGTTACCCCAAGATCCTCGACGACGAGAAGCAGGGAGCCGCCGCGCGCCAGCTTTTCGAGGATGCGCAGGCGATGCTGACAAAAATCATCGCGGAAAAATGGTTCGCGCCGCGCGCCGTCATCGGCTTCTGGCCGGCGAACGCCGTCGGCGACGACATCAGGCTGTTCACGGATGAGGCACGCTCGCAGGAACTGGCAACCTTCTTCACGCTGCGCCAGCAGCTGACCAGGCGCGACGGCAAGGCCAATGTCGCGCTGTCGGATTTCGTCGCGCCGGCCGACAGCGGCAAGCCGGACTATATCGGCGGCTTCATCGTCACCGCGGGGATCGAGGAGGTGGCGATCGCCGAGCGCTTCGAGCGCGCCAATGACGATTATTCCTCGATCATGGTCAAGGCGCTGGCCGATCGTTTCGCCGAAGCTTTTGCCGAGCGCATGCACGAAAAGGTGCGCAAGGAATTCTGGGGCTACGCGGCTGACGAGAAGCTGGCCCCCGACGAACTGATCGGCGAGCCTTATCGCGGCATCCGCCCGGCGCCCGGCTATCCCGCGCAGCCCGATCATACCGAGAAGGCGACCTTGTTCCGGCTGCTCGACGGCGAGCGCAATGCCGGCGTCAGCCTGACCGAAAGCTATGCGATGTGGCCGGGCTCCTCGGTCTCCGGCATCTATCTCGCCCATCCCGAAAGTTATTATTTCGGCGTCGCCAAAGTCGAGCGCGACCAGGTCGAGGACTATGCCCGCCGCAAAGCCATGCCGCTGGCCGATGTCGAGCGCTGGCTCGGCCCGATCCTCAACTATGTCCCTCAGCACTATGCCGAGGCGGCGGAATAGCGGCTGCGACGTGGCCCAATGGCTGCTCGACCGCTCCCTTGATTTTTCACCGTCGAAAAAAATCGCGCCGCACCCGGTTCTCGGCGAGCTGGCGGTTGTCGGTAGGTCAGACTTAGGTCCCTCGCGCCTGCTTTTCTGGAACAAGCCGTGATGTCCCGCATTTTATTGGCAGGGACACAAGGAGTGTCGAGTGAAAGCGATTTTGGGACTGGTCGGCGGCTTCGTGCTGACCCTTGCGGTGTTCGGCAGCGGGCTGGTTTTCGCAGCCTGGCTGCTTGCCGCCAAGCCTGTGCGGGAGGCAAGGCCCACCGTCAGCGTGGCGGAACTGTGGACCCGGAAAGCGCGGCCGGTGGACAAGACGGCGCAGGACTTCGAACGTGTGCCGCCCGAGCAGTCCGCGCCTGCCGACATCGCCGCCAAGGAGCCAGCCCAGGACCCGGCCAGGCAGCAGCCCGATCCCACAGTCACCGGCGCCATCGCGCGGACCGAACTGCCGCCGCCGCATCTCGCCTGGTGCGCCAGCCGATACCGCTCCTACGATCCCGACAACAACAGCTACATGTCCTATAGCGGACAGCAGCGCACCTGCGTATCGCCCTATCTCGCCGCCGACCGCGTCGCGCCGCGAGAGGCAAGCTACGTCGAGGGCGCGGGCGCCTACGCGGCCGCCGGCGGCGACCATGTCGAATCCTGCTTCAGCCGCTATCGCTCCTACCGTCCGGAAGACAACAGCTACCAGCCATATTCCGGCGGGCCGAGACGGCAATGCGAATAGCCAGCGCGAAGGGCGCCGCAACGATTGCGACCGCGCGATTTCTGGGATCGTTCGGATCGTCCTCAAAGCCCAGGGGAGAACCACCATGGAAGACGACCGCCATCATAAGATACAGCAGCGCGCCTACCAGATCTGGGAGCGCGAAGGCACTGGCGACCCCGAGCACCACTGGCACCGGGCCGAGGCCGAAATCGACCGCGAAGCAGCCCTGCCGCTGACCGCCGACGACGCCCTGCCGCGCGAGATCGCCAGCACCGACGTCCTGACCGTCGAGGAACTCGCCGTGCGAACCGGCATATCGGGCGACGAGGCACAGGAGCTGATCGACAGACTGGGCACGGATCGCGCCGCAGTTGAGCATGCTGCGCGGGGGATTGAGGGAAAGAGGCGGGCGACGTCCTGATCAGAGGGGCTATCAGAAACTGAAAGCACATTCGATGCCGAGTGGACCGGAGAACCCATTATCAGGCAGGCAGATATTGATCGCGGATTGTACCTGACGGCTGAGCCGGCGCCACACGCCGATCCCCGGACAAAAGACTGTCAGGCGGTTGAGCATTGACACCATAAGGCATTATATACGCGCGAGGCAACGACGCCTGGCTCGTCAGAAGCATCGATTAGTTGGCAGACTGACAAGAGCTCACAAAGTCGCCGATATCGCGCGCTCGCTTTCGTGAGACGGTCGGGGCGCTCTAGAGCGTCGGGGAGCCCCTGTTTTTTGATGCGGTCGAGGGCGACTTCGACCGGGAGATCGAGAACAATAATTACGTCTGGCATCGGCGTGACCCGCAGTTCCGCCTCTACCGTGTCAACTAAGCCCTCGTCGCCGTCACCCCGAGGTTGGTATGCAGATGCTGAAAGGAAGGATCGATTCTGTAGGATGACAAAGCCCGGATTGGCTCGAACAAATGAAAGTGCCGGTTTGATCTTGGTTGCGACATGGTCCGCCCGATCAGCCGAGAAAAGGGCGCGCTGCTCTTCGATATCGTCAGTTATCGACCTTAGGCCTGCCCGGATCCGGCGACCGTGGACACCATAACTCGGTTCGTGAAGGATGATGGGCGTAACCCCTTCGCGCTCTAGCCGACGGGCGAGTAGGGCGATCTGTGTGTCTTTACCAGATCCGTCGACACCCTCAAAAGCAATGTATTTCATCATCACAGTTGGACTAGTTCAGGAGGATTGCCAGCTTTGGACGCATCCATCTGTCGTCGAAGGACTTCGGCTGCCTGCCCCTTAAGGGTGTTCTTGCTCATTTGTTTGATAGGTCGCACCTGTCGAAGTATCTCCTCGACTACAGAAAACTTTATTGAATCCTCGTTGGTTGACAGTGCATATTCTTCTATTGCTTCGCGTACAGCGTCGACGAGATTTTTGACATCTTTCTTAGTGAAATCTTCGAGATTTGTCGACTGAAGTGTTTTTTCATTTAAATTTAGAAGATACTTGTCTAGCCGTTCAATAGTAGGGTGCTTTACGGTAATAGTAAAGTCGAAGCGGCCTGCTCGTTTGATAGCGTCGTCGATTTTTTCAGGGTAGTTGGTCGCCAAGAAAATTAAGCAACGGTCCTTATCGTGCAAGTCCTGGAGGCGAGGCAGCATCGCTGAGGTCGTGAAGGCGGCAATCGTTCGGCTTTTATATTGCTCTGACGCGCGAGAATTCGGTGAGTTAATTCTACCGTCAACTTTCCCGTCACTGTGATCGGAATCACCAGTTTTGCCCTCATTCCGATTGTCTATCTTTCTCGGATCCGCCGAAGTGGTCGCCACAGCACCGGGTTCAGGACTCACTCGGTCGTCTTCACCTCGCGAGAGAAAAAACTCCTCAAACTCATCGAAGAAGATTACGCATCCGCGCAAATGGTTCAGAAGCCCAAACACTCGGTTAGCCCGAGCTTCCATTTTATCAAAGCCGTCTTCAAACACGGAAGATGCGGGAACGGCCACCATGGGCCAACGCAGAACGCAAGAGACTTGCTTCACCAGGGATGTCTTGCGAGTGCCTGGATCCCCTGGCATAAGGCCTGCGCAACGATCGCTGCGCGGTTGTTCGCTCGGATTTTTGTGGATGTATGCGAGCACCTTCTCGGCAAGGCTCTGAGAGATCGCCGCCCCGACAGACGGATCGGTCCATTTACTTTCGATGCGAGCTTTCTCGTCGCTTGGAAGAGGTGTGTCTTTGAGCCACCCGTGAGGAGGGAGGTCTGGCCAGACCCAAGGATTGTCCTTGTCTCGTGCCCATCGTGTAGATGGCGAACTGGCCGTATCGTCAATAAGATAGCGCTCGGTTGCGAGCTGAAGTTCGAGTTCCTCGATAATTCGCCTATTAATCCAGTCGTTTAGCACATTTGCAAAGCCCGCAAGGAAATGACAAACAATTGCCGTCGCCCATCCAAGTGTGGTGTTTGGCGACACCGTATGGTCGTCCTGCCATCCATCCAACTTTGATCCGTCATTGCCGCTGGTGTCGCTTACAAAGGTCGGGATTACTCCATTCAGAAGGTACTTTCGCATCATTCCCACGATTAGTGGACGCGCGGTGTCAGGTACTCTCGGCTGGAAATATAGCCAGCTGAGGCAAAGGGCGACCTCGTGGCTTGCAATATGCCATGGCGTGCTCTTCTTACGGAACACCGGGTGTGTTGCTGGCCAGCTTCCATTCTCTTGCTGCCCTGCGGCGAGTGCCTCTACGATGGCGAGACACAAGTCCTTGTCTACATGCTCGTCATAGATCGCATAAATGCAGCCCGCGAAGGCCAATCTGACGGGATCTTGTCGATGGGTTACGCCGCGCTGAAAGTAGTAAGATTGCTCGATTGCAAAGGAGCGTGCGCCGATTACGACCGAGGCAAGCCCGTCAATGTCCTTTGCGCCCAATGCATGGAGTGCTCGAAGAGCGTGAAGTGTCGCAAAGTAATGCCTCGATTCGGCACGACCCTCCTCGAAACGCACTTCGCCAGGAAAACCGACGCCGACATCGCTTGGTTTTGCGGCTTCGCGGATGGCTTCTCGTAGCCTCCACTCGATCACGTTATGCGGAGCCATCTCGTTGTATTCATCAGCACTTTTACAGGACTCGTGCAGAGGGGAGGCTTCATCTTCCGTCTCAAACCGAAATGACTTCGGAGCCTGTTTGGAACTGAAAAACTTATTTACATCCGTCGAATTTTCGTAAAACCGCTGGAGATAGGCCGAAACTTGGAAGAAGTCAGCTAGATGCGCAATGTCGAAAGTGTTGACTTCATATGGATCGATCTTCTCTCCGCTGTTTCGTTTTTTTAACGCTTCGTAGAAACGGCGCCCTTGCCGTCCCAGAGTCACTCGCTGCACCAACTTCGTGAAGTCCTCGTGCCAGTCGGGCAGCCTCTTCCCCTTGCTCGTGTCTCTAAGTCTATCAGCGTACAGTAGCGCGATGTAGGCTCGCGCAGAGGTAGTAATGTGAGGCGCTTCGCCAGATAGAGCCGATTTCGAGTCTTTCCGAAAAGAACCGTCGTCTCGTTTGAAGCGATATACCGCATCGCTCGCGACCTGGGCCCACTTTTCCACAGTCGTTCTTAGCAGCACCAGATCGTCTACTGAAGTAATACCATCACGGAGCGGTTGCGCGGCATCTTTCGGAGGCATTTCTTGGTTCCTGCGGTCGAATTACGGTTTTGTTACCGGCGCTCATTTTGTATTACAAACACTCGATCAACTAGATTTGCTTAAATCTGAATGTCACGAATAGCGGAACTCGGGTCGAGCGTCGCACAAGATCATTAGCCTGAAACCGCGATTGGTACTCAGCGCGAGGCACGAACAGCTCCGTCGTCTCCTCTAGCTGCCATCCATGGCGGACTAGCGCATTGATGTAATCGGGTATGGAGTACCGGTAATAGGTAAATGGGCCAGCGGTGCCGCCAATCACGATGTCGAACCGCCCTGGCTGGGAAAGGTCGGCCTCTACGACGAACCTGTCGTCTTCAAGTGCCTCGCCCGTGCGATAAAAGTATGGATGCACAAGCGCGACCACGAGCGTGCCGCCTGGCTGGGTCACTCGATGCAACTCGTGCACAACTGCGGTCAAGTCACCGCAATAGCACAGCACTATACTTGCAACGATCGCGTCGAAATGTCTGTCCGGGTAGGGCAGGTCGGAGATATTAGCCTCTACGAAAGCAACGTCCGGCCGTACGCTTTCCGGTCTCGCGATGTCGCAAGCATGGCGCTCGCCGATGTCCACCGCGTCGAACAGCCAACCGCTGCCTGTGCCGGCGTCGAGCACCCGTTCACCGCTACGATTACCGAGCAACCTTATAATCTCTGGCTTGAGAACCACGTCGCGGAGCCAAGACGAACTGGACGGGCCGGAGGCGACCGTGGTTCGGTAGCCGGCTCCGTGGTCTTGCCACTCCTCCGCAATGTCAGGCGTCGGCATGCTTGGGGGTCTCGGTCAGACCTAGCAGAGCGCCTTGGTCGCTGCCGGCGAGCAATGCCTGGAGATCTCGCTCGATCCGCCGTTCCCATTTGGCCGTGACTCCAACGAAGGGCATTTTGAAACCGCGCGCGGCCATCTCCTTCTTGAGCTCTTCGATGAAGATACCCTCGTCGCGTACGATGGACCGCCCCTTATTGAGATAGGTCACTGCGCAAGCCGGCGAGAAGTCCACCCCTATCACTGCTAAAATCTCAATGTCCGCCACGCGAAGGCGTTCCATGTAGTCGATCTGCGCAACCGCAATGCCAATTGCCGTTTCGCGCAGCCCATTTCGGTCGTACCAGACCTTGCCGTGAGGCTGCCTTCCGAGCCCGCCTGCACCGCAGTTTGTCTCCGGGCATGGCATTTGGATAATGTTGATATCGTTGGCGAGGCAGAACTCAACGACCGGTCGCATCATCGCAGGATGATGGCGGACTACGCCCTCGGCCATCACACACTGCGCAAGTATGCAATGGGAGACGAATACGCAGCGTCGGGAGCGGATGTCCGCCATAACCTAAGTTGAAACTTCTTCAGGATACGTATGGGGAATGAATGGCCTGTCGGTATAGCCCATAATCCAAGCGTAATCTGACCAAAGGCGAAGGCATAGTCCGCAGACCTGCTTGGCGCACCGTTCCTCGTAGTCCTCGGCTGTCAGCCAGGCGCCTTCCGTGTAGTAGCGCGGGTTAAGACGTGGCTCTTCATCGAGCTCAATCTCGTAAAGGTGGAGTTGTACGTCGATGCCCATCGGGTTTTGATCTGACGCACCTTGAGTCAGATACGACTTTACCCGTATAGGAACACCGCCAAGCCGCTGCGCCGACATTTTTTCGAAAAGCGGCGTCACAGCTTCAAGATCGGTTATGTCCGCAATCGCTCCGGGGTCGTACTGGATAGAGAAAAGACTCCAAACTCCTGGATAGTTCTCCATAAACTGGGACCGGTGTACATAGAATGTCGCGTCGCCACTGCGCCGCACCCCAATTACAGCATGAATTGGTTTCTCGCTCTGCATTCTCCGCTCCTCCGGCTCGCGCTGTCGCTTCCTGTGGAACGATTCGCGAACATACGTATACATAGTATGTATGAATCATTTGTCGTAAGAAGGGAAGTTCGAACGGGATGATAAGATGTTGATGGGGCTGCGACGTGGCGAATGGCCACGACGTCCCTGCCAACGGGGCACCCTGATCCTTCGTTCCCACCCCTCCCGTTAACCTTTCATTAACCATACCACGGCTAGCGTTTACCTCTCAGTAAGGAATCGCCCGCCGTGACCTTTGCCGCTCCCCTCGAGGCCAAATCCATTCGCTTTCGCGCCCGCTCCTTCGTCGCGTTCACGCTGACGCCGGAGGCGCCTTTGGATGTTTGGCTGGAGAGCCTCGATCGCTGGGTCGGCAATTCGCCGGGCTATTTTGCCGGGCGCCCGGTGGTGCTCGACCTGAACGTGCTCAAGCCCGATGTCGTGGCCATCGAAGCGCTGGTCGATCTACTCGGCCAGCGCGGCATTCGCATCTATGCCATCGAGCTCGACGGCGGCGCCGAGCTTGGCGCGCATCTGCCGCCGGTGCTGGTCGGCGCCAAGGAGGCGACCACCGACGGTCTGCTGCTGCAGCCGAGCCGAAAGGCGGGCAGGGCGGAGGACGCCACTGCCGTAAGCGACATGAAGGCGACCGGTGGTATCAAGGCTGAGGCCGGCGATTTGAAGGCAGGGGAGTTGAAACCGGCGGGCGATGCAAAGCCGTCGCATGACGCCAAAATTGCCGCACCCGACGCTGGCACGTTGATGATCCGCTCGCCGATCCGTTCGGGCCAGCTGATCTTCCATCCGCATGGCGATGTCATCGTGCTGGGCTCCGTCGCCTCCGGATCCGAGATCGTCGCCACCGGGTCGATCCACGTCTATGGCACACTGCGCGGCCGCGCTTCGGCAGGCGCGCAGGGCAACACGGCGGCGCGTATCTTCTGCCGCAGGAACGAGGCCGAGCTTCTCTCGGTCGATGGCTGGTATTGCACGGCCGAGGAGATGGACCCGTCAGTCCGGGGCAAGCCTGTGCAGGCATTTCTCGACAACGGCATGCTGCGCATCGCCCCTTTCAGCTAATGCGTCTCGCCCGACAACGACATAACGAACAACAACGGAGGCTTTATTGATGGGCAAGGTAGTGGTGGTCACCTCGGGCAAGGGGGGCGTCGGCAAGACGACCTCGACGGCGGCCCTGGGGGCGGCGGTCGCCAAGACCGGCAAGAAGGTGGCGCTGGTCGATTTCGATGTCGGCCTGCGCAACCTCGATCTGATCATGGGCGCCGAACGGCGCGTGGTGTTCGACCTCGTCAACGTCATCCAGGGCTCGGCAAAGCTATCGCAGGCGCTGATCCGCGACAAGCGGGTCGAGACGCTGTTCCTGCTGCCGGCTTCGCAGACGCGCGACAAGGATGCGCTGACCGAGGAGGGCGTGGCCGAGGTCATCGGCAAGCTGCGCTCGGTGTTCGACTACGTCTTCTGCGACAGCCCGGCCGGCATCGAGCGCGGCGCGCAACTCGCGATGCGCTTTGCCGACGAGGCGGTCATCGTCACCAATCCGGAAGTGTCGTCGGTGCGCGATTCCGACCGCATCATCGGCCTGCTCGATTCCCGCACCTTGCGCGCCGAGGAGGGCGAGCAGATCGCCAAGCATGTGCTGGTCACGCGCTATGATGCGGGACGCGCCGCGCGGGGCGAAATGCTGTCGATCGACGACGTGCTGGAGATCCTGTCGGTGCCGCTGCTCGGCATTATCCCCGAGAGCCAGGATGTGCTGCGCGCCTCCAACCTCGGTTCGCCGGTGACGCTGTCGGAGCCGCTCAATGCCGCCGCCAAGGCTTACATCGACGCGGCCAAGCGGCTCGAGGGCGAACAGCTGCCGGTCATCGTGCCCTTCGAGCGCAAGGGCTTCCTCGATCGTCTTTTGGGAAGGAGGGCGGCATGAACCTGCTCGACATCTTCAAGCGGCGCACCAGCGCGCCGGTGGCGCGCGAACGGCTGCAAGTGCTTCTCGCCTATGAGCGCCGCAACCGCAGCCAGCCCGATCTCGTCTCCATCCTGCGCGAGGAGATCATGGCGGTGATCGCCAAGCATGTGCAGATCGACCAGGACTATCTGCAAGTCTCGATGGACCGCGGCGAGACCATGTCGACGCTGGAGATCGACATCCAGATCCCCAACAAGAGCGCGGTGCCGCTGGCGATGGCGGGGTGAGGGCACTTTACCCTCCCCCTTGTGGGGAGGGTCGATCCGCAAAGCGGATCGGGGTGGGGGTCTGCGCGGACCTCCGCCATCTTGGGTTCCTCTCCCAGACTTCGTGAGGGAAGAGGAAATCCACATCCCCCACGGTCAGCGCTAGCACCCCCGCCCGGACCTACGGTCCGACCTCCCCACAAGGGGGAGGTAGGGGGCCAGCGCCTCTCCCCAAAAAACATTCAACCAACTAGTTGACTATCTAAAATCTCGCCTCTATATTCAACTACATGGTTGAATTAGAGACGCCCCAGATGGACCAGGTTTTTCACGCCCTTGGCGACGCCACGCGCCGGAACATGCTTAACCACCTCGCCGGCGGCGAGCGTACGGTGAGCGAGTTGGCGCAGCCCTTTGCCATGTCGCTGGCCGCAGCCTCCAAGCACATCAAGGCGCTGGAGCATGCCGGGCTGATCCGGCGCGAAGTGCGCGGGCGCACCCATGTCTGCCGCCTCGAGGCCCGCCCGCTGGCGACCGCCTATCAGTGGCTCGGCCAATACGCGCGTTTCTGGAACAGCCGCCTCGATGTCCTCGAACAGCTTTTGCGCGAGGAGGCGGGGCGCAAAACGTCGACGACGACGTCAACGCCGGCACCGGCAAATCCAGAACCATCCAAGCCGGAATCACCCAAGCCAGACACATCCAGGCCAACATCATCCGAGGGAGACGACCGATGAACCAGATGAACAGCTTCGACGGCTACGCCCAGCTGATCCAGCCGGCCACTTTGAGGATCGAACGGCTTTTGCCCGGAACCAGGGAGCGCGTCTGGGAATATCTGACGCAGAGCGATCTGCGCTGCAAATGGCTGGCGGCCGGCGACATGGAGATGGAGGAAGGCTCTTCCTTCGAGCTGGTCTGGCGCAACGACGAACTGACCGATCCGCCCGGCGACAGGCCGGCCAGCTTCAGTGGCGGCGAGCAGCGGATGCACAACCAGATCGTCGAGTGCGACCCGCCGCGTAAGCTCACGATCACCTGGAACGGCAGCGGCAATGTCACGTTCGAATTGGCGCAGCGCGGCGACGACGTCCTGCTCACCCTGGTCCACCGCCGCCTGCCGGACCGCTCGAGCCTGATGATGCATGCCGCAGGCTGGCACGTGCATCTCGACCTCCTGGTTGCCCGCGTGGCGGCCGAGAAGCCCGAACCGTTCTGGGACAGCTTTAGCCGTATCGTGGCGGAATACGACCGGCGCCTGCCGGCCTGACCTGACCTGACGCATCGCCCGGTCCAACCGGGCACCATCGATCCCTTGCGCCGGATGCCGGCGCAAGGGCCGGCGAAACACGCGCCTTCGCCAGACACCGCGGCGCGCCAGCGGAAATGAAACCAGGCAACGTGCTTGCATCCCGCAAGCCCGAAGGAGGAAGTCATGCGTAAATTGATCACCGGAATGAAGATCTCCATCGACGGCAAGATGGAAGGCCCCGAAGGCTTCGCCGACTGGGTCGACAACTGGTCGGAGGAATACGGCCTGATGCCTGAGATCGACGCCTGCCTGCTCGGCGGCGTCATGTATGCCGGTTATGAGCGCTACTGGAGCGCGATCCAACAGAACGAGCCGGACCAGCCATTGCCGATGACCGGCAGACTGGTCGACCCGGCCGAACTCGAATGGGCGCGCTTTGCCGCGAAAACCCCGCACTATGTGCTGTCGAACACCATGACGACGTCAGCCTGGGCCTCGACGCGCTTCCTGCGCCGCCTCGACGACGTCGCGGCGCTGAAGCGCGAGCCCGGCAAGGACATCTACCTCATGGGCGGCGCCCGCATCACCGCCAGCCTGATCGAGGCGGGGCTAGTGGATGAAATGCGGCTGATCGTCTATCCGCTGCTCGCCGGCGACGGCAAGGCGCTGTTCGGCACGGTGCACGCCCGGCACGGACTGGAGCTGCGCCAGGTCGGCCAGCTGTCGGATGGGCGGGTGAGCCTGGTGTATGGGCTGGCGAGCTAGCCTCTTTTCCTCTCCCTCCGGAGGGGGGAGAGGTGGCGCCGCGAAGCGGCGACGGAGTGGGGGAAGGCGCTCATGAAACCCACGGTCGCCGCAAAACAGGAGCGACGGAAGCGAGCGCGAAATGCCTGCAAGCAGGCAATCAGCGGACGTGATGAACGGTCGACCCCCACTCCGTCGACCTACGCTCGACACCTCTCCTCCGATCGACGGGGGAGAGGAAGGGCGCGAGCTTATGCGAGCTGGCATTTTCCTCTCCCTCCGGAGGGGGGAGAGGTGGCGCCGCGAAGCGGCGACGGAGTGGGGGAAGGCGCTCAGGAAACCCACGGTCGCCGCCTCCGGCAAGCAGGCAATCGGGCGTATGTGATGGACGGTCGACCCCCACTCCGTCGAGCTTCGCGCGCCACCTCTCCCCGATCGACGGGGGAGAGGAAGGGTGTCGGCGTTCGCCTCCCACCCTTGCCCTATCAACAGCCCGCTCGTGCCACACGACAGCCAGGCCCTTTATCCCTATCTCCGGCCTGCGCTACGGCCGGCTGGTCGCGCGGGGAGGGACTGGAATTGACGTCGACGCCGATTGCCGCAGCTGAAGCGAAGGGCTTGCCGATCGGCGCGTTGCTTGGCGCCATGGTGTCGATCCAGATCGGCGCCACCTTCGCCAAGGGCCTGTTTCCGCTGATCGGCGCCAATGGCACCACGGCGCTGCGGCTGGCCGTGGGCGCGCTGATGCTGGCGGCGGTGCTGAGGCCGTGGCGGGTGCGGCCGTCGCGCGCCGTTCTGCCCTGGCTCATCGCCTATGGCGTCAACCTCGCGGCGCTGAACCTGCTGTTTTACGCAGCGCTCGCCAGAATCCCGCTCGGCGTCGCGGTGGCGCTCGAATTCTCCGGCCCGCTGCTCGTGGCGACGCTGTCGTCGCGGCGCGCCACCGACTTCGTCTGGGTGGTGCTGGCCGTTGCCGGCATATTGCTGTTGTCGCCCTTCATCCACTCCGGCAGTGCACTCGACCCGATCGGCGTGATGCTGGCGCTGGCCGCCGGCTGCTGCTGGGCGCTCTACATCGTCTTTGCGCAAAAGGCGGGCGCCGAGCTTGGCAGCCAGACCACGGCTTACGGCCTGGTCATTGCCGCTGCTGTCGCCCTGCCGTTCGGCCTAGCCGAGGCGGGTACCGGCCTGATCGCACCCGCGATCCTGGTCAGCGCGCTGCTGGTCGGGCTGTTCTCCAGCGCCTTGCCGTTCTGGCTGGAGATGGTGGCGCTGACCCGGATGCCGGCCAGGCTCTACGGCACGCTGACTTGTCTGGAGCCGGCGCTGGGCGCGCTGGCCGGCTTCCTGTTCCTGCACGAGACCCTGAGCCCGCTGCAATGCGCGGGCATCGCCGCCGTGGTCGTCGCCGCCTTCGGCGCGGCGCTGACGACGAAGCCGCCGGTACCGTCGCCGGAATAGTTGCCTGAAATGGATATGTGACGCCGATGCCGTGGTCCGCCGGTCCCGTGTCCGGTTGCTCAAGCGCCTGCAGCATCGATATATGGATCGATGTATGCGCAGGAGATCCAGATGAGCAGGGCCGACAGCATTGCTTGAGCCGTCCGTGATCAAGGCAATACTCCTTGTCGGGCTCGCCGCTGTCGTTGCGGCTTTGGCCTGGCGGCTGGCGCGGTCGCGTCGCAGAGCCCGGCTTCGTGAAGATCCGGCCAACGACTACGCCGTGCGCCGCGACTGGTCGGGCAACCACGGTAAGCTCAATCATTCGTCCTTTGTCTATTTCGATGCCGATCGCGACGGCCGCTACGGGCTCGGCGACCGCCCGATGGCCGGCATCATGGTCAGACTGCATGATGGCGACGGCCGCTTCGTCGCCGCGGCGCGGAGCAACCGCGGCGGCTTTGCCAATTTCCTGGCGTCGGCGAAACGTCGGGCCGCGCCCATCCATGTGCCGGGCAGCTACCGCTTCACCGTGTCGGTTCCGCCCGGCTGGCGCTCCAGCAGCGCCAACGAGGTCCAGTCGCAGCACCTCCGGCCGCTGCCGGGCTCGCCCACCGGGCTGGTCTCGGAAGCAATGCTGCAGCCGGTCGGCCTGTTTGCGATACGCCGGCTCAGCGGCCGCGGAGCGGACGGTGTCTCGGCGAGCATCTCGGTGATGGCGAAAGGGCAAGAGGTGGCGGTGCATCCGCTCAGCGATGGCTTCCGCCTCGATCTGCCCGATGACGCCGACGCGATCGAAATCACCGGCGGTGGCATGGAACGACGACTGGCCTTGTCGGCCTACCCGACCGAGCTCGGCCTGCTGTCGCCCGAGAACGCGGCTGTCGACAGCGCCGCGTCCTTGCAGGCCATCGGTTTCGACGATGTCACGACGCGCGGCCTGCGCAAGGTGCCGTCCGGTTATGCCGGGTTGACCTGGTTCAACCTGAACGCACTGGCGCGCGATCATACCGAAGGCAGCGAAGGCTACGTCAACGGCAATATCTCGGGAGACCATGTCTGCTATACGAGCAGCGGACACCCGGCCGAATTCTCGAGCGACAAACCGTTCGGGTTCCATTCCGTGATGCTGACAGCGGCATGGTTGAAGTCCGAAGGCGAAACCGCACTGGTCGAGAGCTGGCTTGGCGACCGGCTGATCGCCAGCGACACGATCGTACTGTCGGCACTGGCGCCCGTCCACTACGCGCCGATGCTGGCGGCGGTGACGCGCGTGCGCCTCTCCACGAGCCACTATTGGCAGCTCGTGCTCGACGATCTGGTGGTTGTGCGCTGAAGCGTGTCGCGATTAATCGGGGTGAAAGGGTTTATCGCGGATTGGAAGCACCGTTCGCGGTGACCTGCGAGAGCTTGCCTTTTTTGACCAGCACCGGTTTCAGATAGGTTTTCTTCATTTTCCACTCTCCACGTCGGGCACCCAAAGCCCTGTTCCCGGCCAGACGGCACAAGGCGTCCGGATGATCGGCTGCTAGACTGCGACCGGCCCGGAGCCGTTACCATTGTCGGCTGTAACCTGCGAGAGCTTGCCCTTCTTGACCAGCACCGGCTTCGAATAGGTCTTCTTCATGCCGCATCTCCAGTGTCAGGCGAGGCCGCCAGATCAGGCGACAGCCGACTCAACGACTTCACTCGATCGGGCCGGAACCCGCTCCATTGGCGAGCGCCGTAACCTGCGAAAGCTTGCCTTTTTTGACCAGAACAGGCTTCGAATAGGTTTTCTTCATAGTGAATCCTCCAAGCTTACGCGATAATGCCAGACGGATCGGCACTGTCAACCTTCGCGGCCTCGCTGTCCCATCCCGGTTTTTCTTGGCGCCGATGCGCTAACTGCAAGTCCACCTTCATCGACAAAGCGTTGTTCTTGGGCGTGCATGGCGTGGCCGGGTTGCGGTGCGAAAAATGTCCGAAACTGCGGCGGGTCTGGCCTGGTTGGTCGGCCTGCTCAAACAGAGCGGCAATGCAGCGCGGAGGGGTCCAGCCTAAACATTGGCCTTGCCGTCGCGCCGCACTCACAGTTCCTTCTCCGCCAGTTCGCGGAAGGCATCGGGAACCGAGCGCCGGGCTTCCAGCGCCACGGCGCCATAGCCGACAGCCTCTCTGCCAAAGCGCTGGCGGATCTTGTCGATGGCGCTATCGGCGCCAAAGCGCGCCAGGCCTTGCCTGCTGCCGGGCCGCTGCTTTTCATCGGCAAGCCCGAGCGGCAGCTCCAACTGTAGCTCGACACTTTCTTCCAGCTGCGACACCGAGATCGCCAGCAACGAGATGGTCTTCTCCCGAGGGTTGGCGGCCAGCACGCCGCGCACCAGCTCCCCGGCGATTTCGGCCAGCATCGCGGTTGCCGAAATCGGTTGCTCGAGCGTCAGCGAGCGTGTGACCGCGTGCAGATCGGCGAAACGCACGCGCACCGTCACCGTGCGCCCGGGCCGTGATTTCGCCCTGAGCCGGCTGGCGACCCGGTCTGCCAGATGCAGCAGGACGGGTCCGAAGATACGCGCCTCGGCCGGCCGTCTGCCAAGCGCCGACTGCGCGCCGGCGGAATGCGACCGCCTGTGGGGTTCGAGCTTTCGCGGGTCGCGGTTCCATGCCAGCGACGCCAGCTTTTCGCCGGTGGCGGGCCCGAGCAACCTTCGCAGCGCCCCGCTATGCGTCTTTGCCAACTGGCCGATGGTCTCGATGCCGATCTCGGCCAGCCGCGCCTTGGTCGCCGGGCCGACGCCCCACATCAGGCCGACCGGCAGATCATGCAGGAAGGCAAGTTCGGTGTTCGGATCGACCACCACCAGGCCGTCGGGCTTGGCCACCTGCGAGGCGATCTTGGCCAGATGCTTGGTGCGCGCCACGCCGATCGAGATCGGCAGGCCGAGCTCTGCCCGGACGCGCCGACGCACCGTGGCGGCGATCTCGGCCGGCGGCCCGAACAGATGCGTGCAGCCGGCGACGTCGGCAAAGGCTTCATCGATGGAAATCCGCTCGACCAGCGGCGTGAAATCGTCGAGCACCTTGATGGCGGCGTCGCCCAGCCGCTGATAGTCGGCGAAATGGCCGCCGACGAAGATCAGTCCGGGGCAAAGCTCGCGCGCGCGTCGTCCGGGCATGCCGCCGCGCACGCCGAAAACCCTGGCTTCGTAGGAAGCGGCAAGCACGACGCCGCCGCCGACGGCGATCGGCTTGCCCCTGAGCGCCGGGGCGAGCAGCTGCTCGACCGAGGCGTAGAAGGCGTCGAGATCCGCATGCAGGATGGTGGGCTCCATCCCGACCGTTCCCTTTGCGGCGTTGCAGCATTAGCCGCGTCTGTTGTGAGAGGCGTTTTTGCCGAACAAATAGAGAACAAACAGGGCCTATTGTCAAGCGAAGCGGTTGTCGCCGGCCGGCCCGTTCCAGGTCGGGCTGTCGAGTGCTCCGCCTGGGCATCGGACCTGCGGAACATTGTCTCTCGCCTCGGCGTTCATATCCGCGACGGGACGCTGTTTTTGTGGAGGCCGGTATGGGCCAGTTCGAGATGATCGACCTCGTCAGCGTCATTGACGCCTGCACGAGCGATCGCGTTGCCGGGCACTGCGTGTCAATGGCCAGGGCGGTGGAGGAGTTGCGAGTGCTGACCGGTGATTTCGTATCGCCGGACGAGACGGTGGCCAACGCGCTGTCGGCAGTGGCGCTGGGGCGCGGCTGCGCGGTGGTGTTCGACGAGCGAGCGGGCGCCGACATCTTGCTGACGCCGTAGCGCGGCGGCGCCGGGTTGTGGCAGCCAGAAAAGTCGAACAGCGTGCAAAAAGCTGTGCAGGCATGGCCCCATAACCGGGGCGTGGAAAAGTTCTGCGCGTGGGTGTATTCTCCAGGTCGCAAGCGGTCGCAGACCGCATAGGGGGAGAAATGACATGCCGAGGGTTTCAGAACTCTTTTTCAAAACTGCCATCTTGTTCCTGATGTTGGGGATTGCGGCCGGCCTGCAGATGGCGATCTCGGGCGACCACGCCGCTTTTCCGGCGCACGCGCATATCAATCTGCTCGGTTGGGTGACGAGCGCCATCTTCGGCGGCTACTACGCGCTCAATCCGCAAAAGGCGGCGCGTCGCATCGCCATGATCCACTACGGGCTCTACACACTCGGCCTGGTGATCATGCTGCCGGCGCTGTATGTGATGCTGCAGGGAAACCCGGCGCTTGAACCGATCGTCGCCGGCGGCTCGCTCATCGTCGCCGCTGCCGTTCTGGTTTTTGCTTTCGTGGTGTTTTCGCCCGAAACGGCGCGCTCGGTGTCCGGCGTGGTGCCGGCTTCTCGCTGACTGTTCGCGCAGCGATCAAGTCCGACCCGCGTTCGCGACCCGCCACGCGGGTTGGCCAGGCCGATGGCCGCAGCCGCTGGCTGCGGTGTCTATCGCCGCGTCGGCGCTTAACATACCCGAGTCCCACCACGTATTATTTCGTGACTATTTGGCGCCGGAACCTTCCCAGATATCGCGCGTTGCGGCGACTGTATTCGCGCTGCCTTATATATAGGCAGACTTGAGTACGTCCACAGCATGGGTTGGGGGAGGAGCAGGCCACCATGTCGAACAGAGAAATCGGAACGTCGGCCTCACTGGGCCGACGCATCGCCGATCTGAAAGCCAGGATGCGAGACGCCAGCGTTACTGAACACGAGATGCAGACCTTCCAGAAGGTCGCGGCCATCATGGGGGGTGTCGAAGGCTCCCTACGCCTCGACGCCGACGACCTGATCGCGGCGTCCTTCGTCACCGAGGCGCTCGGCGATCCCGGGTCGAACTGAAGGCCAGAGCCCGTCGGCACTCAAGTGCCGGCGGTCGATGGCCCGATTCGCAGCGCTGCATGCGAGCGTGCCCGCACCGCCCGCGCCGGGGATCTCTTGCGCACTTTGAAGCTTTCAGGCGAGCGGCCTCCACGGCGCTTGAAATATCGGACTTCGCGTTCGTGCTTCTCGGCTGCCTCGCGGCTGTCGAACGTGCTGAGATTGCGTCGCCGTCCAGCCCTTGACCACAAGGGCTAAGCCAAAATCGCCAAGGCGCCTTAAACGAAGGATCCGGCCAGCCGGATCCTTCGAAATATCAATCGCGATGCTCCGGCATCGCCTTCAGCTCATCCTTGGTCCAACTGGTGACGGCGTGGACGTCCCGGGAAACTTCTCGAAAGTCCGCGGTCGCTGCCTTACACGTCGTCGAACGGGCCGCCGCGCCTCGCCAGGTCGTGACCAATGGCGGCTTCCTCGGCGTCGTCGGGCAAGGCATCGTCACTGTCCTGGTAGGGGTTGTCGTCATCCTCCTCGGGCAGTTCGCCTTCCTTCTCGACACCGGTGGTGTCCGGCAGGCTTTCCTCATCTGCTCCGTCGGGCAGGACCGTTGCGCCACGCAGCGCATCCCAATCCTGCCGACCCGGCGTCGGCGCTTCCACGTCATCATTGGCGATCCTGTCGCGGGCATCGTTTTTGCTCGGTGGCGCCTCGACCTCGTCATTGGGTTTTCTGTTTCGTTCCATGATTGCCTCCTCTGGGCGGCTTAGCGTCGAGAAGGTGGAACTCACTTCCGGCTGCCAGGTTCCAGCAACCACTCCAGCTTCAGTGGAACCAATTGCCGCCAGTCTGCTTTGCCAAGGACTAGTCTGCTTTGCCAAGGAGATGAATCCAGAGGAGCTGGACCATGAAGACTTTCCCCCTCATCCCATGCGTGCTGCTCTTGGCGCTGGTCGACCCGGCGGCCGCGCAGGACAATAGCGACCAGAACGGCCCTGCCGCGCCTTGCCAAGCGCAGCCTCAGGACGATGGTCAGAAGCCGCCGGTCGCCAATGGCGGCGGCGAATCGACCAGCACGCTCGGTCCCTGCGGCGGCGTGCTGCAGCCGCCGCCCAGTGGTGACCAGGGTATGACGCAGCCGCCGCCGGATCAGGGCAAGACGCCGGTGATCAAGCCTGGCGAGGTGCCTGGGCAGCCGCCGAAGCAATGACCTTTGCTTGAAACTTCACGGCGTGGCACGAAGGCGGTCGGTTCCGATCTTGGCCGGGCGACGCGGTCACCGGATCAATGCCGGCGCCGGCCGCAATCGCCACCGGAATTGGAGCCGTGCATCATCCATGTCGAAGGTCTCCTGAGGGATTGTGCTTCAATGCGAATCTTGCGGGTGCGGGTTCTGCGGGCATGACCGGGCTGCCGATCAATTTAGTCTCCGCTTGCGGAACAAGACCGTACCGGCTGCGTTTGCCTCCAGGAGCCCGCCACCTCGATCTGCGCTGTTTTCGCCTCATGCGGGAACACGGCGGAGCTCGCCAACAACGACAGGAGACGAAGATGAAAACCATCCTTATTCCCGCCGTCGCCGGGCTCGCCATGATCGCTGGTATCGGCATTGCCGCCGCCGACGAGGTGATCGTCACGCAGCCGGCACAGCAGCAGGTGATCATCACCCCGGAACAGCGCACGGTCGTGCACCAGTACGTAAAGAAACATCCGCTTGCCTCTGTCAATCTGCTCGGCGTCGAATTGAATGTCGGCACTGCCTTGCCTGACACTGTCGAGCTGCAGGAGGTTCCCGACGTTCAGTACAGATACGCCGTCGTCGACAACCATACCGTGTTGGTCGACCCCAGCACGCGCAGGATTGTCGAGGTGGTCGAGTAACGCTCGACAACCTAACCATTCATCGGTGATACGGCCCTGTCGTTCTTCCCAAAAGGGCGGCAGGGCCGAATGACGAACATGATGAAAGGAGAATTGCCATGTTGCCGCATGTCGAGACCCCGAACTCCGCCAATGTTGCGGCGTGTTGCGACAAGTTGCTGGCCGAGCGCAACACGGCGCTGTTATCGATGAAGGAAGCGATCGCGCTCCTGCGGGAGCGCACCGGCACCGATCGTTCGGATGCCGACCTCGCGGGGCTGATCGTCAAGAAAGCGGCGCTGCTCGGCGTTGCGGTGATTTCCGACCCGCGCTGAGATGTCTCGTCACTCAAGACGCCGGCCGAATTTTCGGCTAATGTTTTCGTGGAATCTGGACCAACCGACCGGACCCAACCACGGAGGCTTAAGTGACGGACGACAAACAGGACCGCATTCGCCAGCGCGCGCACGAGATCTGGGAAAAGGCCGGCCGGCCTGAAGGCGCGCATCAGGAACACTGGGAGCAGGCCACGGCTGAAGTCGATGGCGCGGTCGCCAAGCCAAAAAAGGCGGCGAAGAAAGCTGACGCCAAGCCCGCCAAGGCAGCCGCCAAGCCAAAGGCAGCGAAGCCTGCCGCCGCAAAGTCCGGCAAAGCCAAATCGAAATAAGGCCAAGTCGAAATAAGACCAGTCGAAATAAAGCAAGGCCGGAATTCGCTGGCCGGGCCATCCTTGGCGCCCGCCGTTCAGGCGCGCCCGAGCCTCTCAACCTGACGAATTGCGCCTGCGACGGGCAGCGCAATTCCTTGTGTTTGGCGACAGGCGCCCTCATGCCTCCCAGGCATAACTCGACAGCGCAAAGCGAATGCCGGCAGCTGTCATGGCCAGTTCGCATTCGGTGATCTGGCGCAGGTGGCGCAGATAGCGCGTCACGGTCTGTGGCAGCCAGCCGGCGCAGGCCTCTACATAGGCGCGGCTGTGAACAAGGGTGCCGGTCGACAGCCTCTCGTCCTTCTCGGCAACGACTTTCAGATATTGGCGGATGAAGCGGATGTCGTCGGCGATGTCCTGGCTGGCCATTCGCCAGGCCCCGGCGAGGCGTTGGCACTGATCGAATGACAAGGGCAACAAAGGGGGCGGCAATAAAGGCGGCGGCAACAAAGGCGGCGGCAATGACGGGGGTGACAGCAAAGGCCGAGAGAGATCGGCGAAGGCAACATGGTTCGCTGTGCTCAAGGACATTCCTCTCTGCGAAAAGAGATATCGTACTTTATGTACGAATAAGCGTCAAGCCAATTTCGTACGGTTGGGACGATGGAAATGAATATAGCAGCGGTCGCTTCAGCTAATCCCGCATCGTGAATCCTTCAGGAGTCGCACCAATTTCGCGGAGGGATTTCCCCAGGATGGTGTGACTGTTTTCCCTCGTGGCGGCGTCGAACAGGTTCAAGCCGCCCCGGATCGTCTCGCGCCAGTTTTCGCCCTTGTCCCACGCTTCCATGAAGGCGAAGGCAAGGTCGTCCTGGCGACGCGTGGCTTCGAGCGCTTGGGTCAGCAGGCGCGCTTGATGGAGATCCTTCTCCCGCTTGGCGCCAGCGCTCGGCCCGCGTCGCGAGGCGACGATCAGCTTGTGGATGGCGTAGCGCTGGGGCGAGGGGACCAGCACAGGCAAGCCCGAGCGATGCAGGAGCACAGTCCGGATGGGGTCGCGGATAAGGAAATCCAGAAACCGTAAGGGCTGCGCGGAGTCTCTGCCGTTTTCTTAATTTCAACGCAGTTATAAGAAGTTCGTGGAAACGTTATAACGCAACGAACTGACGAGTCGTCTGTTAACGCCCGGGCGCCCGGCACGTCTGGCCCAAAACACTTTCCCGCAGTGCCTCAACAAACGGCTTCCCCAATGCCGCGAACGGTGCTTTAACCCGCCCATCCACAGGGGTGCTCCGTATCGTCGGGGCTGAGATGAGGGCGGCAAGCCTTCGGACCCTAAAGCTGATCTGGATAATACCAGCGGAGCGAGGCGGGCGATGTTTTCAGGCGCACAGATTTCCCTTTATCCCATGACCGACGATTTCGTCGGCGTCATCCTCGGCGCGCTCGGCGCGCTCGATCCCTGGCGCGACCGGCTGCGGATCGAAACCGATGACATCTCGACCCTTATGGTCGGGCCGCCCGAGGTGCTGTTTCCCGCCATGCGCGACCTGTTCGTCGCGGCGGCCAAAAGCGGCAAGCACTGCGTGCTTTCGGCGGCGGTCTCGCGCGGCTGTCCGGGCGAGCCCGACGATCCGATCTGCCGCTCCGACGAGACCGGCGGCCCCGCCATTCCGCTGGACGAGCGCAAGATCGCCGCGATCCGCGCTGTCCAGGCCACGCCGTCGACCGGCCAGCCGGTGGCGGCGCAGTTCTCGCTCTACGTTATGGGCACGGGCGACCATATGGACGAGATCTACGGCTGCATCGATTTCCTGAAACAGTCCGGCGTCTTTGAGCGCTCAAAGAACTTCTGCACCAAATTGCGTGGCGATGCCGGTGCGGTGTTTGCCACGCTCAACGAGGCCTTCTGCCGCTTCGGCCCCGGCGCCGGCCACGTCACCCTCGACATCACGATCTCGGCGAACAGCCCGAGCGCCGTCTGAGCCGCGGCTCAAGCGTCGTTCCTTGAGGATATTGCCGTGGCTGGTTTATCTGACCCATTGCGTGGAGGAGATGCCTCTGACCCCTCAGCACAGAGAGGAGGGGAGCCATTGGCGATTGGCGAAGACCGCGATGCCCACGAATCTCCCCCCTCGAGCAGGAGATGGCCGGCAGGCCAGAGGGGGTCCCAGCGCGTGGAGCGCCGACGTCCTTTTCGCATCGGCAAGGCGTGGGCGCTCTATGCGAGACGACCCCCTCTGTCGCCTTCGGCGACATCTCCCCCTCGAGGGGGGAGATTAGCCGCAGCCATCGCCAAGACCATCCCCGCCGCCTGCGCCTCCGCCCTGCTCCTCGCGGCGTGGGAGCTCTACGCCCGCTATGGTGGCGCTGCGCCCACCATGCTGCCGGCGCCGTCGCGCGTGCTGCAGCAGGCCTGGGAGCATCGCGCTGCCCTTGCCGACAACACGCTGCCCACCATCCGCGCCACATCAGCCGGCTTCGCCTGCTCGTTGGTCGCTGCCTTCGTGCTTTCGGCGCTGGTCGATTTCTTGGCCCCGCTGCGCCGCGCGCTGTTTCCGCTGCTGATTGTCAGCCAGACCTTGCCGCTGGTCGCGATTGCGCCGCTCATCGTACTGTGGTTCGGCTTCGGGCTGATGCCAAAAATCTTGCTTGTGGCGCTCGTTACCTTCTTCCCGATGATGGTGGCGCTGGTCGAGGGTTTTGCCGCGACCAGCAAGGCGATTTCGCAGATGCTCGCCACCATGGGGGCAGGGCGCTGGCGCATCTTCTGGCTGGCGCGCCTGCCTTCGGCGCTGCCCTATTTCTTCGCCGGGCTGCGCATCTCCATCACCTACGCCGTCGTCGGCGCGATCTTCGCCGAATATGCGGGGGCGGCGAAGGGGCTGGGCATCTACATGCTCAATGCCAAGAACAACTTTCGGCCCGATCTGGTGCTCGCCGCGGTCGCCGTCAGCGCCGCGCTCACGCTTGTCTTGTTCGCCATTGCGGTGCTCGTCCAGCGCTTCGCCATGCCTTGGGAGAATGCAGGGAGCGAAAGCCGCGACGGCAAGGTTGAAGCTGCAGAAGAGAACCGTCAATGACGCGGCTCGAACTCCGGGACATCAGGAAGAACTTCGGCGCGCTTGAGGTGCTCGCCGGCATTTCGCTTCATGTCGCGGCCGGCGAGTTCGTCTCCATCCTCGGCCCTTCCGGCGCCGGCAAGTCGACGCTGTTCCAGTTGCTGACCGGCGCGCTGAAAGGCGAGGGCGACATGCGCTTCGACGGCGCGCCATTGCAGGGCAGCCCCTTCGCCTTCATGCCGCAGCGCGACGCGCTGATGCCGTGGCGGCGCGTCATCGACAATGTGACGCTGGGGCTGGAAGTGCAGGGTCTTGGCCGCAAGGCGGCGCGCGAACGCGTCGCGCCGTTGTTCGCTGAGTTCGGCCTTGCCGGTTTCGAGCGCGCCTGGCCGGCCGAGCTTTCCGGCGGCATGCGCCAGCGCGCCGCCCTTTTGCGCACCGTGGTGCAGCAGCGCGACATGCTGCTGCTCGACGAGCCCTTTGGCGCGCTGGATGCACTGACCCGCGCGGGTATGCAGCGCTGGCTGGAAGGCATGTGGCAGCGCCACCGCTGGACGGCGCTGCTGATCACCCATGACGTGCGCGAAGCCGTCTACCTCTCCGATCGCATCTATCTGATGTCGGCGCGGCCGGCCCGCATCATCGGCGAGATTGCCGTGCCGCTGCCGCGCCCGCGCACCACCGGCAGCGATGCCGCGCGCCAGGCCGCCGCGCTCGAAGCCGACATCCTCGACACGCTGCTCAATCCCGGGACTGACCGGCCCTCGTTCCCGCAGACCGCTCAAAGGAGTTTTTCATGACCGAATTCACACGCCGGCAGGCTTTGCTGCTGACGCTGGCTGCCGGACTGCCGCTTGCCTCTCGCGCTCATGCGGCTACGCAAAAAATCACCGTCGCGCTCGACTGGACGGTCAACACCAACCATGTCGGCCTGTTCGTTGCCCGCGACAAAGGGTTCTACCACGAGGTCGGGCTCGATGTTGAGATCCTGCCCTATGGCGATACTGGCGGCGGCACGCTGGTCGCCAACCGCATCGCCGATTTCGGCATTGCCGGCGTCGGCCTGTTCACCCAGCGGGCTGCCGGCGCCGATCTCAAGGCGGTCTACGCCGTGGTCCAGCAGGAGACCGGCCGGTTGGTCTTCAACGCGGATCGCGGCGAGATCAAGAGTCCCAGGAATCTCGACGGTCTGACCTATGGCGGCTTCGGCAGCGCCTGGGAAAACACGCTGATCTCGACCATCATCCGCCACGATGGCGGCAAGGGCGTTTTCGAGACGGTGACATTAGGCACCTCGGCCTATGAGGCGCTGGCCAACGGCTCGGTCGACTTCACGCTGGAGGTCTCGACCTGGGAAGGCGTCGCTGCCGAGTTGAAAGGCGTCAGGCAGCGCGGCTTCCGCTACGCCGACTACGGCGTGCCCGACGAGCACACCACCTTGATCGCCTCCAGCAATGCATATCTCCAGGCAAACCCGAAGGCCGCATCGGCCTTCGTCGAGGCAACGCGGCGCGGCTACCAATTTGCCTGCGATCACCCGCAGGAAGCCGGCGATCTGCTGATGGCTTCCAACAAGGACGCGCTGACCGACCCGGCGCTGATCCACGCTTCGCTGAAAATGCTGGTCGACAGGCATTTCCTGAGAAGCCAGGCCGGCGTCATCGGCACCATCGACAAGGCCAAGATCGAGGCGATCGGAACCTACCTCTTCAGGGCCGGCATATTGCTCGATGGCGATGGCAAGGTTCTGAAGGAGAAGCCGGATTTTGGAGCGTATTTCACGAACGAGTTTTTGGGCGCGTAATCTCCCCCCTCGAGGGGGAGATGTCGCCGAAGGCGACAGAGGGGGTCGGTACGTCCTGACGCGACTTCCTATCGCGGACAGAGGACGTCAGCGCCTTACGCGCGGCGACCCCCTCTGGCCTGCCGGCCATCTCCCCCTCGAGGCGGGAGATTGCGCCTCACCGCCTTCTCCCTCACATATCGATCATCGAGCGCTTCACCCGGCCGATGATGGTGATGGCGCCTTCCAGCGCCGGCGGCGGGATGTCCATGTAGGAGGCCGGCTGGAAGGGCGGGTTCTCGTTGGGGCGGTAACGCTTGTAGGTGGCCTGGCCGGATTCGTCCGAAATGACGTAGCAGCCATTGGTCACCAGCCGCTTGTCCCTGAGGTTGACGAAGATGATCGAATCCGGTGGCGAGATCTTGTTCATCGACGGGCCGTCGACGCGCAGAGCAATCCATTGGCCCTGCTCCAGATCGGTGGTGGGGATGGTCGGATAGTCGCTGAGATTGACCACCATGTCCTGGCTGCCGAGTTCGCCGGCGCTGATCCATGAGACGATGGGCACATCGACGGTGGCCAGCGACGGCATCGGGATCTGCCGGCCCGACTCGTCAAAGCCGAAATGGCCCCCCGCAAGGCTGCCGCCGTCACCGTTGAACAAGAGCCAGCCGGGATCGACGCCGAACAGGCGGCCGTATTTCTCCGCCGCCTTGCGCGACAGCGGCCGGTTACCGTTCTCGTGACTGATCAGCGTGTTCTTGTTGATGTCGCGCAATGCCCGCGCAGCGTCGCTCGGCGAGGCATAGCCCGCCTCCGCCCGCGCCTGCTGCAATCTGTGCCTCGGTTCCTGCATCGTACAAATTGCCTGAAATTTATCGTCCAATATGTACGATTTCGCTTGCGTACGTTTCGTACATATCGTACGCTTAGCGCATGATCGAACAAATCGCAAGCGTTTCCGCAGACATCCTCAGCTTTCTCCCATCGTCCGGGCTGTCCTCCTCCCCGGTCCGGACGCAAACCGGGGCTTCTGCCCCGGATCCGGTCGAACCGTCGTCCCCCCGATCGACCGGAACGGCCGGAGCCGCTCCTCTCCCGGCTCCGGCCACCTCTTCAGCCCATGGCGCCGCCAGTGCGCCAAGGGCTGTTTCCGGCGGGCAGGGCCTTTCCTGCATCCGCACGGAAGACGGCACCGTCATCCTGTTCGACCGGCTGACGGGCAGGGCAGTTTCCGCCCTCACCAAAGCTGCCGCCGAAGCCGCCTTGCGGCATCTCGCCGGCTCGCTGCCGGCCGTCAGTATCGGCTGACCGCACCGACCATCCGCTCTGATTTTTTCCCGTAGGCCCTCGGGCCGGCGCTCCGCCTTTGCGCGCGCAATCAATGGATACCGACATGACTGCCTATACCGAGACCGAATTGCAGGAGATCGCCGTCTGGCTGAGGGATGGCCTGTCGGCCACAGGGATCGCCGTCCGCTTCACGGCGCTGCGCGGCAGTCCGGTCTCGCGCAATGCCATCATCGGCATCGTCCACCGCAACAGCGCGTTGAAGACCATCGGCTTCGCCAACCCCAGAGGCGGCAGGTCCGGCGGTCGACCGAGGAAGAATGCGACGGGGAAGACTGCGGCAAACGAGAATACCGCCAAGAGGAATCCGCCGGCGCAGCCAAGCAAGCTCGTAAGGGAAGTAGGAGTTTCGAAGCAGGCCGCGCCGGTTAAACCGGCCGCCAAACCGACCCGTCAGCCATCGGCCAGGCCTCTGTTGCCAGCCCGTCCGGCGCCCTCGATCCCGGGCGAAGGACGGCTGGTGGTGGACGGCGAAATCTACCGCTTCAATGTGCCGGCGCCGCGCCCTGCCTCGCTCGGGCGTCAGCCGCATGTCGCCGCCATGCGCTTCATCGACTGCCTGTTCGACCGCTGCCGCGCGCCGCTCGATCTAACGCTCGAGGAAGACCCCGACAACGATGCTCCCGGCAGCCGGCCGGGGCTCGAGATGCTGTGCTGCGGCCTGCGCACAAGGGCGCTGAAAAGCTACTGCGAATACCACCAGGCGCGTTTCCACCGGCCGGTGAGCGAGGTGGTGTGAGCGGCTGGGCTCCGTTCCTCGCCTCCGGACGACCCCACCAATGATCGAAAGCCGGTGGGACAGCGCCCCCCTCTGTCCTGCCGGACATCTCCCCCACGCGGGGGGAGATTGGCAGCTCGCCCGCACTGCCTTTCCAACGGCGGTGGTGATTGGCGAAAGCCGACGCGACATCCGATCTCCCCCCTCGTGGGGGAGATGCCCGGTAGGGCAGAGGGGGGCGCGAAGGAACGCCAACCTTCCGGCTCAACAACCCAATCCCACAAGGATCCCCCGATGAGCAAAAAAACCGCGCAGAAAGCCAAACCGCCGAAATTGCCTGCGGGCGAAGCCGAGCAGGTGCGCATCCGCCGCGAGATCGGCCATGATTTCGCGCTGAAGGACGATCGCTTCGGCCGCAAGCGGTTGAGCGTCGGCACCGAAGAGGCGCGGCGCGTCTACGAGGTCTCCAATGACGGCTACACCGCGACCGGCGGCATCGTGCGGGTGCGCAATGTCGATCCGCTGGTCGGCATCACCTCGCTGACCCGCCAGCAGCGTGAGGCCGGACAGCGGTTTCGCGACGATTTCGAGCGTGCCTCGCGTGACGGGCTGCGGCCGATGCCGTGGGAAGAGCGCATTGACGGCGGCCGCATCAATGGCGGCATCCCCGACCGCGTGCTCAACGCCGGCCGCGCCCACACCCATGCCATCGCCGCCATGGCCCACTGGGAAGTGGCGGAGGTGGTTCGCAAAATCTGCCTCGAAGGCCAGTCGGTGAAGGCGCTCGCCGAACGCACCGGCGAGGGACGAGATGTGGTGGTGAAGCTGTTGAAGGTCGGGCTCGACCTTTTGGCCGTGGGTTACGGGATGATGCTGATGCGGAAGCCGCGATAAGGCCGGCAGCCGCGCAGGAAGCGCCGGCCGGCAGATGCCGGCCGAACCGGTTTCACCCTATCGGATCACCGTTCGCAAACGCGAATTTCCTCGACGATCCTGTGATGATGGCGCCAATGCTTGACCAACTCTATGCGGCAATGGCGATGGTGCCTGTGATACCTGTGGTACCTGAAGCCGTTATCGTAGGCATCATACTGGTAGTAGGGGCGAGGAGCGTAGCGATCGTAATAGTCGCCATAGCTGTCATTGTAGTCATCGTCATAGTAGCCGTTGCCGATGCCGATCACGACGCGCCCGCCGGCATTCGCCGGGGCGATCATCGCCGCCGCCGCAGTGATAGCGATAGCCGAAGCAAGCAGGAGCTTTCTCATAGCTGCCTCCTATTCAAGGTTGCGCTAATATAACTCGCTGGGCACGACCCCGTTCCATAATTTTGCAAGATGCGAACGATCCCTGCGCCGTGCATTGCGAGGAAAGCCGGCGTCACCTCCTGTCAGCATCATCCCCCGATTTTTGAACCCTTCGCCGCCCCAGCCATTAATCCGGCATGAATCAGCAAGGGAAGGACGAGACCATGCATGTCATTCTTGGAGGTACCGGCCATGTCGGCTCGGCGGCGGCAATGGCGCTGTTGCGGCAGGGCGAGGATGTCACGGTGGTGACGCGCGACGAGGCGAAGGCCGCATGGTTGGTTGAACAGGGCGCGGAGGCCGCGGTTGCCGATGTGCTCGATGTCGAGGGGCTGCGTGAAGTCTTGCGGCGCGGCAAGCGGGCGTTTCTGCTCAACCCGCCGGCCGATCCATCGACCGACACCGACGCCGAGGAGCGCAAGACGGTTGGCGCCATTGCGGCGGCGCTGGAGGGCTCCGGCCTCGAAAAGCTGGTGGCGGAATCGACCTACGGCGCGCAGGCCGGCGAGGGTGTCGGCGATCTCACCGTCCTTTACGGCCTCGAGCAGAAGCTGAAGGCCCAGGCCATTCCGGCAAGCATCAACCGCGCCGCCTATTACATGAGCAACTGGGATCAGGCCCTGGAGACGGCGCGGCGCGACGGCGTCATCACCTCCTTCTTCCCGGCGGATTTCGAGCTGCCGATGGTGGCGCCGCAGGATCTCGGCGAGGCCGCGGCGAGACGTCTGCTGGAGCCGACGGACAAGACCGGCACGCACTATATCGAGGGTCCTCGGCGCTACTCAGCCGCCGATGTCGCCGCAGCCTTCAGTGCGGCGTTGCGCAAAAACGTGCGCGTGGTCACGGTGCCGCGCGAGCGCTGGACAGAAACCTACGAAAAACTCGGCTTCTCCAAAACGGCGGCCGAGTCCTATGCCCGCATGACCGGGGCCACGCTGGACAAGCCGATGCAGCCGGAAAACCCGGAGCGCGGCACGACCAGCCTGGAAAGCTATATTGCGGCGCTGGTCGAGGGCCGGCCGGAAGACCTGTTGAAGGGTGCCGCGTAAAGTGAAGGGTTGCTGTTGAGAAACAGGCGCTTCGACGACCTACGTGGCCCGCTATTCCTATTGCCTGACCGTTCGGCAGTTGCCCGCCGGCGGCGTGGTCTTGCAGATATCGATGGAGGTGCGCGTGTCGCCGTGACCGGTTTCGGTTATCAGATTCAGGTCCAAAAGTTCGTATGTCATGAGGTATCGTATGCTGTCGTCGGGTGTTTTTTGCATGGCCGATACGATCCACGAACCTGCTTTCATCTCGGTGAAATAGCTGTCGACCTTGCGTTCATACCATTTGGGTATCGGAACGAGGACGATGGTCTTCTTGCCGTGGATTTTCTTGGCGGTCGGCAGCATGATCCGGTGAATGCCGACAAAGGCGCGGCTGTCTGCCAGGCGCCGTACGCCGCCCGCAAGAACCATCGTACAAGCTGACGAACAGACTGCGCCGACGGGGTTGGCGACGCCGAAGCGGAGGTCGCCCGGCCCGCAGGCTTTTGTGTCTGGCGCGCATTCGGAGAACTCCGTCTTGCCAACCATCGTGTCGAGCCCGCTGGCGCGGATCATATGGCCAAGCGCCATCGCCGCATCGGTCTCGCCGCCCGGGGAATTCAACGCCAAAGGCAATTTGCGGGGGCCGAGTTTTTTCAGCAAGCCTTCAGCAAAGCTGGCGTGCCGGCCACGATGTGACCTTCCGCCGAAATCCATTCCGGGCATGTCGGCTCGCATCCTGGCGTGCTGTTGCGTACAACGACGAAGTGCATCGGCGGTGTATATGCCAGTATGGCAGGCTCAGGCGTCGTTTGGGCGATCGCGCCGCCAATCGCCAGCAGCACGAAAACCAACGTCCATGCGAATGTCTTCATGCCGAGCCTCGCCTGGCAGAGCATCACTTGAGAAATGGGTCTTTGCAAGCATTATCAAAACAAGCCGAGCACGTGTTTCTATGGGCCGCGCACTATCTCTGCATGATGGACAGGCCGCTACTGGCGGCCCCTGTCTGAACCGTCGTCGCTTTCCGCCGCCCCCTCCCACCCGAACACACTGCGCCCTCCCAGCAGATGCGACTGATCGAACTCGCCGGCGACGATTTCCTTCAGGCTCGGCCCGGTGACGTAGCGCTCCAGCCGCCGCGCTTCGCCATCCAGCCGCTTCAGCGCGCCGAGCTCTTCCTCGCGGCCGAGCTTGGCCTTGCCGACGGCCGATTTCAGCACCGCGATCGTCTCGTCATAGACTTTCAGCGGCACCGGGAAGGGGTGCCGGTCCTTGCCGCCATGGGCAAGCGAAAAGCGCGCCGGATCGGAGAAGCGGCAAGGCGCGCCATGCACCACTTCCGCCACCATGGCCAGCGCCCTCACTGTGCGCGCGCCGACGCCGGGCACCAGCAGCAGTTCGGGAAAATCGGCCGGCCCGCTTTCTATTGCCGCGGAAATGTTGCCGTGCAGCCGGTGCATGACGATGTCGCTCTCGCGCACGTCATGATGTGCCGGCATCACCAGATTGGGCAGCATCGGCTGCGCCGGGGGCTTCGCAGGCTCCGCTTTCGGCGGCGGCTCCAGCAGGGCAAGCTCGTCAAGGATCCGCTCCGGGCTCATGGTCTTCAACAAATCGAGCTGTCCGGTCCGCGACGGCTCGGCGCGATGGTCGGTGAGGTTGACGATCTCGCCCTGCCGCTCGCCCTCGATCGCCGCATGCGGCTGGTCGACGAAGCTTGTCAGCCCTTCCGACAGCCAGTGATAGCGCCGCGCCTGGCGGCTGTCGCCGTTCATGCCTTGCTGCACCACCACCCAGCGGCTGTCGTCGGTGACGATGAAGCCGTGCAGATAGAGGTCGAAACCGTCCTGCACGGCCGCACTGTCCACCTTGGCGACCAGGCGGCTGGCGGTGGCAAGCGCCGCACCATCGATGCCGACGCGCTCGCCGATCGCGGTCAGCTCCTGCGGCGTCTTGCGCGAATGCGCGCCGCGCCCGCCGCAGACATGGATGCCGAGCTCCCGCGACATCGGGTTCAGCCCGCGCTTCAGCGCGCCGACGACCGAGGTGGTGATGCCTGAGGAGTGCCAGTCCATGCCCATGACGGCGCCGAAGGACTGGAACCAGAACGGATGCGCCAGCCGCCGCAACAGCTCGTCGCGGCCATAGTGATGGATGATCGCCTCGCACAACACCGCGCCCAGTCGCGTCATACGATCGCCCAGCCATTTCGGAACCCGCCCGCCATGCAGCGGCAAGTCCGCACTGCCGCTTCGCTGCGTCAAGTGAATGCTCCGTGGATGCCGCGCACCGGCGGTGCGCCTGTGATGTAGATGGCATTTGGGTGGGGATTTGCAAGCGGGGGGGGGGCGGCGACTATCGTCGCCCTACGCTCTTCTTGGTGTCTCGCCGAAAGATGCAGTTACGCCGCCTGTCGCACCTGGCAATAAGGTCGGCTCCCTGCTTGAAGGCGAGACAGGTCTCGAATAGAGCTTATCCAGCCGACGGCAACTATTAAAACCAAAACGATGTCGCAATTCTGGTGGGTAAATCACAGTCAGACCGCCCGCCAAGAGATCGACGGGCAATATCTCTGGTCGCCCAAAACTCAGAAGAATGGGGCACGCAGCGAGTTCTACAAAAATATGCGTCGGGCGACACCTGGTGACCTCGTGTTGTCTTTTTTCGGTCAAGCCGTGCGCTATATTGGTCGGGTAGCGGAGTTTGCATTCACAGCACCGAAACCACCGGAGTTCAAGAACACTGGAGCCAATTGGAACGAGGAAGGTTGGCTTCTCCCGGTGTATTGGGCGCCGCTCCTGCCGACGGTGCGCCCGTCGGACATAATTGGCGAATTGGGTCCGCTTCTGCCTGCCCGACACTCGCCCATCGACCCAAACTCCGGATCAGGCCGTCAAAACGCCTATCTCGCGAGCGTATCGCAAGAGGTGTTTCACACAATTGTCGCGGGTACAGCTTTCGACCGCGAAGCTTTGAGGCGTGGTGGCGCAAACAGTCTCACTTTCGGAGTCGTCAATGAAATTTTAGAGGACGTCGTTGAGCGCCGTATCCGAGACGACCTCCAACTCGAGGACACTGTAAAGACGAGCGTCATTCAAGCTCGTCGCGGCCAAGGTAAATTTCGTTCCAATGTCGAAGCCATGGAGCGCTCGTGCCGACTCACAGGGGTCACCAATCCCTCGTTGCTGATTGCAAGCCACATCAAGCCTTGGCGCCTATGCGCTTCCGCGCAGGAGCGCTTGGACGGCATGAACGGGCTGCTCCTCACGCCTGATGCCGACCACCTCTTTGACCGTGGCTTCATCAGTTTTGAAGATAGCGGGCAGGTCCTCATATCCCAGCGCGTCGACAAGACTGATTTGCGGCGGCTCGGATTCGAGCAATTGGTGATGCAGAGTTTCGGCTTTGCCGAAGCCCCCGCCGTCTGGCGCACTAGCACCTTCACCCCGCCGCAGCAGGCTTACCTCGCTCACCATCGAGAGGATGTGTTTGTGGCATAGCTCGCATCAACTGAGCGGTCAGCCGTCAGGTCCCCCTACCTCGCCGCCCCCTAAAACACCGCCTTCTCCAAGACCGGCTCCAGTGATTCAGCAAATGGCGTCGCCAGGTGGTGCCGGTCGCGGAAGGCGAGTTGGCCGTTGATGAACACGTGGCAGGTTTGGGCGTCGCAGAACTGGCTGGTCAGGTCGACATAGGTGGCGCCGGGCACGCTGCGCATGACGTCGCGCTCGGCCGCGGCGATGTCGTCGTTCGCCGCCGCGTCCCTCGGCGTGTCGCAGACTTCAGGCACCTGCCCGCGCCACAGCGCCCGCGCCACGCATTTGTCGGCATAGCTTCCATTGTAGGGAACGTCCCGGATTACCGCGACCTTGATCCCGGCCCGGCTGAATGCCGCCAGCGTCCAGCGCAGGCCGGCCTTCCACTCCTCGTTCCAATCGGCGTGCTTCAGTTCCTCGGGCGATTCCTTCATCACATTGCCGATCGAGAATTCCGAGATCACCACCATGTGCGGGTGCAACGCGATAATGTCCTTGACCGATTGCTCCCGCCACTGGTCGCATTCGGTGTAGTCGCGCTTCAGCCGCCAGTTCCAGGTCGTCACCCGCGAGGCACGGCAGGACGATTTGAGATAGGTGACGAGGCGATAATTGTTCTTGGCCGCCGCCTCGATCAGCGGCGTCGACCAGTGGTCGGCATGCGAATCGCCGAACAGCGCAATCGAGCGCCCGGCGTCCTTGTTGCCGAACACGCAGGCCTTCGGCGTCACCGTCTCAAAGGAGAGAATACAGCCGGCCGCGCGCGCCGTGGACGGCTGCGCGGCGCTGGCGGCAATGCTGCGCTGCTCAGGGTCCAGATCGTGGACGACAAGCCTGGCATTGGCGTAGGCGGCTGCGACGCCGGTGCCGGTCAGGAGGACGGCCGGCACCAGCGCCCGCGCCGCACTGGCCATCAGCCAGCCATTGCGGCGGATCGGGTTTTCGATGACATGATAGGTGAACCCCGACAGCGCCAGCGTCAGCGCCAAGCAGCCGAGCCGCTGCAGCGGCGAAAGTTCCGGCGTCAGCATCGTGGCATAGACGATCACCGGCCAGTGCCAGAGATAGAGCGAGTAGGAGAGCTTGCCGATCCATTGCAGGGGCGGCAGCGCCAGTGCCACGATCGGGCTTTTCTTAGCGCTCTCCTGCTGCGCGTGCGCCGCTCCTGCCAGCAGCAACAGCACGGTGCCGGCCACCGGCACTAGGGCGAGGAAACCCGGGAAGGGCGTTTCGTCGCTGAAGGAAAGATAGGCGCTGGCAATCAGCGCCAGGCCGAGCCACGCCAGCGGCGTGGCGAGCCGCGGGCGGTTTTGCCAGACTTGCTGCGGCACCATGCTGGCCAGCCCGCCGGCGGCGAACTCCCAGGCGCGTAGCGGCGAGAAATAGAAGGCCCAGGGCTGCGAGACCGTGGTGAGCCACGCGCAGACGGCGAATGAGACGAGGCCGGCAATGCCGATCACCAGGATCGCGCCGCGCTTGCCGGGGCGCAGCCATGCCGCCAGCACAAGCAGCGCCGGCCAGGCGACATAGAACTGCTCCTCCACCGACAGCGACCAGAAATGGACAAACGGGTTGCTGGCCGCATCGGCGGCGAAATAATCGAACGACCAGCGGATCAGCCACAGATTGATCATGTAGGCCGAGGCGAACATGGCGCCCCTCGAATAGAGCGATTGTTCCTCCGGCGACAGGATGAAGGCGCCGGCCACCAGCGTGGCGAGGATGACGAACAGCGACGCCGGCAACAGCCGCCGGGCGCGCCTGGCGTAGAAGCGCCACAGGTTCAGCCGCCCGGTCTCGGTGATTTCGGCAAGCAGGTGTTTTGTGATCAGATAGCCCGAGATGACGAAGAAGATGTCGACGCCGGTGAAGCCGCCGGGCAGACCGGTGAAGCCGAAATGGAAGGCGATCACGCCTGCCACCGCCAAGGCGCGCAGTCCTTCGATATCGGGCCGGAACGATGCTGACACGATTTGCCACCTCGTGCTGGTGCATGATCCCGCCTTGGAGCGAGCAACGATCGCGCCGGGATCATACGTGCCGCAGCTGTGCGCGCCCAACGGGACACGGCGCAGCCGTTGACAGTCGGCCCAAGACTCCGCCCTATGGGTCGATATCGCAATGCAACAAATCTAACGCAGTGCAACATTGGAGGAGGCGACGCCGCTGATCTCCCCCCTTGAGGGGGAGATGGCCGCGAAGCGGCCAGAGGGGGTCGTCTCGCGTGAAGCGCCAACTTCCGTCTGGTGCAGGGCGCCGCGTCCAGTCGAACCGACCCCCTCTGTCGCCTTCGGCGACATCTCCCCCTCGAGGGCATAGGCGCTAAGATAGCTTTGGCATGGACTGAAACTTGCGCTTTCGTGGTGGCTCACGCCAGCGATATCGCAAGGCATGGAGTTTTTGG